>NZ_JAFCTN010000040.1:0-51971 GCF_049896045.1 Pseudomonas sp. PWP3-1b2
CGAATACGGTGTGTCAGTACCAGATAGGTTGACTGACGCACCGCATTCGCGAGCAAGCCCGCTCCCACATTGGAGGTGCAGTGTTTATGAGACCTCCATAAAAAATGCCCGACCTTCGCAGGCCGGGCATTTTTTTACGCCCTGAAAAAATCAGGACTGACTGGAGGACGTCGGGGTTACCGGCGTTGCAGTCGGGGTGGTAGCAGCGTGGCTGGGTGCGGACACCGAGTTGGCTGTCGAAGCGCTTGGCGCAGGGGTTGCAGGCTTGGCGGCAGCTGCCTTTGGAGCAGCCGGCTTCTTGGCAGCCGCAGGCTTTTTCGCCGCAGCCGGTTTGGCGGCTGGCTTGGCAGCAGGTTTCGCGGCAGCGGTTTTAGCCGCTGGTTTGGCCGCTGATTTTGCAGCAGGCTTGGCAGCAGTTTTAGCGGCCACGGGTTTCGCGGCAGGCTTGGCGGCTGGTTTTGCCGCTGCAGTTTTCGCAGCAGGCTTGGCGGCAGGTTTTGCAGCCGCTTTGGCTGGAGCTTTGGCCGCGGGTTTTGCAGCCGGTTTGGCGGCGGCTTTAACCAGAGGCTTGGCTGCGGTTTTGGCAGCCGGTTTGGCAGCAGCGGTTTTAGCGGCTGGCTTGGCAGCAGGTTTGGCCGCTGCTGTTTTAGCCGGGGCCACTTTAGCGCCGGTGAGTTTTTCAATTTGCTTGGTCAGAGTGTCGACCTTGCTGTGCAGCGTCTTCAGCTCTGCCTTGCTCGGCACGCCCAGTCGCGAAATGGCACTGTTGAGGCGTTTGTCGAATGTTTCTTCCAACTTGCCCCACGTGTCAGAAATGCTCGACTTGGCAGAACCGGCAGTTGCCTTGGCCGCTTCAACTTTTTTACCAACCGTGGTTTTGGTCAACTTCTCGGCTTTTTCACCGTCCTTGACCAGGGTCTCGAAGTATTTGCCGCCGTCACTGCTAACCTTCGAGTACACGCCTAAACCAGCAAGCCAGATCTTACGGGAATATTTTTCAACTTCCCCGACCCACGAGCTGCCTTCTTTCTGAGTAGTCTTTTTAACAGCCATCCCGATGTCTCCTTAGTGTTTACGCGCGACACGTTCTAGCAATGTCGTCAGCTCTTCGAGCTTAGCAGAGAGTGTCTCAACGTCATGTTTAGACGCAATGCCGATCCGATTCAAGGCACTGGCAATACGCGCGTCAAAAGCGTTTTCAACTTTATCCAGTTGAAGTTCAACCACACCTTTGACGCTCGAGACATTACTCTTTACTTGGTCAATCTGACTGTTGGCAGCATCAAGTTGTTCAACCACAACTTTTTTGCCTTTGCTTTCAACATGTTGACCACTCTTCACAAGCTCTTTGAAGTACTCGCTGCCTTCACTGCCGACCTTGGCATAGGCGCCAAGCCCTGCCAGCCAGATCTTGCGGGCATAGCTTCTAACGTCACTCAGGGCGGTGGACTGAACGTCGATTTTTTTCTTCAAAATAACTTTGGCCATGGTGCACCTCACGCAAAACAGGGTGGGGGAACGGCCCGCAGAGTTGAGGGCGTGGGCACAAAGTAGGGTGAAAAATTAGAATCGGCACCCTAAGAACTCGCGAATCAGGCCAGCGCCTTATCCAGGGCTTTCTCGATTTCGGATTTGATGGTGCCACTCATGGCCGACATCAACAGGCCGAGTTCCACATCAATGCGCAGTGAATCATCGGCGACTAATACAGTGCCTTTTACCCCCGAACGCTTGAGGTTCAAGGTATCGCCGGACCACGACGGCTCCAGGCCATATTGCTCCTTGAGTTTGCTCGCCAACTTCTCGGCCTTCGCCCGCGCGCCTTCTTTACCCAGGGAATGTGCACGTTCAACGGTAATACGGGCCATTGCTATGACTCCTTTTTATAACGACTGGAACACCCGCCATGCGGCAAAAGGTCTCGGTGACCGCCTATCTTACCTTCAGCCTTGCCAAGACAAAGAGGGTCGTGGGGATTATCATGTCCCGCATTCTCTTTTGGTGACAGCGATATGACTGATCAGCGCAAAGGCAGCGATGCCGAACCCACCACTCACTTCGGCTTCAAGAACGTTCCGGAAAGCCAGAAAGCGGAAAAAGTCGCTGAGGTGTTCCACTCCGTCGCCGCCAAGTACGACTTGATGAACGACGTGCTTTCAGGCGGCATGCACCGCCTGTGGAAGCGCTTCACCATCGAGTTGTCGGGCGTACGCACCGGCAACCGCGTGCTCGACATCGCTGGCGGCACGGGCGACCTGGCAGCCAAGTTCTCCAAGCTCGTTGGCCCTACCGGCCAGGTGGTGCTGGCTGATATCAATGGCTCGATGCTCAAGGTCGGTCGCGACCGCCTGCTGGATAAAGGCGTGGCCGGCAATATCGAATTCGTCCAGGCCGACGCTGAAAAGCTGCCGTTCCCCGACAACCATTTCGACTGCGTGACCATCGCCTTCGGCTTGCGCAACGTGACCCACAAGGAAGACGCGATCCGCTCGATGCTGCGCGTGCTCAAGCCGGGTGGCCGCTTGTTGGTGCTGGAATTTTCCAAGCCGACCAACGCGCTGATGTCCAAGGTCTACGACACCTACTCGTTCGCCTTCATGCCATTGATGGGCAAGCTGATCACCAATGACGCCGAGAGCTATCGCTACCTGGCCGAATCGATCCGCATGCACCCCGACCAGGAAACCCTGAAGTCGATGATGGTAGACGCCGGTTTCGACCGCGTGACCTACCACAACATGACCTCCGGTATCGTCGCCCTGCACCGTGGCATCAAGCCCTGATGCTGCTCAAGGGTCTTCTCGCCAGCGTTGAACACGGCCTCAACCGTGTACTGCGCCTGGACAGCACCGCCATGGCGCGGCTCGCGCACTTGAACGGCAAGGTGATTGCCGTCGACTGCCGCAGCCCTGCCTTGCAGCTGTTTATCCTGCCGAGTGATGAAGGCCTGCTGCTCGCCACCGACTGGGCGGCCGAAGCCGACTGCACCCTGCGTGCGCCGGCTTCGAGCCTGTTGCACCTGGCGGTAAGCCGCAACAAGACCGCCATCCTGCACAGTGCCGATGTGGAGCTGGAAGGCGACAGCGCGGCGCTGATGGACCTGGCCGCCGTGTTGCAAGACCTGGAGCTGGACTGGGAATACGAGCTGTCGCGCTGGATCGGCCCCGTGGCCACCCAGTTGATCAGCGGGCACCTGCGCAGCCGCTCGCGCTGGTACCAGCAGGGGTTTGCCAGCCTCAACCAGAACCTCGCCGAATACCTGAGCGAAGAATCGCGCACCCTGGTCGGAGAACGCGAAGCGCAAGCGCGCTTTCGTGAACTCGACAAGGCCAAAATCGACCTGGAACGCCTTGAGGCACGCTTCGAGCGCCTGAGCCGTTCCCTTGATCCAAGCGATAACGCATGAAGCTGCTCGCCGTCCGCCGTTTGTTTCGTATCCAGCGCGTGGTAATCCGCTACCGCCTCGATGACCTGCTGTTTGCCCTGCCGCTGCCGTGGTTCCTGCTGGCGGTGCGCTACGTGCTGCCGTGGCGCTGGTTCCCGCGCAAACAGCTGGAACTCACCCGTGGCGCGCGCCTGCGCCTGGCGTTGCAGGATCTGGGGCCGATCTTTATCAAGTTCGGGCAAATTCTCTCCACGCGCCGCGACTTGCTGCCGGAGGACATTGCCGACGAGCTGATGCTGTTGCAGGACCGCGTACCGCCGTTCGACTCGCAGCAGTCGATGAAGCTGATCGAAGAGCAACTGGGCAAGAAAATCAGCGAGGTGTTCAGCCGCTTCGACGTCGACCCGCTGGCCTCGGCCTCGGTCGCCCAGGTGCACGCGGCGCAGTTGAAGACCGGCGAAGAAGTGGTGGTGAAAGTGATTCGCCCCGGCCTCAAGCCGATCATCGGCCAGGACCTGGCGTGGCTGTTCATCCTTGCCCGCGCGGCCGAACGCTTCAGCGCCGATGCGCGCCTGCTGCACCCGGTTGATGTGGTCGCCGATTACGAAAAAACCATCTACGACGAACTCGACCTGCTGCGCGAAGCTGCCAACTCCAGCCAGCTCAAGCGCAACTTCGAAGGCTCGCAGCTGCTGTACGTGCCGCAGGTGTATTGGGACTGGTGCCGCCCGAAAGTGTTGGTGATGGAGCGCATCTACGGCGTGCAGGTCACTGACCTCGCCACCCTGGCCGACCAGCGCACCGACATGAAAATGCTCGCCGAGCGCGGCGTGGAGATTTTCTTCACCCAGGTGTTCCGCGACAGCTTCTTCCATGCCGACATGCACCCGGGCAACATCTTCGTCAGCACCGTCAACCCGTGGAGCCCGCAGTACATCGCGATCGACTGCGGCATCGTCGGCAGCCTGACCCCGGAAGACCAGGACTACCTGGCGCGTAACCTGTTTGCCTTTTTCAAGCGCGACTACCGCCGCGTGGCGCAATTGCACATCGATTCGGGCTGGGTGCCGGCGGAAACCAAACTTAACGAATTCGAAGCGGCGATCCGCACCGTGTGCGAGCCGATCTTTGAAAAACCGTTAAAGGATATTTCATTCGGCCAGGTGCTGATGCGCCTGTTCCAGACCGCGCGCCGCTTCAATATGGAAGTGCAGCCGCAGCTGGTATTGCTGCAAAAAACCTTGCTGAACATCGAAGGTTTGGGCCGCCAGCTGTACCCGGACCTGGACCTGTGGAACACCGCCCAGCCGTTTCTGGAACGCTGGATGCGCGAGCGGATGAGCCCGAAAACCATGCTGGGCAACCTGCACAGCCAAATGGAACAGTTGCCGCACCTGGCCAACATGACCCGCGACCTGCTGGAGCGCATGTCCCAGCCCCACGCCAAAGACCCCGCGCCGCCGTGGCAGAAGCGCAGGGACGACTGGTTCCTGCGCCTGCTGGGCGCCGCGCACCTGGTGGGCGGCGTAATGCTGGCGATCGGCGGGCCGTTGAATCAACTGGGCCACTGGCCGGCCGGTATCATGGTCGCCGTGGGCCTTTATCTGATCGTGCGTCGATAGCCAATCCGGTTATACACTGTCGCAAATTGCCGGAGCGGAACATGAAAGACTGGCTGGACGAGATCAAGTGGGACAGTGACGGCCTGGTGCCAGCCATTGCCCAGGACTACAAAACCGGGCGTGTGTTGATGATGGCCTGGATGAACCGCGAGGCCTTGAGCCTGACTGCCGCTGAGCAGCGCGCCATCTACTGGTCACGCTCGCGTGGCAAACTGTGGCGCAAGGGCGAAGAGTCCGGGCACGTGCAAACCCTGCACGAGATGCGCATCGACTGCGACGCCGACGTGGTAATCCTGATGGTCGAGCAAATCGGCGACATCGCCTGCCACACTGGCCGTCACAGCTGCTTCTATCGCGTGTTCGAGAACGGCGCATGGAAAGTCGTCGAGCCGGTGCTCAAAGACCCGCACGCCATCTACTCGGCAGGACACTGATATGAGCGATACCCTGAACCGTGTGGCCCAGGTGCTGGAAGACCGCAAAGGCGCGGACGCCGACAGCTCGTATGTCGCCAGCCTGTACCACAAGGGCTTGAACAAGATTCTGGAAAAGCTCGGCGAAGAATCCGTCGAGACCATCATCGCCGCCAAGGACGCGCAGATCAGCGGCGACTGCAGCGATGTGATCTACGAAACCGCCGATTTGTGGTTCCACAGTCTGGTCATGCTCGCCCAACTGGGGCAGCATCCACAGGCAGTGCTGGATGAACTGGACCGTCGCTTCGGCTTGTCCGGGCATGCCGAAAAGGCCTCGCGCCCGTCCGCCTGAATAACTTTCACAGAGGAATTGCAGCATGGGCATTTTTGACTGGAAACACTGGATCGTCATTCTGGTGGTGGTAGTACTGGTGTTCGGCACCAAGAAACTCAAAAACCTGGGCACCGATGTGGGCGAGTCGATCAAGGGCTTTCGCAAAGCCATGAACGACGATGAAAAGCCTGCCGACCCGGTGGTCAATCCGGTGCCGCCGGTCCAGCCTGTGCATCCGCAGGCCACCCAGCCAATCACCGAACGTCGTACCTTCGACGTACAGGCTGAGAAAGTCGAAGAGCCGACCCGCAAAGACTTGTGAGCACTGACTAATGTTTGGTATCAGCTTCTCTGAACTGCTCCTCGTCGGCCTTGTTGCCTTACTGGTGCTGGGGCCGGAACGCCTGCCCGGTGCCGCACGCACGGCCGGCCTATGGATCGGGCGCCTGAAACGCAGTTTCAACGCCATCAAACAGGAAGTTGAACGGGAAATCGGCGCTGACGAGATCCGCCGGCAACTGCACAACGAACATATTTTGTCGTTGGAGCAGGAAGCGCGGAACATTCTGAACCCGGTGAATGAGTCGGCCAAACCGGTCCAGCCGGTGGCTGAACACAGCATTGCGCCAACCCCCGTGGCCGAAGCCGCACCGGCGGTGGAACACACCCCGCCCGCTCCCGCCCCGACAGAGCATGCGCCGACGCCCGTTGCGTCGCCCGCGCCCCATGACCCTACATTGCCGCCGCGAGCCCCATGAGCGCTGATAAACCGGAAACCGACCAGCACATGCCGCTGGTCTCGCACCTCACCGAGCTGCGTACCCGCCTGCTGCGCTGCGTAGCGGCAATCTTCATCATCTTTGCCGGGTTGTTCGCCTTTACCCAGCAGATCTACACCTTCGTCTCTACGCCCCTGCGCCAGTATTTGCCGGCGGGCGCGACGATGATCGCCACCGATGTGTCGTCACCGTTCCTCACGCCGTTGAAGCTGACCATGATGGTGTCGCTGTTCCTGGCGATCCCGGTGATCCTGCATCAGATCTGGGGCTTTATTGCACCGGGCCTGTACAAGCATGAGAAGCGCATCGCCGTGCCATTGCTGGTATCGAGCATCCTGTTGTTCTACACCGGCATGGCGTTCGCCTACTTCCTGGTGTTCCCGTTGATCTTCAAGTTCTTCGCTGCCGCCACCCCGGCCGGCGTGGAAATGATGACCGACATCACCAGTTACCTCGACTTCGTGATGACCCTGTTTTTTGCCTTCGGCGTGGCCTTCGAAATTCCGGTGGCCGTGGTGCTGCTGGTGTGGATCGGCGTGGTCGACGTCAAATACCTGAAGAAAATACGCCCGTACGTCATCATCGGCTGCTTTGTGGTCGGCATGATTCTGACGCCGCCGGACATCTTCTCCCAGACGCTGCTGGCCGTGCCGATGTGGATGCTGTTCGAGATCGGCATTCTGTTCAGCGGTTTGATCAGCAAGCGTGGCGAACACCCGGATGACCAAACCGCCGACGACGACCAGCCGCCTGCGACCCAGCCGTGAACCTGCTGCTGCTTGAAGAGGCCGATTTTATCGCGCCCGACCGGGTGATCCTGCGTGATCGGCGCCTGGTGCACATGCAGGACGTCCACCGCGCAGCCGTCGGCGACAGCCTGCGCGTCGGGCGAGTCGGCGGGCTGATGGGCAAGGCGCACCTGCTGCGCCTGGAACCCGGTGAAGCCGAACTGCAGGTCGGCTTCGACCAGCCACCGCCAGCCAAATTGCCCCTGACCCTGCTGCTGGCCCTGCCGCGCCCGAAAATGCTGCGCCGGGTGCTGCAAACCGTGGCGGCCATGGGCGTGCCGAAAGTGGTGCTGCTCAACAGTTACCGGGTGGAAAAAAGCTTCTGGCAAACGCCATTCCTGGAACCTGAAGCCGTGCGCGAGCAATTGATCCTCGGCCTGGAACAGGCGCGCGACACCGTGCTGCCCGAGATCATCATCGAAAAGCGCTTCAAGCCCTTCGTCGAAGACCGCCTGCCGGCCATGACCGAAGGCACCCTGGGTTTGATCGGCCACCCCGGCGATTACCCGCCCTGCCCGCGCGGGCTGGAGACGCCGGTGACCCTGGCTATCGGCCCGGAAGGTGGCTGGATTCCCTACGAAGTGGATTTGCTGACAAAGGCCGGCCTGCAACCGGTACAGCTGGGCGCACGAATTCTGCGCGTCGAAACCGCCGTCACCGCCCTGCTCGCCCGCCTGTTCTGACACCACGCCAAACCCTGTGGGAGCCAGCTTGTGTGGGAGCTGGCTTGCCTGCGATGCAGACACCTCAGTATCTCAGGCGAACCCGGTTGATGCCATCGCAGGCAAGCCAGCTCCCACAGTGGATCTGCTTGGCTACAGAATCTTCCTGTGTTGCCGATAGCCTTTGAATAAGTCCAAGCCTTGTTCCAAGGGAGATTGCAGCATGAATCGTCTGTTAGCCGAAAAACTGGGGAATGTGAGCGTCAATCGCAAGCTGAGCCTTGGCTTTGGCCTGGTATTGATCCTGACGCTATTGATCACTTTCACTGGTTGGAAGGGGCTCGACGACGTGACCAGTCGCGGCGATAAGCTCGGCTTTATCTCCAGCCTCAACGGCCTGACCAAAGACCTGCGACTGGCGCGCCTGGATTTCGAAATGCGCCGGGGTGAACAAGGCACTGGCGCGGTCAACGACCTGATCGCGAAACTCGACAGCGGCCTGAAAACCGCCGGCAACCTCATTGAGCAACCCAACGACAAGGCCCTGGTAGAACAGCAGCTCGACGCTTTAGGCCAATACAAAAAGGCTTTCGGCGCCATGGTTCTGGCTGGCCTGAAACGTGAAGGCGCACGCGGCAAGCTTGGCGAAACCGCCGACAACGCGGTGGCCAAGATAAGCCAAATCGAAAAAACGCTGCTGCAAGGTGAGAGCGTCACCCAGTTCAACAGCGTGGTCGACCTGAGCAAGCTGATTCAGCAAGCGCGCTTCCAGGTGCGCGGCTACACCTACAGCGGCAAGCCTGAAGCCGAGCAGCCCGCACTGGATGCCATCGACAACGCGCTGAAGAAAATCACCGAACTGCAAGGCCAGCTGCCAGAGCAGTACCAGGCAAACCTGCAAGAGGCCAGCACCTCGCTGCAAGCCTACCGCGAGGCTGTGAGCCAGTACCGCGATTCGCAAGTGGCTATGGCGGCGGCCCTGAAAGACACCGCTGCACAGGGCGACATCCTGCTGGGCCACAGCGACAAATTGACGATATCCCAGACGGTGGTGCGCGATCACGAAGCGGCACAGGCCAGGCAGCTGTTGTTGCTCGCGGCTGTGCTGGCGCTGATCTTCGGCATCTTCGCCGCCTGGGCCATCACCCGCCAGATCGTCATCCCGATGAATCAGGCCCTCAAAGTCGCCGAGCGTGTGGCCTCCGGTGACCTGAGCCAGAACCTCGATTCCACGCGCAAAGACGAGTTGGGCCAACTGCAACGCGCCATGCAAAGCATGACCGTGGGCCTGCGCGAGCTGATCGGCGGCATCAGCGACGGCGTCACCCAGATCGCCAGCGCCGCCGAGCAACTGTCGGCCGTGACCGAACAGACCAGCGCCGGGGTCAACAGCCAGAAAGTCGAGACCGACCAGGTGGCCACCGCCATGAATGAAATGGCTGCCACCGTGCAAGAAGTGGCGCGCAACGCCGAGGAAGCTTCCGAAGCCGCTGTGGCCGCTGACCAGCAGGCCCGCGAAGGCGACAAGGTCGTCGGCGAAGCCATCGCCCACATCGAACGCCTGGCCACCGAGGTCGGCAATTCCACCGAAGCCATGGGCCACCTCAAGCGTGAAAGCGACAAGATTGGCAGTGTGCTCGATGTGATCAAATCCGTGGCCCAGCAAACCAACCTGTTGGCGCTTAACGCGGCCATCGAAGCGGCACGCGCCGGGGAAGCCGGGCGTGGTTTTGCGGTGGTGGCCGATGAAGTGCGCAGCCTGGCCCAGCGCACCCAAAAGTCCACCGAAGAGATCGAAGAGCTGATCGTCGGCCTGCAAAGCGGCACCCAGCAGGTGGCGACCATCATGGACAACAGCCGTGGCCTCACCGAGAGCAGCGTCGAACTGACCCGCCGCGCCGGTGCGGCGCTGGGCAACATCACTCGTACGGTCTCGACCATCCAGGCGATGAACTCGCAGATCGCTACCGCCGCCGAGCAACAAAGCGCCGTGGCCGAAGAGATCAACCGCAGCGTTCTGAATGTACGTGATGTGTCGGAACAGACCTCCTCGGCCACTGAGGAAACCGCCGCCTCCAGTGCGGAGCTGGCACGTCTGGGGGTTTATTTGCAAACCCTGGTCGGGCGCTTCCGCGTCTGAACCACCTCTACACGGCGGCCTATCGAGGCCGCCGTGCACCGCAATTTGTGAAACTTCCTACGCAATTACCAGCACACTACGACTCCAAATCGATCTAGCGTCTCACCACGTGTTTATCTGATTTGGAGTGCCAACATGTTTTCCCGGCTGCCCTGTTTGCTGGCCAATGCCAGCGTCCGCGTCAAGCTCGCCCTGGGTTTTGGCCAAGTGCTGATCCTCAGCCTCATCATTGCGGTGACCGGCTGGCAGGCTTTAAATACCGCCCTGTTCCGCTCAAGCAACTTGACTGTCCTCGGCGAATTGACGGCTGTCGCCGAAGCAATGCGTGCCGACCGCATCGTGTATCGCACCCTGACCGACACGGCCAGCCTGGGCAAAATGGAGCTGCAGATCGAAAAACTCGACGGCCGCCTCAGCTACTTGTCCAGCCACGTGATCGACCCGATTGACCTGCAACGCCTGAGCGATGCGCAGCAACTGGTGGTGGAGTTCAAGGCCGCTCTCGTGGCATTGCCGCCCTTGACCGAGCAACGCGAGAGCATCCGCCCTGTCCTGCATGACGCCGCCCTGCAGGCCAGCGACACCCTCGCGCAACTGGCCAGTACCCTGCCGGACCGACAGGATCCGCGCGCACTCGACGCCATCAAGAACCTGCGCCAGGCCATGAAGCAGTCCGAGGATCGCGCCCAAAGCCCCGCGTGGGCCGCCGAGTCGTCGCAAGCCTATGCCGAGACGATCGGCAAAACGCTCGACGCCCTGGACATCGCCGAAGCCGCTGTGACGACGTTGCCCGCGGACTCCACCAGGCTTCAAAAAGACCTGGCGGACTATCGCGCGCTGGTGATCAAGCTCAAAGACGCTCAGGTCACCACTGAAACCGCGCAGAACCGCTTTGAGCAGCAACTCAACACCTTGCTCGACCACAGTGAACGGGTGAGCCAGGCCCAGAACTTCAAACTCGACAGAGGGGCGGAGCACACCCGCACGCTGCTGATCAGCGTCACAGGCATCGCGTTGTTGCTGGGCTCTCTGGCAGCGTGGTGGCTGGCCAGGCAGATCGCCACGCCGTTGCGCCAAGCGCTGGTGGCTGCCAACCGCATTGCTGAGGGTGATCTGAGTGAAAGCCCGACGGTGGACCGTCACGATGAACTGGGCCAACTGCAGCAGAGCATCGGAAAAATGACCCGAAACCTGCGAGGCCTGATCGGCGGCATTGGCAACAGCGCCCGGCAAATCGCCAGCGCCGCGACGCAGTTATCGGCCGTGACCGAGCAGAACCGCGCCGGAGTCAATAACCAGAAAGACGAAACCGACCAGGTCGCCACGGCCATGAATGAAATGCTCGCGACCGCGCAAGAGGTGGCGCGTCACGCGGAACAGGCGTCCGTGGCCGCCAACGAGGCGGACCAACAGGCGAGCATGGGTGAACAGGTGGTCACACGGGCGGTTGAGCACATCGGCCATCTGGCCCATGAAATGGGGCGCTCCAGCCAGGCCATGCTGGCGTTGCAGCACCAGAGCCAAAAGATCGGCAGCGTACTGGACGTGATCAAATCAGTGTCCGAGCAGACCAACTTGCTGGCGCTCAACGCCGCCATCGAAGCCGCGCGGGCTGGCAGTGCCGGCCGAGGTTTTGCCGTCGTCGCCGATGAGGTGCGCAGCCTGGCCCAGCGTACGCAGGCCTCGGCAGAAGAAATCGAAGAGCTGATTCTCAGCCTTCACACGGGCACCCAACAGGTGGCAGACATCGTGGACAGCAGCCGCAACCAGACCCAAACCAGCGTTGAACTGACCCGTGATGCCGGTGAAGCACTGGCGGCGATTACCCGCACGGTGTCGGTCATCCAGGAACTGAACCCGCAGATCGCTGCCGCTGCCGAGGAGCAAAGCGCCGTGGCGGAGGAGATCAATCGCAGTGTGTTGAAGGTACGCGATGTGACGGAGCAGACAGCGGCCGCCAGCGAGGAAACCGCAGCGGCCAGCGTGCAGTTGACCAAGTTGAGCCTGGATTTGCAGGGGCTGGTGGGCAAGTTCAGGCTTTGAGTCTGACAGGACTTGCGCGGGGCTTGTTTGTGGGGGCGGGCGGGTTTGCTCGCTCGCCACAACAAGCGCGCCTTCCACAACAAGCTCGCTCGCCACAACAGGCAGGTTTACAGCACCTGACGCAGGAAGGCTTGGGCTCGAGGGTCTTTGGGCGCGTCGAAGAACTCAGCCGGGGAGGCGTCTTCGAGCAGCTTGCCGTGATCGAAGAACAGCACGCGGTCTGCCACTTCGCGGGCGAAGCCCATTTCGTGGGTGACGCAGACCATGGTCATGCCTTCCAGGGCCAGGGTCTTCATCACATCCAGCACTTCACCGACCATCTCCGGGTCGAGGGCCGAGGTGGGCTCATCAAACAGCATCACCTTGGGTTCCATGGCCAACGCGCGGGCAATCGCCACCCGTTGTTGTTGACCACCAGAAAGTCGTGAGGGGAATTCGTTGGCCTTTTGCGCAATACCAACCTTCTCCAGCAGCGCCAGGGCCTTGGCCTCACGCTCTTTCTTACCACGCTTGCGCACCACTTTTTGCGCCAGGCACAGGTTTTCCAGCACGGTCATGTGCGGGAACAGGTTGAAGTGCTGGAACACCATGCCCACTTCGCGCCGGTAGGCGTTCACGTCGGTCTTGGGGTCGGCCAGTTGCAGGCCGTCGATGCTCACCGAGCCCGAATCGAATTCTTCCAGGCCGTTAAGGCAGCGCAGGAAGGTGGATTTACCGGAACCCGACGGGCCGATCACCACCAGCACCTCGCCCCTGGCGACTTGCGTGGTCACGTGGTCCACCGCGCGCACCAGGTGGCCACGGGTGTCGAAGACTTTTACCAGATCGCGGACTTCAATCACTTTGCGCGAGCCTCCGCTCAAGCCGGCTGGCCATTTTCGACAGCGGCAGGTTGATCAGCAGGTACAGGCCTGCCACACAGAACAGGATTTCAAACGGCGAGAACGAGGTGGTGATCACTTCGCGGCCGCTTTTGAGCAGTTCGGTGATCGCGATCACCGAGACCAGCGAGGTGTCTTTGACCAGGCTGATAAATTGCCCGGCCAACGGCGGCAGCACGCGCTTGAAAGCCTGCGGCAGTACTACGTGGCGCATTGACTGGCTGGCACTCAAACCCAAAGAGCGCGCCGCTTCGTTCTGGCCACGGGTGATTGACTGCACACCGGCGCGAACGATTTCCGCCACATACGCGCCGGTGAACAGCGACAGCGCAGCGATGCCAGCGAACTCCCGCGACAGGTTGAGCACCGTGCCGATGAAGAAGTAGAAAATGAAAATCTGCACCAGCAGCGGCGTACCGCGTACCAGCTCGACGTAGATCGTCGACAAATCGCGCAGGGTTGGGTTGTTCGACAGCCGGCACAAACCCGTCGCCAAACCAATCGCCAGCCCCAGAACCCCCGAGATGACCGACAGCCACACGGTGGTCCACAACCCCCACATCAGCGGGCCCAGCGCCCAATGGCGGGTTACACCGACCACGTCGCCTTCGGCCACATCATCACCGCGCGACACTTGCAGGCTGTTGTCGGCAACGGTGAGTTTTTGCTCGGCGCCAGCGTCATTACGCAGGGTGACTTCGGCGATATCGCCTTTGCGCACCAGCTCCACCACGGTGGAGATGTCGGCCGCGCGCTGGGACTCTTCAGCCTGATAGGCGAAGTACTGCGGCACACGATTCCAGCGCCATTCGTAGGACATCAGCGAAGTGGCGTAGTACAACGCGCCGGCCAGGCCGACCAGCACGACCACGGTCAGCAGGTGCCAGGGCCATTGGGCTTTTTTCGGTTTCATTTCACTTTCCGGGATTGATGTCGCCTGTCAGGCCGGCATCGCAGGCAAGCCAGCTCCCACATTTGACTGTGCGTACAGATCAAAAGGTGGGAGCTGGCTTGCCTGCGATGGGAGCGACTCGGTATTCAGCCAGCCTTATTCCATGTCCTTGAGCCACTCGGAGCTCTTGAACCACTTGTCATGGATGCGATCGTAGGTGCCATCGTTGCGGATCTGGTGCAGGAAGTTGTTGATGTAGTTGAGGCTGTCGTAATCGCCTTTTTTCAGGCCGAACGCCAAAGGCTCAAACGTGAAGGGTTGGTCGAGGAACACCAGCTTGCCGTTGCCGACTTTTTTCTCGGCGACCACGTTGTACGGCGCGTCATACACAAAGGCATCCGCCTTGCCATTGACCACGTCCAGCACGCCTTCCTGCTCGTTGTCATAGCCGTGGTACTTGGCTTTGGAGATCAGCTTTTTGGCGACCATCTCACCGGTGGTGCCGAGCTTGGAGGTCAGGCGGTATTTCTCGTCGTTCAGGTCTTTGTAAGACTTGATGGTGCCTTCCAGGTCCTTGCGAATCAGCAGGGTCTGGCCCACCACGATGAAGGGTTCGCTGAAGTTCAGGCGCAGGTTGCGTTCCTGGGTCAGGGTCATGCCGCTGCCGATCATGTCGAACTTGCCGGTCAGGAAGGCCGGAATGATGCCGTCGTAGCCGGTGGATACCAGCTCCAGCTTGACGCCCATGGACTTGGCCAGCGCCTTGAGGATGTCGACTTCGAAACCGATGATTTCACCGCGTTTGTCTGTCATTTCGAACGGCATGTAAGTCGGGTCCATGCCGACTTTAAGCGAGCCGCGCTGGACCGCATCGTCGATGGCGCCGGCCTGGGCCGTAGTGGCGGCAACCAGCGCGCTGACGCCGAGCAGCAGCATCGAAAGATACTTTTTCATCATCAAGTCCCCTGAACGATTCTTGTAAAGTCGGCGCGCAAAAGGGCTGCACCAATTCGGGGAGCGATCCTACCCCACTCGCCTGCCGTCACAAAGGTTTCACGGGTAATTGTTATCGACGCATGTCGGAAAAGCCCCACAACGGTGCAATCAAGCACAGGCGGTAGACACGTCAGCGCGGACGTTTTCCAATCCATTGATGTGTAAGCAGTTATGACTTTCAGTCGATCTCCGCCATCCAGGCAGTGTCCTTGAACCACTTGTCGTGCAAACGATCGTAGGTGCCATCCTGGGCGACTTGATTGAGAAAATGATTGATCCAGTTGAGGCTGTCGTAATCGCCTTTTTTCAGGCCGAACGCCAGGGGCTCAAACGTGAAGGGTTGCTCCAGCGCCAGCAACGTACTGTTCTGCGGCTTGGCCATCGCGATCAGGTTGTAGGGCGCATCATGAATAAAGGCGTCGGCCTTGCCCTCCACCACCTGGCGCACGGCTTCTTCGGAGGTGGCGAAACTGGTTAACCGCGCCGCCCCCAAAAATCGTTGCGCGGCGGCTTCCCCGGTGGTGCCCTCAGTGGCGACGATTCTGTAACCGGCTTCATCGAGGTCTTCGATACCTGACACCTTCCCGGCCAGGCTGGGATGCAGGAGCACGGTTTGCCCCACGACGATAAAGGAGTCGCTGAAATTCAGCTTGAGGTTGCGTTCCTGAGTGACCGTCATGCCGCTGCCGATCAAATCAAACCTCTTCGCCATCAACCCCGACAGCAAGTCGGTATACGGCACCGAGACCAGTTCAAGCTCCACGCCCAGGGCACGGCTCATCGCTTGAAGCAGGTCAATTTCAAAGCCGACGATGCGGCCCTTTTTATCGGTCATTTCAAAGGGAACGTAGGTGGGCGTGGTGCCGACTTTGAGCACGCCACGGCGCACGGCATCGTCGAGGGCGCCAGCGCCGACCATGCCTGTGTAAACCGATGCGACAGCGCCGAGCACCAGCGCCAAACAATACCTGTTGATCATGAATCCCCCGTGGCACATCAAATCTGGGGGGCGATGCTACCCCAGCCACAGGCACGGCAGTACGCCTCGAACAAAGGTCTTTTGTTTCGAAATAACAAGGTGTTAGGAATAAAAAGAATAGGCGTGAAACGCTGTAGGACCAGCGCTTCGAACACCCCCGAGGTGAGCCCCTCGGGGGTGTCTGAATCAGGCCGGTTGGGCCTGGGACGACAGCGGTTGCAGCGGCAGCAATGGCGCGTGCGGATCAGCCTTGATCGATGCACGCCAAGCGCCGAGCCACTCGGCGTGGCCTTCGCTCCAGACCTGCTCATGCAGGCGAGCCAGGGCGACCGGGTCGCTGAGCAAGGCCACGCGTTCGCCGTTGTTGAGGCCGGCAGGGCCGACTTTCAACGCATGACGCACACGCTCAAGGCGCAGGTGCTCAATCGGCTCCGCCTCACGGTGACGCGAGGTCGCCAAGGCGCAGGCCAGGGCGTTCTGCTGCGGGTCGACCACCGACCGCACAAACCCGTCATTCAGGGCGTGCCAACGGTTTTCGTGGGTGTACTTCTCAGTCGACAGCAGCGCTTGCGGCGGATTGTATTCCTCGGGAATCAGGAACAGGCTCTCGTCGCGGGACTTAAGACCCAGCTTGACCCGGCTGGAAATTACCGACACCGGAATCGACAGCATCAGCGAACCGACAATCGGGACCAGCCACCACAGGAAACTCGGGTTCAACCACACCACCAGCAAGGCCCACAGGAAGCCGAGCAGGGTTTGCGGACCGTGGCGTTTGACCGCCTCGCTCCATGGCGTGGAGTCGTCGTCACGTTGCGGCGAGTTCCAGGTCGCAGCCCAGCCGAGGAACGCGGCGAGTACGAAACGGGTGTGGAAAATCATCCGCACCGGCGCCAGCAGCATGGAGAACAGCATCTCCAGCAGCATCGACAAGGTCACCTTGAACTTGCCGCCGAACTCTTTCGCGCCCTTGAACCAGATCAGAATGATACTGAGCAGCTTAGGCAGGAACAGCAGCACGATGGTGGTGGAAAACAGCGCCACCGCCTTGTCCGGATGCCATTGTGGCCACAACGGGTACAACTGGCGTGGCGCCATGAAGTACTGCGGCTCCATCAGCGTATTGACCGCCAGCAAGGCCGTCGACAGCACCAGGAACAGGAACCACAACGGGGCCGACAAGTACGACATCACGCCGGTCAGGAACACCGCGCGGTGCACCGGGTGCATGCCTTTAACGAGGAACAGGCGGAAGTTCATCAGGTTACCGTGGCACCAGCGACGGTCACGCTTGAGTTCGTCCAGCAGGTTCGGCGGCAGTTCTTCATAGCTGCCCGGCAGGTCGTAGGCAATCCACACGCCCCAGCCGGCACGGCGCATCAGCGCTGCTTCAACGAAGTCGTGGGACAGAATCGAACCGGCGAACGCGCCTTTACCGGGCAACGGCGCCAGGGCGCAGTGCTCGATGAACGGCTTCATACGGATGATCGCGTTGTGACCCCAGTAGTGGGATTCACCCAGCTGCCAGAAGTGCAGGCCGGCCGTAAACAGCGGGCCGTACACGCGAGTGGCGAACTGCTGCATGCGCGCATACAAGGTGTCCATGCCCGACGCACGCGGCGCGGTCTGGATAATCCCGGCATCCGGCGTCGCTTCCATCAAGCGCACCAGGCTGGTCAGGCATTCGCCGCTCATCACGCTGTCGGCGTCGAGCACCACCATGTACTTGTAGTCACCGCCCCAGCGACGGCAGAAGTCGTCGAGGTTGCCGCTTTTGCGTTTAACGCGACGGCGACGACGGCGATAGAAGATTTTGCCAAAGCCACCGGCTTCGCGGCACACGTCGAGCCAGGCTTGCTGTTCGGCGATGCAGATGTCGGCTTCGTTACTGTCGCTGAGCACGAAGAAATCGAAGCGGTCCAGGTCGCCCGTGGCCGCCACCGATTCAAAGGTAGCGCGCAGACCGGCAAATACCCGGGGCACGTCTTCGTTGCAGATCGGCATCACCAGCGCGGTGCGGGCATCTTTCGGAATCGGCTCGTCACCGGCACTTTTACCGGAGATCCGGTATTTATCGTGGCCGGTCAGCAGTTCGAGGAAGCCCATCAGCGCGGTCCAGAAACCCGCCGAGACCCAGCAGAACAAGATCCCGAACATGATCAGGATGCTGGTTTGCAAGGCGTAAGGCAGTACCTGCATAGCGGTTTGCAGCAGGGTCTGGTTGCGGATTTCGTCGAACGAAACCAGTGACCAGCCCTGGTACGGCATGATGCCTTTCATGTACCAGCCAGCCACAATGGTCTGGCCGAGCATCAGCACCAGCAAAATGTAACGACGGATCGAACCCACGGTACGCCAGCGCGCGGCCGGCAATACGCGCTCATCTTTCGGCGGGGCCGGAGGGTTGCTACGACCGGTCATCCGGCGCCAACCGCGCACCAGAATGTTGGTACGCCAAGGCTCTGGCACCACACGGGTACGGCGGATCGGCGGCGTGGCCTTCAGGCAAACCCGGCCGTTGGCGTCGAGTGCCAGCATTTCCGCGTCTTGCAGCTCTTCGGCGGAATTAAGGGTCAGCCGGCGGCCAACCGACGCTTGGGCAGCGTCGGTCGGTGCGTCGAAGGTTGCAGACGACAAACGCTGGTGCAGTTCACTGAAGGACGTGCAGCCCGCCAGCTCGGCGCGCTGCTCGGCAGTCATCGGGAGATGCGCCAGATACTCGGACAGAGTCTCTGGCATGGCTTGAGAATTACTCATCGGCAGGCAACTGATAGCTCCAGGTCTCGGTCAGGACTTTTTCAGTCTTGGTCGGTTCCGGAGTAGAGAGTGGCGTAGCAGGAGCAGCTTCTGGCTGCTTGGCTTCCTTGTCTTTCGCATCTTTGGCGTCTTTAACGTCTTTCGCCTCTTTTGCGTCTTTCTTGGCCTGCTTCTCGTGTTGCTTGGCCAGCAGCTTGTCAGCCTTGAGCACCTGGGTCGAAGCCTTCTCGGGCTCAGCCTGCGGAATATCCTGAACCAGGGCTGCACGCATCTCGGTCGGCTTGCCTGCGTCTTTAATCTTCATGCGCAGGGTCAAACGCCAGCCTTGGGTGTGCTCGTTGTAACGCACGCTGTTTTCAACGATTTCGGCGTTGTCGCCAACGCTGACTTCGCTGCGAACCGGGGCATCTGGCGGCAGGGCTTTGAGGGACGGGCCTTCGAAGTCCACCAGGTACGCCACGCTGCCATCAGGCTGACGAATCAGGTTGGACTGTTTCACGTCACCCGTAGAGCGCAGGGTCTGCTTGACCCAGGCGCTGTCGGCCGGGTGCAGGGCTTTTTCGTCCATGGTCCAGTGCAGGCGGTAGGACACGTCCAGCGGCTTGCCGACTTCCGGCAGCTCGGCCGGGCTCCAGAACGCAACGATGTTGTCGTTGGTTTCATCGGCGGTCGGGATCTCTACGAGGTCCACGGAACCCTTGCCCCAATCACCTTCAGGCTCGATCCAGGCGCTTGGGCGCTTGTCGTAGTTGTCGTCGAGGTCTTCGTAATGGCTGAAATCGCGACCCCGTTGCAGCAGGCCGAAACCACGCGGGTTTTCGACGCTGAAGTTGCTGACCGACAGGTGTTTAGGGTTGTTCAGAGGGCGCCAGATCCACTCACCGTTACCGGCATGGATCGACAGACCGCTGGAATCGTGCAGCTCACGACGGTAGTTGAGCACCTTCGACGGCTGGTTCGCGCCGAACAGGTACATGCTGGTCAGCGGAGCAACGCCCAGCTTGGTGACCTTGTCGCGCAGGTACATCTGCGATTTGACGTCGACAATGGTGTCGGTGCCAGGGCGCAGGGTCAGGCGATACGCGCCGGTAGCCCGTGGCGAATCCAGCAGGGCATAGATCACCAGCTGTTTTTCACCCGGCTTCGGACGCTCGATCCAGAATTCGGTGAAACGCGGGAATTCTTCGCCGGACGGCAAGGCAGTGTCGATCGCCATGCCACGGGCGGACAAGCCATAAGCCTGGCCTTTGCCGACGACGCGGAAGTAGCTCGCGCCGAGCATGGTCATGATTTCGTCTTGCTTGTCGTCTTTGTTGATCGGGTAAAGCACACGGAAACCGGCATAACCCAGTTGCTCAGTGGCTTTGGGATCAAACTTGACGTCGCCGAAATCGAACCGCGTCGGGTCGTATTTGATTTCGCTGACGTTGTCGGCGGTCACTTCGTTGATTTTCACCGGTGTATCGAAATGCATACCCTGGTGATAGAAGGACAGCTTGAATGGGGTGTTCTGGTCAGCCCACTCGGCTTTTTCGTTGCGGAAACGAATCTTTTGATAGTCGGCGAATTTCATTTCACGAAATTCGTTGGGCAAATTGCTGCGCGGCGCTTCGTATTTCTGCCCGGCAAGCTCTTTAGCCTTGGCCGACACATCATCCAGACTGAATGCCCACAGTTGACTCGCGCCGAACAGGCAAAACAGGGCCGAGCCCGTTACCAGTGCGTTTCGTAACCGTTTGGCTGACAATTTTGGTGCATTACAGGGACTAACAATCACGAGCAACCCTCGCCGAAAACAGATCATAAAACCAACGGCCAGCTATCTATATGCCAGGTTGGCGAGCATTGTTCCGACTCCTTTGGGTCAAAATGATTCCCCAATGGACGTCGGACAAGTCTCTACCTAAGTCAAAAATGGACCAAACAACGCTGATCCCCATAGCGCGCGATTATCTAGTAGCCCGCGAAACAACGCATCAGGGGCAGCGAAGTATTTGTAGCGAAACCCTGCGTTTTTGGGCATTAAAGTCGTTTTTAATACATTCATGTCTGTAAGAGGAATGTCACAGGGCCATCATTGACCAGATGCACCTGCATATCCGCGCCAAAACGCCCTGAAGCTACCTTGCCATGCAATTGTTGCGCTTGTAACAGCAAGTGATCAAAAAGCGCTGCACCAAGGGCCGGAGGGGCCGCTTTGGAGAAGCTGGGCCGTAACCCGCTTTTGGTATCCGCCGCCAGGGTAAACTGCGACACCAGCAGCAAACCGCCGCCGATGTCCTTCAAGGACAGGTTCATCTTGCCCTCGTCGTCGCTGAACACCCGATAGTTAAGCAGCTTGTGCAACAGTTTGTCGGCACTCTGCGGCGTATCCTCAGGTTCGACGGCCACCAGCACCAGCAAACCCTGATCGATTGCCCCGACAATTTCGCCGGCCACTTCCACCCGGGCGCCACGCACCCGTTGCAACAGGCCCTTCATGCTTCTTCAGGTGGCAGATCAAGCAGGCGCCGTGCCATCTCGCCGGTCGCACGTACCAGTGCGTCGGTGATACCCGGCTCGGACGCAGCATGGCCAGCCTCACGGATCACCTGGAGTTCACTGTTGGGCCACGCCTGATGCAGCTCCCAGGCGTTGTCCAGCGGGCAGATCATATCGTAGCGGCCATGAATGATTACGCCAGGCAGATGGGCGATCTTGTGCATGTCGCGAATCAGCTGGTCAGGTTCCAGGAAGGAGTTGTTGGTGAAGTAGTGACACTCGATACGTGCAATCGACAGCGCACGCTGCGGCTCGGCGAAGCGCTCGATCTGCTGCGGGTTCGGGCACAGGCTCAGCATGCGACCTTCCCAGGTGGACCACGCCTTGGCGGCGTGCATCTGGGCAATCTGGTCGTTGCCGGTGAGGCGTTTGTGGTAGGCCGTGAGCAGGTCGTGGCGTTCGTCCTGTGGGATCGGCGCCAGGTAGTCCTGCCAGTAATCCGGGAACATACGGCTGGCGCCGGCCTGGTAGAACCACTGAATGTCTTGGGGGCGGGCCAGGAAAATGCCACGCACGATCAAGCCATGCACACGCTCGGGATGGGTTTGCGCGTAGGCCAGCGCCAGGGTCGAGCCCCAGGAACCGCCAAACAGCACCCATTTGTCGATGCCCAGGTGCTCGCGAATGCGCTCCAGGTCGGCGACCAAGTCCCAGGTGGTGTTGTTTTCCAGGTTGGCGCGCGGGGTAGAGCGGCCGCAGCCACGCTGATCAAAAGTAACAATGCGGTATAGATTCGGGTCGAAATAGCAGCGGCTGTTGGCGTCGCAACCGGCGCCCGGGCCTCCGTGGATGAAGACAACAGGCAAGCCTTCGGGGGAGCCACTTTCATCGACATACAGCGTATGGATGTCATCGACTGCCAGATCGTGCCGGGCGTAGGGTTTGATCTGCGGGTACCAAGTCTGCATTGCGCGCTCCGTAGGGTGTCGGGTTCATCCCTGAGGGGACGTCTATTATTCTGCCGTTTGGCATCATAAACCCGAATTGTGCAATGAGCATGTCCTTGAGCACTTAGACCTGTGTCAGCCCTTCGCGCTTCAGGTAATCCAGCACGGCGTCGTACAGCACGTCCACTTCCCGCACCTGGCCGCGCGCGCGCAAACAGCCGTGGACGAGGCCCTTGCCCGGGTACAACAGCGTCTGAACACCGGCCTCGCGCAGGCGCTCGGCGTAGAGCATGCCGTCGTCACGCAGAGGGTCGAACTGGGCCACCGCGATCAGCGCTTTGGGTAAACCGCTGAAATCCCGGGCCAGCAGCGGCGTGGCAAAGGGTGACGGGTGGCGCGTGCCGCGCAGGTAGAGCGCCAGGTAACAGTCAGTGTCGGCGGTGCTGAGCAGTGGCGCGTCCATGCAGTCTCGACGCGATGGCAAATCGGCCGGGCCGCCCAATCCGGGGTAAATCAGCACCTGGGCTCGGGGTAACGGCTGGCCGTCATCGCGCAGGCCCATGCACAAAGCCGCCGCCAGATTGCCACCCGCACTGTCGCCGATCACGGCCAGGCGTTGCGGGTTTATGGCATGCGGCCCCTCCCCCGCCTGGATCGCCTGCCAGACCGCGCGGCAATCTTCATACGCGGCGGGGAACGGATGTTCGGGGGCCAGGCGATAGTCGATAGCAATCACCAGCACTTGCAGGGTGTTGGCGAGTTCGAAGCAGATGAAGTCGTGGGAGTCCAGGCCGCCGACTACCCAGCCGCCGCCGTGCATATAAAGGAGGCAGGGCCAGCCTCCAGCCGGAGCCTCTGCGGTGGGCAAGTAACTGCGCACGCCGACGCCGCCGAGGGGAAAGTCGGAAACCGCCAACCCTTTCGGCACTGGCGGGGTGAAGGCTTGGCACATGCGATCGTAGCTTTGGCGCAAACTCGCCAGCGACGAGTCGGCGCTGGTGAAGGATTCGGTTTTAGCGACGAAGGCTGCAAGCTGTGGAGAAATCGGGTACATGCGCAATTATCCCCAACGATGAAAACCTGAATGTGGGAGCTGGCTTGCCTGCGATAGCGGTTTTTCAGCCACCGTTCCATTGACTGCCACACCGCCATCGCGGGCAAGCCCGGCTCCCACATGGCTCTCTAGTGTTTGGTCTGGCGGAGAAGGCTCAGGGTTTGAGGCTGGCCTGCACCGCCGCTACGCCATCGTTGCCATCAAACGCCGTCACACCTGTCAGCCAGCGCTGCAAGTCTTCGGGATGGTCACGCAACCATTGCCTGGCCACATCCTGCGGCGACTGGCGCTCCATGATCGGCACCATCAACTGGCTTTCCTGTGCCGCCGTGAAGGTCAGGTTTTCCAGCAACCGGTTGGCATTCGGGCAACGCTGGGCGAAGTCCGGCGCGGTGACGGTAGACACAGTGGCGCGGCCTTCGTCAGGGCCGAACACGTCTTCACTGCCGGTGAGGTAGGCCATTTTCATGTTGATGTTCATCGGGTGCGGGGTCCAGCCCACAAACACCACGAACTCCTTGCGGTTCACCGCACGCTGCACCGCCGCGAGCATGCCCGCTTCACCGGAGGCGACCAGCTTGAAGCCGCCGAGGCCGAAGCGGTTTGTGTCGATCATTTTCTGGATATCGGAGTTGGCGCCGCTGCCGGGCTCAATGCCGTAGATCTTGCCGCCCAATTGGTCCTTGAAGCGCGCAATGTCGGCGAAGGTTTTCAGGCCAGCGTCCGCCACGTATTGCGGCACGGCCAGGGTCGCCTGGGCGTCGGCGAGGCCGGGTTTGTCGAGGACCTTGACCTGCCCCGCCGCGAGGAACGGTGCGATGTTGTTGTCCATCGCCGGTTTCCAGTAGCCGAGGAAGATGTCCAGGCGTTTGTCGCGGATGCCGGCGAAGATGATCTGCTGCACGGCGCTGGTTTGTTTGCTGTCGTAGCCCAGGCCCTTGAGCAACACGTCGGCCATGCCGGAGGTGGCGATCACGTCGGTCCAGCTGACGACCCCCATGCGCACGGTTTTGCAGGAGGCCGGATCGGCGGCCATGGCGTTGGCGCTGATCAGCGCAGCGCAGGTGAGGGTCAACAACAGTCGTTTCATGGATGAGGTCTCACTCGGCAGCTTTTATTGTGGGGAGTGGCGTCTGACGCGCCGTACTCACAACCTTACCGAGCAGGAACCCTGTTAACACGACCTGTGGCGACCGGCAGTTGCACTGCGGCGACGGTGAGGCCCTCATCGCAGGCAAGCCAGCTCCCACACTTGAAGGTGTTCACAATTCAAAGGTGGGAGCTGGCTTGCCTGCGATAGCGATTTCAGCGGTAACGCTTCTGCCCCCAAGCCAGCAACCCTTCCAGCAACTGCTTCAACACCCCCTGCGTCGGCTCAGCCAGGTCCGGCCGATAGCGGAACGGTTCAAACTCTTCCATATACGCGCTCTGGCACAACTCCAGCTGCACCGCATGAATATCCTGCGCCGGGTTGCCGTAGTGACGGGTGATATGCCCGCCCTTGAAGCGCCCGTTCAGCACATGGGTGTACTGCGGATGCCTGGCGCAAATGGCTTCGAGCTGGCCTGCCAGCTCGGGATCACAGGCCGCCCCGTTGAAGGTGCCCAGGTTGAAGTCCGGCAGCTTGCCGTCAAACAGATGCGGGATCACCGAACGGATCGAGTGCGCGTCAAACAGCAGCGCGTAGCCGAACTCGGCCTTGAGGCGTGCCAGTTCTTCCTGAAGCGTGCGGTGGTAAGGCCCCCATATCTTTTGCAGGTAGGTCGCGCGTTCTTCTTCAGACGGCGCCAAGCCTTCGCGGAACAATGGCACGCCGTCAAACAGCGTCGCCGGGTACAGCCCGGTCGTGGCGCCGACGTACAACGGTGTGTCGTCGGACGGCCGGTTCAGGTCGATGACAAACCGCGAGTACTGCGCCGATAAGGTGCTGGCACCCAGCGCTTCGGCAAAGTCATACAACCTGGGGATGTGCCAGTCGGTGTCCGGCAGGCTTTGCGCCTCGGGGATCAGCCCGGCCTCTACGGCTGGCGTCAGGCGCAGGCCCGCGTGGGGCATGCTGATCAGCAGCGGCACACGGCCTTTCTTGAAGTTCAGAACCTTATCCACAACGGTACTCCTTAAACGGTGACATCGACGCCATGGCGCACGACGCGTTTATCCAGTTCGCCGCCCAACCAGTAGGCCAGGTCGGCGGGGCGATCAATCTGCCAGGCGACAAAGTCGGCGACCTTGCCCACTTCCAGCGAGCCGTGGGTATCGCCCATGCCCAGCGCGGTAGCCGCGTGCTGCGTGGCGCCGGCCAGGGCTTCTTCCGGCGTCATGCGAAACAGGGTGCAGGCCATGTTCAACATCAGGCGCACCGACAACGCCGGTGACGTGCCGGGGTTGAGGTCGCTGGCAATGGCGATTTTCACGCCGTGTTTGCGCAGGGCCTCCATCGGCGGCAACTGGGTTTCACGCAGGAAGTAGAACGCGCCCGGCAACAACACCGCGACGGTGCCGGAGGCGGCCATGGCGATGGCGTCTTCTTCGGTCATGAATTCCAGGTGGTCCGCCGACAACGCGTGATAGCGCGCCGCCAGGCTGGAGCCGTGCAGCGACGACAATTGCTCGGCGTGCAGCTTCACCGGCAGGCCGAGTTGCTGGGCAACCTTGAACACGCGCTCGACCTGCTCGGTGGAAAACGCCAGGTATTCGCAGAATGCATCCACCGCGTCCACCAGCCCTTCTGCCGCCAACGCCGGCAGCATTTCGCTGCAGATGTGCTCGATGTAGTCATCGGCGCGGTCCTTGTACTCCGGCGGCAACGCGTGCGCCGCCAGGCATGTGGCGCGCACGCTGACCGGCAGCGCTTCGCCGAGACGACGCGCAACCCGCAACATCTTGCGTTCGTTCGCCAGGTCCAGGCCGTAGCCGGATTTGATCTCCACCGTGGTCACGCCGTCGCGCAGCAAACTGCGCAGGCGCTTGTGCGCGCTGGCAAACAGCTCATCTTCAGTGGCGGCGCGAGTCGCCCGCACGGTGCTGGCAATACCGCCACCCCTGGCGGCGATTTCGGCGTAGCTCACACCTTCAAGGCGCTGCTCGAATTCGCCGCTGCGATTGCCACCGAACACCGTGTGGGTGTGGCAGTCGATCAGCCCGGGGGTGACCCACGCGCCTTGCAGGTCGTGAACCTGCGCATAGTCACCCTGGGGCAATTGCGCCAAAGGGCCGATCCACTCAATGAGCGAACCGGCGGTGACCATGGCGGCATCCTCGATGATCGAGTATTTGCCCTGGGCCATGGTTGCGACGTGGCAGTGTTGCCAAAGCGTTTTCATCAACGCCTCCCTAAGTTATCGATGAGACAAAGCCGGGTCGTAATGGACCCTGGCCGCTTGCCCGGCGGCGGGTTTGACCCACAGCAGGTAGGCAACGACCAGCAGCACGATCCATACAGCGCCGACCAGCAAGGCCGCCTGGGTATCCGGGAAATAACCCAGCACGCCAAACACGAACAGCATAAAAACGATGGCCGCTGCAGGCGCATACGGCCAGAACGGAACCGGGAATTTCAGCTCGGCCACCTGCTCCTTTGTCATTGAGCGGCGCATGGCGACCTGGGTGAACAGAATCATCAGCCACACCCACACGGTGGCGAAGGTGGCGATCGAAGCAATCACCAGGAATACGTTTTCCGGAATCAGGTAGTTCAGCACCACGCCGCCGAGCAGCGCCGCGCCCATCACCACCACGGTCATCCACGGCACGCCGTGTTTCGACAGCTGGGCAAAACCCTTGGGCGCCTGCCCTTGCTGGGCCAGGCCGTACATCATGCGGCCAGCGCCGAAGATGTCGCTGTTGATGGCCGAGACCGCCGCAGAGATCACCACGATATTGAGGATGGTCGCCGCCGAGCCGATGCCCAGGATGCTGAAGATTTGCACGAACGGGCTGCCCTGGCTGCCGATCTGCGGCCATGGGTAGATCGCCATCAGCACGAACAGGGTCAGCACGTAGAACAACAGGATGCGCAGCGGCACGGCGTTGATCGCTTTGGGGATCACGCGTTGCGGGTCTTTGGCTTCACCGGCGGTGATGCCGATGATCTCGATACCGCCGAAGGCAAACATCACCACGGCAAACGAGGCGATCAAGCCGCCAATGCCGTTGGGCATGAAGCCGCCGTGGGCCCACAGGTTGCTGATACCGCTGGCCTGGGTTTCACCGGCCGAGTGGATACCGAACAGCATGATGCCGAAACCGCCGAGGATCATCGCCACGATGGCGCTGACCTTAAGCAACGACAGCCAGAACTCCATCTCGCCAAACACTTTGACGTTGCACAGGTTCAGGCCGCCGATCAAAAACACGATGCCGAGCACCCAGATCCAGCGCGCGACCTCGGGAAACCAGAAGCCCATGTAGATGCCGAAAGCCGTTACGTCGGCGAGGCAGACGATGATCATTTCAAAGGCGTAGGTCCAGCCCAGGATAAACCCGGCCATGGGGCCCAGGTAGGTGCTGGCGTACTGGCCGAAGGAGCCGGACACCGGGTTGTGCACCGCCATTTCACCGAGGGCGCGCATCACCATGAACACGGCGGCGCCACCGATCAGGTAGGCCAGCAGCACGGCGGGGCCGGCCATTTGGATGGCGGAGGCGGAGCCGTAGAAAAGCCCGGTGCCGATTGCCGACCCCAGTGCCATGAAGCGAATATGTCGGGCGTTTAGCCCGCGTTTCAAACCCTTTTCTTGCGTGTGCATTTCTCGTCCCTAATTATTTTTATCCTGAGAGAACTTGAATCCGCTGAAGATCAAATGTGGGAGCTGGCTTGCCTGCGATGGCGGTGTATCAGTCACACATGTTTCAACTGACAGATAGCTATCGCAGGCAAGCCAGCTCCCACACTGGATCTGCGTCAGCCTTAGAGGCTTGGAAGCAACTTGGCCGGCACCAGCTCATTCAGGCAGCGGCTGGCGAGCAGTTCGCTGGCGGCGTTGATGTCGGGTGCGAAGAAGCGGTCTTTCTCATAGAACGCCACTTTTTCGCGCAGGATCGCGCGGGCTTTTTCAAGCACCGGCGAGGTCTTCAAACCGTCGCGCAGGTCCAGGCCCTGGCACGCGGCCAACCATTCAACGGCCAACACACCACGGGTGTTCTCGGCCATTTCCCACAAACGCTTGCCCGCAGCCGGGGCCATGGACACGTGGTCTTCCTGGTTCGCCGAGGTCGGCAGGCTGTCCACGCTGTGTGGATGCGCCAGTGCCTTGTTCTCACTGGCCAGTGCCGCCGCCGTCACCTGGGCGATCATGAAGCCGGAGTTCACACCGCCATTGCCCACCAAAAACGGCGGCAGTTGCGACATGTGCTTGTCCATCATCAGCGAGATACGACGTTCGCTCAGGGAGCCAATCTCGGCAATCGCCAGCGCCATGTTATCAGCGGCCATGGCCACCGGTTCCGCGTGGAAGTTGCCACCGGAGATCACGTCGCCTTCGGCTGCAAACACCAGCGGGTTATCCGACACGGCGTTGGCCTCCACCACCAGCACTTCGGCGGCCTGGCGGAACTGGGTCAGGCAGGCGCCCATGACTTGTGGCTGGCAACGCAGGGAATACGGGTCTTGCACCTTGTCGCAGTTCTCGTGCGACTGAGACACCTGGCTGCTTTCACCGAGCAGGGCGCGGTAGGCCGCCGCTGCATCGATCTGCCCTCGCTGACCGCGCGCGGCATGAATGCGGGCGTCGAACGGCGAGCGCGAGCCCAGCACCGCTTCCACGGTGAGGGCGCCGCACGCCAGCGCGCCGGCGAACAGGTCTTCACCTTCGAACAGGCCACGCAAGGCATAGGCGGTGGACACCTGAGTGCCGTTGAGCAACGCCAGGCCTTCTTTGGCGGCGAGGGTCAGCGGCGTCAGGCCAGCGACTTTCAGCGCGTCGGTCGCTTCCAGCCATTCGCCCTTGTAGCGGGCCTTGCCTTCGCCCAGCAGTACCAGCGACATGTGCGCCAAGGGCGCCAGGTCACCGGAAGCACCGACCGAACCTTTCAACGGAATGTGCGGGTACACCTCGGCGTTGATCAGCGCGATCAGCGCGTCGATCACCTGGCGGCGGATCCCGGAGAAGCCACGGCTCAGGCTGTTGACCTTGAGCACCATGACCAGCCGCACCAGCGCATCGCTGATCGGCTCACCGACGCCCGCGGCATGGGACAGCACCAGTGAACGCTGGAGGTTTTCCAGGTCTTCACTGGCGATGCGGGTCGAGGCCAGCAGGCCGAAACCGGTGTTGATGCCATAGGCGGTGCGGTTCTCGGCGAGAATCTGCTCCACGCAGGCCACACTGGCTTCGATCTGCGCCGAGGCGCTGTCATCCAGGCTGAGGGTTACCGGCTGCTGGTAGATGGCCCGCAGTTGGGCGAGGCTCAGTTGGCCTGGAATCAGAGTTAGCGCAGTCACATTCATGCTCCTTTGAATTGTTCTTTAAAAAGTGTCAGTGCAAATGGGGTAATACGCGGTGCAGCAAAGCGGTGTCGTGGAGCAGCGCCGCGGCGGTCGCGATGTCCGGCGCCAGCCAGCGGTCCTGTTCATACGGCGGGATGTGTTCACGCAGCAAACGCCAGGCGCTGTCGGTGCCCGCGCCGAAGCGCTGCTCCTTCAAAAATTCGAAGGCCTGGGCCGCCAGCAGGTACTCGATGGCAAGAATCTGGGTGACGTTGGCCAACAGTTGATGCAGCTTGAGCGCGGCATTGGTGCCCATGCTCAGGTGGTCTTCCTGCAGGCCCGAGGTAACGAAGTTGTCGAGCACCGCCGGTTGCGCCAGCTGGCGGTTTTGCCCGCACAGGGAGGCGGCGACGTATTGCACGATCATCATCCCGGAGTTGACCCCGGGGTTGCTGACCAGAAAGGCCGGCAAGCCGCTGACATGCGGGTTGATCAGGCGGTCCAGGCGGCGCTCGGCCACCGAGCCGATTTCGGCCATGGCAATGGCGAGCATGTCGGCGGCCAGTGCCACCGACTGACCATGCGGGTTGGCCTGGGAGACCACGCGATAGCTGTCCGGGGTGCCGAGCAGCAGCGGGTTGTCGGTGGCGCTGTTGAGTTCGGTCTCGATCTGGCGCGTGGCATGTTCAACCTGATCGCGGGCCGCGCCGTGGATCTGCGGGATCGAGCGCAGGCTCAGCGCGTCCTGGGTGCGAAGGCCTTTGCTGCTGGCGATCACTTCGCTGCCGTCGAGCAAGGCGCGCAGGTTGATGCCGACGTGCTGCATGCCTGGGTGCGGCTTGAGGGCAATGATGGCTTCGTCGAAGGCGTCGATCTGGCCGCGCTGGGCCTCGAAACTCATGGCGCCGATCACGTCGGCCCATTGCAGCAAATGGTGCGCGTCGGCCAGGGCCAGGCAGCTCAGGCCGGTCATGCACGGCGTGCCGTTGACCAGGCACAGGCCGTCCTTGGCGCCGAGTACCACGGGCTGCAAACCTTCTGCGCTCAAGGCTTGTTGCGCCGGGACGACCTGACCCTTGTAGCTCACGTTGCCGACGCCGAGCAAGGCCACGCCGACGTGGGCCATATGGGTCAGATAACCCACCGACCCCTGGGAGGGCACTTGCGGCGTGATGCCGTGGTTGAGCAGCGCCAGTAGCGAATGCACCACTTGCGGGTGCAGGCCGGATTTGCCGTGGCTGTAGTTGATGATGGCAGCGCAGATGATTGCGCGGGTTTGTTCGTCGCTGAGCACCGGGCCGACGCCGCAGGCGTGGCTCAACAGGGTGTTGCGCGACAGCTGGCTGAGTTGCTCGCCCTTGAGCGATACATTGCACAGCGCGCCCAGGCCGGTGTTGACGCCATAGGCGCGCTCGCCGCTGGCGACGATGCGCTGCACGATGGCCTGGGCATTGTCGATACGCGCCCAGGCCTGGCCCGAGAGTTCGAGTACGGCGCCGTGTCGGGCGACGGCGACCACGTCCTGCCAGCGCAGCGGGGCGTCGGCGATGATGATTTTTGCTGCCTGGGACATCTTTGTACCTTCTTCAATTCTTGTGCAGCCTTACCGGCCTCTTCGCGAGCAAGCCCGCTCCCACAGTTGATCGGGTTTACACAGGGCCAGTGTGGTGAAGCTGCTGGCCCTATCGCGGGCAAGCCCGGCTCCCACCGTTGAACGGTGTGAACCCGATCAAATGTGGGAGCTGGCTTGCCTGCGATAGGGCCAGCCGGCTCACCACAACACCCGGATCAGACCACCGCCGCCCGTCGCTGAACAAACCGGTCCACATACTCATCCGCCGGCGAATGCAGGATCTCGCGCGGCGTGCCGACCTGGATCAGTTTGCCGTCCTTGAGGATCGCTATGCGGTTGCCGATGCGCACGGCCTCGTCGAGGTCGTGGGTGATGAATACGATGGTTTTGTGCAGGGTCTTTTGCAGCTCGAGCAACTGGTCCTGCATCTCGGCGCGGATCAGCGGGTCGAGGGCGCTGAAGGCTTCGTCCATCAGGATGATGTCGGTGTCAGCCGCCAGTGCGCGGGCCAGACCCACACGCTGGCGCATGCCGCCGGAGAGCTGGTGCGGGTATTTGTTTTCGTAGCCCTTGAGGCCCACGGTTTCGATCCAGTGCAGCGCGCGCTCGGCGCACACCTGCTTGGTTTCGCCGCGCACTTTCAGGCCGTAGGCGACGTTGTCGAGCACGCTCTTGTGGGGCAACAGGCCGAAGCTCTGGAACACCATGCTGATCTTGTGTCGACGGAATTGGCGCAGGGCTTCCATGTCCAGTTGCAGGATGTCTTCGCCGTCCACCAGGATCGCGCCGCTGGTAGGGTCGATCAGGCGGTTGAAGTGGCGCACCAGCGTGGACTTGCCGGAACCCGACAGGCCCATGATCACAAAAATCTCGCCGGTGCCGATGCTCAGCGACAAGTCATTCACGCCGACCACGCAGCCGGTCTCGGCCAGCACCTGGTCCTTGGTCTTGCCCTGGCCAATCATGGCCAAGGCGTCCTTCGAACGGTTGCCGAAGATCTTGAAGACGTTTTTAACTTCAATTTTGCTGACAGTAGTCATTTGCTCGCCTCATGCCGTGGACGACCATAGGCCTGGGTAATGCGGTCGATGACCACTGCAAGAATCACAATCGCCAGCCCGGCTTCGAGGCCACGGCCAACGTTGAGGGTCTGGATGCCGACAAGCACGTCTTCACCCAGGCCACGCGCGCCGATCATCGAGGCGATCACCACCATCGACAGCGCCATCATGGTGGTCTGGTTGATACCGGCCATGATGCTCGGCAAAGCCAGCGGCAGTTGCACGCCGAACAGTTGCTGCCAGCGGTTGGCGCCGAAGGCGTTGATGGCTTCCATGACTTCGCCGTCGACCTGGCGAATGCCCAGGTCAGTGAGGCGAATCAGCGGCGGTGCGGCGTAGATCACCGTGGCGAAAATCGCCGGCACCTTGCCCAGGCCGAACAACATCAACACCGGGATCAGGTACACGAAGCTGGGCATGGTTTGCATGATGTCGAGCAGCGGCATCAACACCGAACGCAGGCGATTGCTGCGTGCCGACAGAATGCCCAGCGGAATGCCGATCAGCACCGAGATCACCGTGGCGACCATCATCAATGCCAGGGTTTGCATCAGCTTGTCCCACAGGCCAACGGCGCCCACCAGGAACAGCAAACCGACGATCACCGCGGTGGTCACCAGCTTGCGGGTGGCGTGCCAGGCAATGCCGCCGACGATGGCCAGCATCAGCCACCAGGGCGCCGCGCGCAGCATGCCTTCCAGGTTGACGATGGCCCATAGCAGGGTGTCGGAGATGTGCCGGAACACGTCGCCGTAGTTGGTGACCAATGAGTCCACCCAACCGTTGACCCAGTCGGCGATGGAAAACGTAAAACTCTCAGGGAACATAGCGTGCTCTCGATCCAGTGGGTTGTGGCCGGGCGCCCGGTTGTCGGTTGAGACAACCGGGAACGCTCAACCTACAAGGCCGCGTCGATTTTCTTGGCTGCGTCGTCGCTCACCCATGCGTGCCAGACCTCAGGATGTTCCTTGAGGAAAATTTTCGCCAGTTTTGGCGACTCAATTCGCTCTTTGGCCATGCGACCGAGGTTCTGATTCAGCAGATCGATGGGCAGGTTGACCTTCTCAAGCACCGCCACCAGTTCAGGCGCTTGCTCGTGGAAGGCCTTGGACAGGCCCACCTTGATGCTTACGCTTTTATCCACACCGGGTTTTTCTTCCAGCTTGACCAGGTCGACCTGGCCCATCAGCGGGGTTGGCGACCAGTAGTAGAACAGGATCGGCTCGCCACGCTTGTAGCTCGACAGCACCGCCGCATCCAGCGCCGGGCCGGTGCCTGGGCGGAAGTTGGTGTAGGTGCTTTCCAGGCCGTAGCTCTTGAGCATTTCGCTGTTGTCCAGCTCGCAGGTCCAGCCGGCCGGGCAGTTGTAGAAACGGCCCTTGGACGGTTCTTCCGGGTCCTTGAACACCGAGGCGTACTTGGCCAGGTCAGCGATGTTTTTAAGGTCCGGGGCCTTGGGTTCAAGCTTGCGCTTGGCGTCGCCTTCGATCACGTAACGCGGCACGTACCAGCCTTCGATGGCACCCACGATTGGCGCGCCGACGCCGACAACTTTGCCGGCCTTCTCGGCCTTGTTCCAGACTTCGCTGCGGCCCACCCACTCTTCGGCAAACACCTGGATGTCGTTGCTGCTCAAGGCGTTTTCCATGGTGATGGAGTTGCCCGGCAGGCTGTCGGTTTTGCAGTCGTAGCCTTTTTCCAGCACGGTTTGCAGGATGTCGGTGAGCAACATGCCGCTTTCCCAGTTCAGGCCCGCAAACTTCACCGGTTTGCCGGATTCGCACCAGCCGGCCGCCTGGGCGCCAGCACTTGCCAACACACTGGCTGAGAACAACGTGGCCAACAGGGTCTTATTCATGTTCATTGTTGTGACGCTCCCAATCTTGAAATGGATTACGGCAGTCAGTAGGCATCCTGCCCTGTCCACGTCCCATCAGGCCTGTGCAGCCAGCCCGTTTGTCGTTGTGGGTATAGCGCCCTGCTCTACCGGCAGGATCAGGTGTTCAGGGACCGCGCCGTGCCATTTTTTGGCACACACGTAATACAGGGCTGCGGGAAGTACCAGACCGATGATCCAGGAAATATCCACATCACCCAGTGCGGCCACCAAGGGGCCGGTGTAGAACTTGGTGGAGATGAACGGCAATTGCACCAGCACACCGAAGACATAGACGCTGATGCCGAGCGGGTTCCAACGGCCGTAGCGGCCCTTCGGATCGGCCAGCGCCGGCACGTCATAACGCTCGCGAGTGATGCAGTAGTAATCCACCAGATTGATCGCGCTCCAGGGCGTGAAGAACGCCAGCAGGAACAGGATGAATGACTTGAATGCACCGAGGAACGAGTGCTGCCCGAGCAATGCAATCAGGGTCGCAGTGCCGACGATGACGAGCACGAACACCAGGCGCTGCAGGCGCGTGACCTCCAGGCGACCACGAAAGCCGCTGATGATGGTCGCAATGCACATGAAGCTGCCGTAGGAGTTCAGCGTGGAGATGGTCACCTTGCCGAACGCGATGCTGAAATACAGCAGCGCAGCGGTGGCGCCCGTGCCGCCCAAGCCCACGATGTAGGCCACTTCGTGACCGGCGAACTGCCCGTTGGACATGGCCGCGGCAAACACACCGAGGACCATCGCCACCTGCGCACCCATCACTGAACCGGCGCCAGCGGCGAAGAAGGTTTTCACCGAAGACGTCTTGCTCGGCAGGTAGCGCGAATAGTCCGCCACATAAGGACCGAAAGCGATTTGCCAGGATGCCGCCAGCGACACCGCCAGCAGAAAACTGCTCCAGCTGAAATGGCGGATTTGCAGAAGCGCGCCGATGTCGGTCTGGCTCACTAGGCGACTGAACAGATAGACAAAGGCGATCACGCCAATGACGCTGGCGACGCGGCCGATAAAATGGATCACCCGGTAACCGAGCACCGTGACCAGCACGATGACACTGGCGAAGATCAGAATACCGACGCTGTCGCTGACACCGAACAACTGGCCCAGCGCCTGACCGGAAAGCACCGTGCCGGTGGCGGTGAAACCGAGGTACATCAGGCACACCAACACGATCGGAATCGCCGCGCCATACACGCCGAACTGCACCCGGCTGGAAATCATCTGCGGCAGGCCCAGCTTGGGCCCTTGCGCCGCGTGCAACGCCATCACGCCACCGCCAATCAGTTGGCCGATCAACAGACCGATCAACGACCAGAACACATCACCGCCCAGCACCACGGCCAGGGCCCCGGTGACAATCGCGGTGATTTGCAGGTTGGCACCCATCCATAGAGTGAACTGGCTGAACAGACGACCGTGTCTTTCCGCTTCCGGGATGTAGTCGATCGAACGCCTTTCGATCAACGGGGTGGTGTCATTTGCAGCCATGAGTGTTCAACCTCTGATGGATTGTTTACCTGTACACATTGCTCTTCTGTGGGAGCTGGCTTGCCTGCTCCCACACAAGACTGGCTCCCAGAGCCCGTCGTTACTTGATCATCGGGAGGTTGAGGCCCTGCTCTTTGGCACAATCGATAGCGATCTGGTAGCCGGCATCTGCGTGACGCATCACACCGGTGGCCGGGTCGTTGTGCAGGACGCGGGCAATGCGCTCGGCCGCTTCGTCGGTGCCGTCACATACGATCACCATGCCGGAGTGCTGTGAGAAGCCCATGCCCACGCCGCCGCCGTGGTGCAACGAGACCCAGGTCGCGCCGCTCGCGGTGTTAAGCAGGGCGTTCAGCAGTGGCCAGTCGGACACGGCGTCGGAGCCGTCCTGCATCGCTTCGGTTTCGCGGTTCGGGCTGGCGACCGAGCCGGAGTCGAGGTGGTCACGGCCGATCACCACCGGTGCCGCCAGCTCGCCGCTGCGCACCATTTCGTTAAAGGCCAGGCCCAGCTTGGCGCGCTGGCCCAGGCCGACCCAGCAGATACGCGCCGGCAGGCCCTGGAAGCTGATGCGCTCGCGGGCCATGTCCAGCCAGTTGTGCAGGTGGGCGTCGTCCGGGATCAGTTCTTTGACTTTGGCGTCGGTCTTGTAGATGTCTTGCGGGTCGCCCGACAGTGCAGCCCAACGGAACGGGCCGATGCCACGGCAGAACAGCGGGCGAATGTACGCCGGCACGAAACCCGGGAAGTCGAAGGCGTTTTCCACACCCACTTCTTGCGCCATTTGGCGGATGTTATTGCCGTAGTCGAAGGTCGGAATGCCTTGTTTCTGGAAGTCCAGCATCGCCTGAACGTGCACGGCCATCGACTGCTTGGCAGCCTTGATCACTTCGGCCGGTTCGGTTTTGGCGCGGGCGCGGTATTCGTCCCAGCTCCAGCCGGCGGGCAGGTAGCCGTTGAGCGGGTCGTGGGCGCTGGTCTGGTCGGTGACCATGTCGGGGCGCACGCCGCGCTTGACCAGTTCCGGCAGGATTTCTGCCGCGTTACCCAGCAAGGCGATGGAGATGGCCTTGCCTGCCTTGGTGTACTTGGCGATGCGCGCCAGGGCGTCGTCGAGGTCGGTGGCTTGTTCGTCGACGTAACGGCTGGCCAGGCGGAAATCGATACTGACTTGCTGGCATTCAATGTTCAGCGAGCAGGCACCGGCCAGGGTTGCCGCCAGAGGCTGAGCGCCGCCCATGCCGCCGAGGCCGGCGGTGAGTACCCAGCGGCCGGTCAGGTTGCTGTTGTAATGCTGACGGCCGGCTTCGACGAAGGTTTCGTAGGTGCCCTGGACGATGCCCTGGCTGCCGATGTAGATCCAGCTGCCGGCGGTCATCTGGCCATACATGGCCAGGCCCTTGGCATCCAGTTCGTTAAAGTGTTCCCAGCTGGCCCAGTGCGGCACCAGGTTGGAGTTGGCGATCAGTACGCGCGGCGCATTGCTGTGGGTTTTGAACACGCCGACCGGCTTGCCGGATTGCACCAGCAGGGTCTCGTCGTCGTTCAGGTGGGTGAGGCTCTCGACGATCTGGTCGTAGCACTCCCAGTTACGCGCCGCACGGCCGATGCCGCCGTACACCACCAGCTCTTTGGGGTTCTCGGCCACTTGAGGGTCGAGGTTATTCATCAACATGCGCAACGGCGCTTCAGTCAGCCAGCTTTTGGCGGTGAGCTTGGTACCGTGGGCGGCGCGGATTTCTACGTCACGGTATTGAGTAGGCTTGGTCACAAAAAACTCCTCGGCAATCGATGCGCATGCTGTGTTGGTGCGAAGACGACTCTTACGCACACATCTCTACTTGTACATACAAGCATATGCAATCAAGCGGCCAACTTTCTGCGGGAGCTGTTGAGATTTTTTTGGAATGCGTGCGCGGGCCTTTGAAATTAAGGCCTGCAGGCTCAATGAAATTTGTGTCGGAAGGGTTTTGCGGCGTAAGAAGCTTGTCACGGCAGCGTGGCTTTGCGCCACGCTGGGGCGTTAGGTAACAATTTGGTGCGAGGGCTGGAAACAGATTTTATGATCACCAGAAAACAAATGTGGGAGCTGGCTTGCCTGCGATAGCGGTGTGTCAGTCAGCACATCTGCTGTTGATACACCGCTATCGCAGGCAAGCCAGCTCCCACATTTTTTTAACCGCGTGCGGTCAGTTCGATAATGCAGCAACGGCCACTTACAGCGAGATCCAGCAGCCCAGTGTTACCGTCCACTTGCAGGCAGTCATGATGACCAAGCGTCTCGCCCAGCACTTTCACCTCATCCGCCACGCTGAACACCATCACCGTGTGAGCCGTGCTGAAAAGCCGCTGCACGCCATCCATCCACTGCAAGCGTGCGTGGTAACGCTCTGGCGAATAGATCAGGTTAAAGTCGCGGATCGGCCCGGTAATCAGGCGGCACGACACCTCGCTCTCTCCCTTGAACGCGAACGGCTGCAGCGGTAACAACCCGCGCTGCTCCTCGCCATCCACCGTCAACACCATGCCCGCGCCCTTGATCACGGTGATCACGCGCTGGTAGCCCGCAAAGGTCGAGAAGCCGCCGGACTCGGCGATGTCGGCAATCGACAGGCGCCAGCCAAAACCATCCAGCCCTTCGCCAGCGTCACGGGTAATTTCTTCGGTGCTGCCGCCGCCGTTTTTCCACGGCATGCGCACGTAATCGGTGGCGCGCCAGACTGTTACTGCACTCATTTACTGAAACGTCCTTCCAGGCTGTGACGGGAACCAGGGTGGATCAATCGCGCGGCGGTCACCGGCTGGCGGCCAGACCAGGTACGCCGGCGAATCAACAGGCATGGCTCGCTCGGCTCGATCTGCAACAGCTTGCACTCGGCGGCATCGGCGAGGATCGCTTCAACCACGTGCTCGCCTTCGGTCAATGGCGCGACCTGGTTCAAATACGCGTAGGGGGTTTGCAGGGTGAAATCCTGTTGCAGGTATTCCGGGGCGACCAGCGCGTTGACGAAGCGGTCTTCGATTTGCACCGGAATATCGTTTTCAAAGTGCACGATCAACGAGTGAAACACCCGCCCGCCTTCGCGCATTTCCAGGGCAACGGCACGCTCGGAACCGGCGGCCTCTTCGCACAGGTGGATGACCTGGCAGGTATGCCGGTGGCCGCGCGAGGCGATCTCGTCGGCAATGTTGTGCACTTCAAACAGCGCCGACTGGCTCTTGGGCTCGGCGACGAATGTGCCCACGCCTTGCATGCGCACCAGCAACCCTTCGGCAGTCAGCTCGCGCAGGGCGCGGTTGATAGTCATGCGGCTGAAGCCCAGTTGGCTGACCAGCTCGCTTTCGGACGGCACGCGGTAATGCGGCGGCCAGTTGCCGTTGAGGATCTGCTGGCTGATCATCTGTTTGACGCGGGCATACAAGGGCGCCGGACTTTCGTCCATGTGGGCAGCCAGCGAAGACTTGGCAGGCGGAGTCGGCACAGGGAATCCTTGCAGGGGAAAAAGATGCATAGATTGCCGGAGTTTACCGAGCAGGCAAACGTCTGTATATGTATATACAAATAAACACACGACCGGGGTGCCTTGATCATGTCCGCTTTCTTTGCTGAACGCGCGCTGCTGCCTAATGGATGGGCCAACGATGTACGTCTTGAAGTCAGCGCCGATGGCGTACTGACAAAGGTTGAGGCCAATGCCAGTGCAGACGGCGCCGAACGGCTGAGAGGCCCGCTGCTGGCGGGCATGCCCAACCTGCATTCCCACGCGTTCCAACGCGCCATGGCGGGCTTGGCCGAAGTGGCTGGCAACCCGAATGACAGCTTCTGGACATGGCGCGACTTGATGTACCGGATGGTCGGCAAGATCAGCCCGGAGCAATTGCAAGTCATCGCGCGTCAGCTGTATATCGAAATGCTCAAGGCGGGTTACACCTCGGTCGCCGAATTTCACTACGTGCACCATGACGTCAGCGGCCAGCCGTATGCCGACCGCACCGAGCTGTCGCGGCAGATCAGCCAGGCAGCGGCCAGCAGCGGAATCGGCCTGACACTGGTGCCGGTGCTGTACACCCACTCCGGGTTTGGCGGCCAGGCACCGAACGAAGGCCAGCGCCGGTTTATCAACAGCACTGAACACTACCTGGACCTGCAAGCGCAGCTCAAACCCATCCTCGCTGCGCAACAGGCGCAGCAGGTGGGGTTGTGTTTCCACTCACTGCGCGCGGTGACGCCGCAACAGATCAATGAAGTGTTGGCGGCCAGCGACAAGGCGTGCCCGGTGCATATCCATATCGCCGAGCAGCAAAAGGAAGTCGATGATTGTTTGGCCTGGAGCGGCAAGCGTCCGCTGCAATGGCTGTATGACAATGTTGAGGTGAATGAGCGCTGGTGCCTGGTGCACGCGACGCACGCCGACGCCGATGAAGTGGCGCGCATGGCCAAGAGCCGCGCGATTGCCGGTTTGTGCCTGACCACGGAAGCCAACCTGGGCGACGGAATTTTCCCGGCGGTGGATTTTCTCGCCCAGGGCGGGCGCATGGGCATCGGTTCCGACAGCCATGTGTCACTGAGCGTGGTGGAAGAATTGCGGTGGCTGGAATACGGCCAGCGTCTGCGTGACCAGCGGCGCAACCGGTTGTATCGAAATGATCAGCCGATGGTCGGGCGCACATTGTTTGATGCCGCACTGGACGGCGGCGCTCAGGCATTGGGGCAGCCGATTGGTCGGCTGGAAGTGGGTAAACGCGCAGATTGGCTGGTGCTGGACGGCAACGATCCGTACCTGGCAACGGCAAGCGAGGACGGGATTCTAAATCGCTGGTTGTTCGCAGGCGGCGACCGGCAAGTGCGCGATGTACTGGTGAATGGCAAGTGGGTGGTGCGGGACGGGCACCATGCCGGCGAGGAAGACAGCAGCCGGGCGTTTACTCAAGTATTGAGAGATCTGCTGGGTTAACAGGCAACACATAACACATGTGGGAGCGGGCTTGCTCGCGAATGCGGTGTGTCAGTCAGAACATCTGATACTGATACACCGCATTCGCGAGCAAGCCCGCTCCCACATTTTGATCGGCGACACGCTCAGGCTATTGCGAAGTCTTCGCCATCTGCTTGTCCGACGTACGCCAGATCAACCGCGTGGTGTCATACCCCTGCTGACGCGCCCTGCTCAGCAGGTCTTCGCGGGTGTCGGCATTCACCGTTGGCGTGCGCGACAGGATCCACATGTAGCGCCGGCTCGGGCTGCCCACGAGTGCGGTCTTGTAGTCATCGCTGACATACAGCACCCAGTAATCGCCCTTGGCGACGCCCGGCAGCAACGCCGTGAACCAGTTATTGAATTCCACCCAGAGCTTGTCGGTCTTGCCCGGCACTTGCGGCGTGGCCGTGCCCTTGGCTTCTTCCCACTTCCATTCGGTCGTCAGGCAGCGGTTGAACACCGACATGTCGCCATCAGGCAGCAGTGTGTAACGGGCTTCGGACTGCGCGCAGTTGCGCTGGAAGTACATCGGCAATCGAGCCAACTCATACCAGGTGCCCTGGTAACGCTTGAGGTTGACGTTGCTCACGGTCTTGGGTTGCAGATCATCGCCAGAATGGCTGGCGCAGCCCGCCAAAAACAGGCTGGCGCAAAGAAACAAAACAAAACGCATCATTCTTCTTCTCCCGCAGGCTCGCGCCCCGGTTTACTTCAGGCCTTGCCCGGAAAACATCAAAACTTTGTCACCGGCGTATTGCACGCTGATAAAGCTGGTTTTATCGCCCCAGGTGCAACTGGACATACCCAGCGCGCCGGAACAATCGGTTGGCTTACCCAGCAACGACTCCACATCGACCTTGTCCATGCCAGCCGACAGCTTCGCGTAGTTTTCTTGATTGACCTTGCTGCAAGCGGCCAACAGCACGCAAAAAGCCAGCAGGGCGAGACGGCGTAACGACATGGAAAAACTCCTGGAGGGACGAAGCAGTTGGGGTATCTGCCAGAAGCTTAGAAGGGAAAAGGGGTGTCTGGTTCCCGATGGGGGGTGGTATTTCTTTTTTGTGCAAACAACCTCTTTTCATCACATTTTTAGAGCCAAATATCCCCCCTTTCGTCGGCCACCTTCTCTATAGGACTGAATAAAGACTAAAATCGGTCGCATTGTTGAGCGAGGGCTAATCCATGAAATTCTCATCCCAGATAAAACCTATCAGCTATCTGAAAAGCCATACCGCTGAAATTGTCAAAACACTTACTGAAAGCCGAGAGCCTCTGGTGATCACCCAAAACGGTGAAGCAAAGCTGGTGGTGATGGACGTGAGGAGCTTTGAAGAGCAGGCAGAGACCATGGCGCTGTTAAAGCTTTTAGCCTTGGGCAACCGGCAGATCGAATTGGGGCAGTTCCAGGACATGGAGGATGTGTTCTCAGAACTGGATAAGGACGACGCTCAATGACATTCAGGGTTGTGATTCTCTACTCGGCAAAAAACGACCTTAAAGATCTCAAGTCTTATCTAATTCGGCAGTTCTCTGCATCGACCTGGCAACAAACCTATGAGTCTTTGAAACAAGCTATGCGTCGCCTTGAAACGCAGCCTTATGCGGGATCGATACCGGAAGAAATCGAGAAGCTGAACCTCAGCCAGTATCGGCAAGTTGTCAGCGGTATGAACCGAATCATCTATGAAATCCGAGACACCATTATCTACATCCACATCATTGCAGACACTCGGAAAAACCTGCAGGCGCTGCTGCTGAAAAATCTCATCCAATAAACAAAAAGCCCCGAAATGCGATAAGCACTTCGGGGCTTTTTGTTACGACCAAGTTGTTACGAAAAAGGCTTACTTTTTGTGATAAGCCGTCACACGCTCAACTTCTTCTTTCGACCCCAGGAACACCGCCACACGCTGGTGCAGGCCTTCGGGCTGGATGTCGAGGATGCGCTGGTGGCCGTCGGTGGACGCACCGCCCGCCTGCTCAACCAGGAACGACATCGGGTTGGCTTCGTACATCAAACGCAGCTTGCCTGGCTTGGACGGCTCGCGGCTGTCGCGCGGGTACATGAACAAGCCACCACGGGTCAGGATGCGGTGCACGTCAGCGACCATCGCGGCGACCCAGCGCATGTTGAAGTTCTTCTTCAACGGGCCTTCTTCGCCAGCCATCAGCTCGCCGACATAGCGGGTCACCGGCTCTTCCCAGTGGCGCTGATTGGACATGTTGATCGCGAATTCCTGGGTGGACGCAGGAATGGTGATGTCTTCGTGGGTGAGTACGAAGCTGCCCATTTCGCGGTCCAGGGTGAAGCCTTTGACGCCGTCGCCCAGGGTCAGTACCAGCATGGTCTGTGGGCCGTAGATGGCGTAACCGGCAGCGACCTGCTCGGTGCCTGGCTGCAGGAAGGCCTTTTCGTTCAAGGCTTCGTTCTGGCTCAGGTATTCGTTCGGGCAACGCAGTACCGAGAAGATGGTGCCGACCGGTGCGTTGATGTCGATGTTGGACGAACCGTCCAGTGGGTCGAACACCAGCAGGTAGGCGCCTTTAGGGTACTTGCCCGGGATCTGGTAGGCATTGTCCATTTCTTCGGACGCCATGCCGGCCAGGTGACCGCCCCATTCGTTGGCTTCGAGCAGGATCTCGTTGGAGATCACGTCGAGCTTCTTCTGCACTTCGCCTTGGACGTTTTCAGTGCCCATGCTGCCCAGGACACCACCCAATGCGCCTTTGGAGACGGCGTGGCTGATTTCCTTGCAAGCACGCGCCACCACTTCGATAAGGAAGCGCAGATCGGCAGGCGTGTTGTTGCTGCGGGTCTGCTCGATCAAATAGCGACTCAGGGTAACGCGGGACATGTAAGGCTCCGGAGAATGGGGGGCTTGAAAACCCGCGCAGTTTAACGCGAGTCGAGGGTTATTTCCTCTAATCAGAGGATTTAACCCCAATAGAGTTCACGGTCTGGCCACAGGCTTGCGCAACAAACTGTAGGCCATCGCCCCCAGTGCTGCCACACCCAGCAGGAGCACGGCCCATAAGCCGAGCTTCTTCCAGTCGGTGCCGACAGCGGGCGACGCGGCAACAGCGGGCGGCTTGACCACCACCTCCCCCGCTACGGCGGCTGTGCCCAGGGTTTTGAGACGCTCGGAGCTGGCGTCAGGGATCAGCGTGGACAGCGGCAGGTTCGCCGCCTTCACCGACGCATTGCCCACTGCCAGGGTAAACGGCGGCTCACCCCGCGCCAGGAACACCAACTGCGTGGCACGCACGGCAAACCGCAGTGCTGGCGCGTCGACGCCCAAACCACCCCCGCGCTCGTCCACTTGCAACTTGAGTTCGGCCACCGTCTGGCCCGGCAACTGCAATTCATCCTGCACCACGTCCTGGCCGTTCTGGGTCAGGCGGTACAGCAAGCCATTGCTCAGCGGCTGCCAGGCTTGACTGGCTTCACGACGGCCCGAAAAGGTCACCGGCGCCAGCGTGTTGGGTTGCTTGAGGTCGATGCGCAAACGCTCGACATTCAGCCCGGTCGGCAACTGCCAGCTGTATTCCCCGGCCTTGAGCCGCGTGCCCGCCAACGGCTGCGACCACATCAACGGCGCCGGCAAACGGCTGGTGGTGGCGCTTGTCAGTTTGGCGGAGGTCAGTTGCGGCGCTTCCTGGCCCTGCCACACCAGGCGCAAGTAGCGCGCCGATTGGCCCGGCAAACTCACGTCGTGTTGCTCCACCCGCTCCTCGGCGAAGGACAGACGCGCCACCTGGCCATCGCCCCAGGATGCCCAGTGCTGCAAGTCATCGCTGGCTTCAATGCTGAAACGCTGGAAGCCGTCGCGCTCGCGGCTCCAATCCAGGCTCAGTTGCTGCAACGGTGCCTTGATCGCGCTGGCGTCCAACACCCAGCCGCGCAGCACCTGCTTGCCCGATTTGGAGGGGCGCACTTCCAGCAGCGTGCCCTCGGCAGTCGACTTCATGACCACATCCGGCAACGCCTCATGGGTATCGGCGGCGTACAACGCAAACCATTTCACATCCGCCACGTTACGACTCTCCGAGCGCTGCACAGATTGGCGGGATAACGCATAGGCCTGTGGCTCGCCGGCCGCGTTGAACACGCGCACATCGCTGAGATCCGCCTGGCGCGCACTCAACTGCACGGCCAACGGCAGCTCCAGGCGATACCAGGGGCCGCTGCCACTCACGGTCAGCGGCACGTGCGTGGTGAAATCCGCCGGACCTTTCTGGGCGTAAGCCGCCGAACACACCAGCCACACCGCCAACCCGCTTAGACTCAGCTTGCCCATCAAGAAGACGCTCCTTCGGTTTCAATCACAGGTTCGGCACGTTTGGGCGGCAGTGGCGCAAAGTAACCCACCACCAGCAACAGAGCGCCCACGCCGATAAACGACACGATCCGCGCCAGCCCGCCGCGGTTGCTCAGCTCAACAAAGAACAGCTTGGCCACCACCAACGCAATCAGCGCCGCGCCAATCAGCCACACTTCGCGACGATGGCGCAGGTGACCGCCGATCATCAGGCCGAGTGCGATCAGGGTCCACACAATCGACAGGCCCGCCTGCACCAGCATCGACGCCAGCAACGCATCCAGGTCGAACGGCACGCCGCCCCAGTGGTGAGCCGTGCGCATCACCAGCGCGGTAAAAAATGCGAACAGCGAGATACCCGTAACGCCCTGAGCGATCAGCTCGGCACGCGGCCCGCGCTCCGGCGCCACGCTGCGCGACCACAGGTAAACGCCCAGCAGCGCGAACAGCAAGCCCAGGTCCAGCGGGTTGAGCAGCGGCATATAGGGCAGCGGTTCTGCCGTGCCGTCACTGAAGATATTCGCCAGCCAGAACCAGCCGAGCATCAGCACCGCCAGCGGCAAGGCCGCCAACACGCGGTATTCACGCGGGTACGCCGACACCGGCCACGGCCAGGTGCGCGGCGCGGCGGCCAGCACCAGATACAGGCTTGGCAGAATCGCCCAACCCAACCAGCGCCATGCGTTGTATTCACTCGACAGCAACAGCAGGCTGTAACGCAGCTCCAGCGCCAGCACGCCGATCAACATCCAGCAGCCCAACACGTGCGCCACGCCCAACACCTTGGCCGGGACCAACGCCGCCAAACGGCGCAGCGAGATGAAATGCACCACGAATACCGCCAGCCAGGCCAGCCAGCCAAAGTGCGCCGCCGGGTGGTAAAACTCAGTCCACGCACCCCACAACACGAGACCCGCCGCTGGCATCAGCAACGTACTGGCGACACCCAGAGCCACCCAGCGCAAACGCAGTGCCAGTGCCGTCCAAATCACCACGCTCAGCGCAGCCGCCAGCACCAACAGCGGAGCGTGCAACGCCGCAGGCGCCAGGCGCCACACTTCAATGATCACCGCCAAAGCCCACCAGGCCACGCCCCAAGCCAGCAAACCTGTAGACAGCCGGCCACGGGGCAAGCGCCACGCGCCGAGCATGGCTGCCAAGGCAATGATCAGCGGCGTCCAGGCGTTGGCCACTGGGTCGAGCGCAAAGAGCACGCCGCCCAGCACCTGCCCAACCACACCACAACGCACAACCGCTGGCGAGCCGATACGCTGGCCCGCCCACAGGGTCGCCAGGCCAGCAACGGCCCAACTGACGATGCTGCCTTGCGTCGAAAATAACAGCGGCGCCAGCAAGTAAGCGCAGCCCAGGCCAAGTACGGCGAGCCAGGGCGCACCCAGCCGTTCCCAGCGCCGGGTATGTTCCGGCGCAGCGGTGTGGAGTTGATAAAAGCTGAACAACAGCGCCGCGCCCAACAACAACGCCCCCAATGGCGGCCCCTGCAGCAACGTGTCCTGGCTGTCGCGCAGTTCGCCGAGGAAGGCGAGCAATGAACCCAGTTGCAGCAATAAAGCGAACGCCCGCGCCAAGGGCCGCTGCTGACGCAAGCCGAGCCAGAAAATCCCGGCGCCTTCCACGGCCCAGGCGGCGGCGGTCCAGCGTGCGTCGAGGCCTAACGGAATCGCGAGGCTGGCAAAGATCACGCCCAGCGCCAAGCAGGTTTCGGCCAACAACAAAGCCCGGCCGCCGCTGAGCAGTCGCGCCAGCCCCATGTAGATAATGCCAAGGCCAAGCGCACTGAACGCCGCGGCAAACTCAAGGTGCTGCACCAGCGCGAACTGCAAGCCAAAACCCACCAACGGCGGGCCGAACAGCATGCTGCCGTCGACGTAATCGCTCTTGGCCGCCGACCAGCGCAGCAACGCGTCACGGCCTTCAGGCGCGTCACCCCTCTCCAACAACTTGCGCCGGGCGAACAACAGACCGATGGCCAGGTACATCAGGAAAAACAGAACCAGGAACGGCTCGGTACTCCACAACAACTCCGGCGTGTAGGACCGCATGCCCCAGGCGAAGCCGATGCCGAAGGTGCCGACAAAACCGATCAGGTTGAGCAAGCGCCAGGCCTTGAACCAGGCGATGGCGAGGATGCCGGCGTTAAGCAAGGCGAAGTAACTGAACAGCGCCACATGGTTGCCGGCGCCGGTGGAGGTGAGAATTGGCGCCGCAAAACCACCGAGGGCCGCCGCGCAGGCCAGTCCGAGCGCATCCTGGGTAATCGCCAGAATCGCCGAAAACACCGTGACGGCCACCAGTAAACCCAGCGCCGCGCCCGGATCAATCAGCGGGTGCAAACGCATCGCGGCGAACACCGTGAGGTACAACACCGCGATGCCGGTGCCTTGCAGCATCAGGCCGTAATGGCTGTTACGCAGGCGCAACCACCAGCCCAGGCCCAATAAGGCGATGGCCGCTGCGGCCACACCGGCATAACGCAGTTCGATCGGCACTACCACGCCTTCGGTGGCATACCGCAGCAGGAAAGCCAGGCCGAGGAACAACAGCACCACGCCGACGCGCAGCACGGTATTGCCGCCAAATAGCCAATTGCGCGCGCCATGGATGGCGCGCTCGATCAGATTCGGCCCACGGGCAATGGCAGGTTGTGCTGGGCGCGGGGTTGGAGCAGGAGCCCAAACGTCAACCGGCAGTGGCTGGCTGGGCGAGGTGTGCATGGCGACGGGCGCCAGTTCGGCCGGCAATTCCCAGACGAGGTCGGGTGCCTTGGCAACAGGTGTGGGTTCAGAAACAGGCGGTTCGACGATGACGTGGTGTGTCGTCGCGGGCACTTCCAGCTGCCGCAGGCGTTCACCCAGGGCTATCAGCGCCTTCTGCGTGGTTTCCAACTGGCGGGCCTGCTGTTCTGTTTTGGTCGACAGCATCGACAGGCGAATCGCCTGGCCAATGCCCAACCCCAACAGCGCACCGAAACCGGCATCGGTGAACGACTCATCGAGCGTCCAGCCGAGCGCCAGGCCAATCAGCATGAAAATCCATTGCATGGTCGATATCCCTAAGCAAACCGAGGCCTAGTATATCGACGCGAACCTAATGTGGTAGCAGGCTTGTGTGGGAGCCGGGCTTGCCCGCGATGCAGACACCTCGGAGTTTCAGTCACACCGAGGTGATGCTATCGCAGCGGTGCGACGATTCGACAAGCCAGCTCCCACACAAGCCCGCTACTATTTTGGTGTTGCGGTGGTTAGTCGAGGGCTTTCCAGATCTCGGTGGCGTATTCGCGGATGGTGCGGTCAGAGCTGAACCAGCCCATCCGCGCTGTATTCAACACCGCCGAACGCCACCACGCCTTGGAGTCGTGCCAATGCTTCTCGACCGCCGCCTGGGCGTCCCAATAGGAGTCGAAGTCGGCACACACCAGGAAGCGATCGTAGTCGATCAACCCGTCGATCAAGCCCACATAACGGCCCGGATCATCCGGTGAGAACACCCCGCCACGAATCGCTTGCAGCACATCGTTCAAACGATGGGACGCGGCAATGTCCGGCCCGGCGTTGAACTCGCCGGCGTGCTTGCGGGCTTCCACCTGCTGCGCACTGAGGCCGAAGATAAACATGTGCTCGGCGCCGACGCGCTCGTGCATTTCCACGTTGGCGCCGTCCATGGTGCCGATGGTCAGCGCGCCGTTGAGGCCGAACTTCATGTTACTGGTGCCCGAGGCCTCAAAGCCGGCGGTGGAGATCTGCTCCGACAAGTCCGCCGCCGGAATAATGCTTTCCGCCAGGCTGACGTTGTAGTTGGGCAGGAACACCACCTTGAGCAAACCGCGCACGGTCGGGTCGTTGTTGACGGTGCGGGCGATGTCGTTGGTCAGCTTGATGATCAACTTGGCCTGGTGATAACTGGCCGCCGCCTTGCCGGCGAAGATCTTCACGCGAGGCACCCAGTCGGTGCCCGGCTCGGCACGGATCGCCTGGTACAGCGCCACGGTGTGCAGCAGGTTCAACAGTTGGCGCTTGTACTCGTGGATACGCTTGACCTGCACGTCGAACATCGCCGCCGGGTTCACCGAAATGCCCAGGCGCTCGTGAATGATGTCGGCCAGCGCACGCTTGCTGTGCAGGCGTTGCTCGGCGAAGGCTTTGCGGAAGGATTGCTTCTCGGCGAAGGTTTCCAGCTCCGTGAGGCGGGTTTCCATGGTGTCGAGAATGTCCGGGCCCAGCGCCTCCACGAGCATTTCGGTGAGTTGCGGGTTGGCCTGGTACAGCCAGCGGCGGAAGGTGATGCCGTTGGTTTTGTTGTTGATGCGCTCCGGGTAGAGCTTGTGCAGTTCGGAGAACACGGTGCTGCGCATCAGTTGGGTGTGCAACCCGGACACGCCGTTGACGCTGTGGGAACCCAGGAATGCCAGGTTGCCCATGCGCACGCGGCGGCCGTTGTCTTCTTCGATCAGCGACACGGCGCGCAGTACGTCGAAATCGTGGATGCCTTTGGCGCGCAGCGAATCGATGTGCTGGGCGTTGATCAGATAGATGATCTGCATGTGCCGCGGCAGCATGCGTTCCATCAAGCCGACGGGCCAGGTTTCCAATGCTTCGGGCAACAGCGTGTGGTTGGTGTAGGAGAGGGTTTCGACGGTGACGTCCCATGCCGCTTCCCACGGAATATCGTGCAAGTCCACCAACTGGCGCATCAACTCGGCCACGGCGATGGACGGGTGAGTGTCGTTAAGCTGGATCGCGGCGTGTTCGCCCAGGCTCAGCACTGAGCCGTGCATGTTCTTGTGGCGGCGCAGCAAATCCTGCAGCGAAGCAGAGACAAAGAAGTATTCCTGGCGCAGGCGCAGCTCCTGCCCCGCCTCGGTGCTGTCGGCCGGGTAAAGCACACGGGAAATACTTTCGGCGCGGGCCACTTCGGCAACGGCGCCAAGGTGGTCACCGGCGTTGAAGCGCTCCAGGTGCAGGTCTTCCACGGCCCGTGCACGCCACAGGCGCAGGGTGTTGACGCTGGCACCGCGCCAGCCGACGACCGGGGTGTCGTAAGCGACGGCGCGCACGGTTTCGTTGGGCGTCCACACTTGAATCATCTTGCCGGAGGTGTCCGGCAGGGTTTCAACGCTGCCGCCAAAGCCGATCGGGTAGATCACTTCGGCCCGCTCGAACTCCCACGGGTTGCCGAAATCCAGCCAGCGCTCGGTTTGCTCCTGTTGCCAGCCATCGACAATCGCCTGGCGGAACAAGCCGTGCTCGTAACGAATGCCATAACCGTGACCGGCAATGCCCAGGGTCGACATGCTTTCCATGAAGCACGCCGCCAGACGGCCCAAGCCACCGTTGCCGAGCGCCGCGTCGGGCTCCAGCAGGCGGATGCGCTCAAGGTCCACACCCAGCTCGGCCAAGGCGTCGCGAGCGATCTCCAGCACGCCGAGGTTGCTCAGGCTGTCGTAGAGCAAACGGCCGATAAGGAATTCGAGGGACAGGTAGTACACCCGCTTCTGACCTTTGCGGTAGATGCGTCGGGTGTGGTTCATCCAGTGGTCGACCATCTGGTCGCGCGCAGCCAGGGCAATGGCTTCGAACCAGTCGTGGTCGAAGGCGTGGTCGGGGTCTTTACCCACCGCGTAAGTGAGTTTGGTCAAGACAGCCTCGCGAAATGCGGCTACCTCTGCTTCTCGTGCAAGCGGTTCCTGAGACATCAATGCGACCTCGAGCGAGATTGAAGGAGTTGCTAGAGCCTAGTCGGTCTGACAGACGGTAGACGCGCTGGTTCGGCAGTTTTTTAACTCATTCACGTTTATCGTATTTAGATGCAGGGGCCGTGCCCGATCACACACTTGCGCAGCCTTTGAGCTGAAATCCGCAAAATATTGTTCAAAAAACCACCAATCCCGGTATGATCGCGCGCCCAGATACAGCCCCACCTTTTGGAACCCTGATGAAGCCTCAACTGATCGCCGCCGCGGAACTCGACCGTCTTGAAACGTGGCAGAAATACTCCGCACACATGTGCGGCGGCTGCGTGTCCAGCTGCTGCACGCTGCCGGTCGAAGTGAAGATCAAGGACCTGATCCGCATTGGCATCGTCGATGAATTCGAGCTGGGTGACCCGGCGAAAAACATCGCCAAGCGTTTGCAGAAAGAAGGCATCGTGGAGCGCTTCAATTCCAAATCCGAAATTTTTACCCTGCAGCGCATGAGTAACAACGACTGCCTGTACCTGGATCGTAAGACGCGCTTCTGCACTATTTATGACAAGCGCCCGGATACCTGCCGCAACCACCCGAAAATCGGGCCACGGCCTGGGTATTGCGCGTATAAGCCCAAGGAAGTGGTGCGCGAGACCAAGTTTCGGACGCTGGATAAGTTCTGATCTGGATTTTGTGAGGCTTTTGAGGGCCTCATCGCAGGCAAGCCAGCTCCCACATTTTGATGTGTGAATACATTCAAGTGTGGGAGCTGGCTTGCCTGCGATAGGGCCAGACCAGACACCACACAAACTGCAGACATAAAAAAACGCCCCCGGCCTTTCGACCGGGGGCGTTTTTCATTCAGCCTGAGTTAACTCAGTTCTTGGCTTTCTTGGCAGCGCGGGTACGCTCGCCTTCGTCCAGGATCTTCTTACGCAGGCGGATCGACTTAGGCGTGACTTCGCACAGCTCGTCGTCCTGGATGAATTCCAGGGCTTGTTCCAGGGTGAACTTCACCGGTGGAACCAGAGCGATGGTTTCGTCTTTACCCGAAGCACGCATGTTGTCGAGCTTCTTGCCTTTGGTTGGGTTGACGCCCATGTCGTTGTCACGGCTGTTCAGACCAACGATCTGACCGTTGTAGATCTCTTGACCGTGTTCAACGAACAGCTTGCCACGCGCCTGGAGGGTTTCCAGGGAGTAGGTCAGCGCCTTGCCGGTTTCTACCGATACCAGAACACCGTTCTGACGGCCGGACATGTCGCCGGACTTCATGGTGTCGTAGCGATCGAAGATCGAGGTCAGGATGCCAGCACCGTTGGTCAGGGTCAGGAACTGGTTACGGAAACCGATCAGACCACGAGCAGGGA
>NZ_JAFCTN010000041.1:0-51937 GCF_049896045.1 Pseudomonas sp. PWP3-1b2
CGGCCCACGGATTCAAGCCTGCGTGCGGGCACACCGAGCCTAAGCGAGGTGCCGAGTGGTGGGGCGAAGACCTTTTGCTTACTTTTGGGTCTTTCCAAAAGTGAGCCGCTGTAAGAGCGGAACCATAAGCAGCCGTCACCACAGCAACGGATATGCACTCACCCCCCCCCCCCCCCAAAAACCATCCCCATCTTTCGCAAAAATACCAAGCAAGCTAATAATTCCATTTGACATTCGCTGCCTAAGCAGTAACATCTTGTCATACATTCACTGCCTAGGCAGTAATAAGGTGACTTCCGATGACCCACTACACCCCTGACAGCTTCCGCAACTGCCATCTAGGCCTGCTGCTGGGCCGTGCTGCGCTGCTCAAGGACCGCATCATCGACACCCACATGGAACCCCACGGCGTCACCGCCGCGCAGTTCAAAGTGTTGATCATCATCGCCCAATTCGACATCGACACCCCGGCCGAGCTGTGCCGCAACCTGTCCCTGGACAGCGGTTCCATGACCCGCATGCTCGACCGGCTCGAGCAAAAGGGCCTGCTCGCGCGCAAGCGTTCCGAACTCGACCGGCGCCAGGTCCAGCTGGTGCTCACCGAAGACGGCCAACGCCTGGCAGACATGCTGCCGCACATCGGCGCGCAGTCGATGAACGAACTGGCCGGCGCGTTGGCGCCGGGCGAGTTGCAAACCCTGGAAGCCATCCTCACCAAAATTCTCATAGCTGCCGGTGACGCCATCGTCATCCAGCGGGTAGGTAATCAATGAACACACGCGCACTGAGCCTGGTGCTGGTGGCAATGAGCATGGCGGGTTGCGCCAACTTCAGCGGCCTCGATACCCAGGGCAAACGTCTCGACGCCAACACCCTGCAAACCGGCAAGACCCTGAGCGGCGTAACCCTCTCAAGCGCCGCCTGGCCAAGTGCCGACTGGTGGAAAAGCCTGGGCGACCCACAGCTCGACGGGTTGATCGCCGAAGCCTTGCAAAACAGTCCCGACATGCAAGTCGCCAGCGCCCGCGCCCATCAGGCCGAAGCCGCAGCCTATGCCGCCAACGCCGCACGCCTGCCGACCCTGGACGCCAGCGCCGGCGTGAGCCGTTCGCGTCTGGCCAAGGACCAGGACCCACGCGGCGAGGGCGATGCCTACGCCACCGTGCGTAACATCGGTGCCAGCTTCAATTACAACTTCGACCTCTGGGGTGGCCAGCGCGCCGCCTGGGAAGCCGCGTTGGGCGAAGCCCGTGCTGCCGAAGTCGATCAACAGGCCGCGCGCCTGACCCTGGCCGCCAACGTGGCCAAGGCTTACAGCGATCTGGGCCAGGCGCACATCGTGCGTGACCTGGCGAATGACGACCTCAAGCGCACCCGCCAGATGCTCGAATTGAGCCAGCGTCGCCTCAGTTCCGGCATCGACAGCCAGTACCAGTACCAACAAACTGAAAGCCTCGAAGCCAGCTCCCAGTCGCAACTGATCGATGCGGAAAAACAACTGCAGAGCGCCAAGATCAGCCTGGCCGTATTACTCGGCAAAGGCCCCGACCGGGGCAGTGAGCTGGCGCGCCCGAACGTGCTGAAACCCAGCGCTGTGGCCGTGCCCTCCGTCCTGCCCGCTGAGTTGCTCGGCCGTCGCCCGGACCTGATCGCCGCCCGCTGGCGCGTCGAGGCCGCAAGCAAAAACGTCGCTGCGAGCAAAACCCGCTTCTACCCCAACCTCAACCTGAGCGCGAGCGCCGGGGCGGAATCGTTGTTGGGTGACGCGATGTTCGGTTCGGCCAGCCGCTTCTTCAGCATTGCGCCGACGATCTCGTTGCCGATTTTCGACGGTGGCCGCCTGCGTGCCGACCTCGATGCCCGCGATGCCGATTACGACCTGGCCGTGGCGCAGTACAACAAAACCCTGGTGCAAGCCTTGGGCGATATCGGCAACGGCCTGGTGCAGTTGCGTGAAACCGGGCGGCAGATCCAGGCGCAGCAACACGCCGCAGACATCGCCCAGCAGTCCTACGACACCGGCGTTCAGCGTTACAGCTCAGGTATCGGTAACTACCTGGACGTGCTCAGCATCGAGCAGCAACTGCTGCAGGCCCAGCGTCAGCTGGCGACGCTGAATGCCGCGCAAATCGATCTGTCGATTCAATTGATGCAAGCCCTGGGTGGCGGATTTAACGCCGATAACGTGGCCGCGACCACGACCCGTCCCGCCACCCGTACGGAATAATTTGAGGTATTTGTCATGGCCACTGCCGACAGCAACAACACACACGAACAACCCAAAGAGCAACCCAAAGAAGATAGCAACCCGCGCAAACGCAAAGTCTTGCTGATCGGCCTGGCGCTGATCGTGATTCTCTGCGGCGTGGGCGTCTGGGGCTGGTATGAATTCTACGGGCGCTTCAGCGAAAGCACCGACGATGCCTATGTAAACGGCAACGTGGTGGAAATCACCCCGCTGGTTACCGGCACCGTGGTGAGCATCGGCGCTGACGATGGCGACCTGGTTCATGAAGGCCAGGTGCTGATCAACTTCGACCCGAACGACGCCGCCGTCGGCCTGCAAAGTGCCCAGGCCAACCTGGCCCGCACCGTGCGCCAGGTGCGTGGTTTGTACAGCAACGTCGATGGGATGAAAGCCCAGGTCAATGCACAGAAAGCCGACGTGCAGACGGCTCAGGACAACTATAACCGTCGTAAAACTCTGGCCCAGGGCGGGGCGATTTCTCAGGAAGAGCTGTCCCATGCCCGTGACAGCCTGACGGCGGCAAAAAACGCGCTGACTAACCTTGAGCAACAACTCAAGACCAGCAACGCGCTGGTCGATGACACGGTGATTTCATCGCACCCGGATGTGCAGGCCGCCGCCGCGCAATTGCGTCAGGCCTACCTGGCCAATGCGCGTAGCACCTTGATTGCGCCGGTCACCGGTTATGTCGCCAAGCGCACCGTGCAATTGGGTCAGCGGGTCCAGCCGGGCACTGCACTGATGGCAGTGATTCCGCTGAATCAGCTGTGGATCGACGCCAACTTCAAGGAAACCCAACTGCGCGACATGCGTATCGGCCAACCGGTGGATATCGAAACGGATATCTACGGCAGCGATGTGAAGTACAGCGGCACTGTCGACAGCCTCGGCGCCGGCACCGGCAGCGCGTTTGCCCTGCTGCCTGCGCAGAACGCCACGGGTAACTGGATCAAGATCGTGCAACGGGTACCGGTGCGCATCCACGTGAATGCCGAAGAATTGGCCAAGAACCCTTTGCGCGTGGGCTTGAGCACGGTAGTCACGGTGGACCTGCACGACACCAGCGGCCCGGTGCTGGCGCAACAGGCGCCGCAGAAGGCCTCGTTCACCACTAACGTGTACGACCGCCAACTGGCCGAAGCCGACGCCATGATCACGCAGTTGATTCATGACAACAGCAGTGCCGCGGCTCCCAAGGCTGCGCAACGCTGATGAGCAATAACGCCTCCTTCACGCCACCCAGCCTGTTGATGGCCACTATTGGCCTGTCGCTGGCGACCTTTATGCAGGTGCTCGACACCACCATCGCCAACGTGGCGTTGCCGACTATTTCCGGCAACCTGGGCGTAAGTTCGGAGCAAGGCACCTGGGTGATCACCTCGTTTGCGGTGAGTAACGCGATCGCCTTGCCGCTGACCGGCTGGTTAAGCCGCCGGTTTGGCGAGGTGAAGCTGTTTCTTTGGGCGACCCTGCTGTTTGTGCTGGCGTCGTTCCTGTGTGGTATTTCCACCTCGATGCCCGAGCTGATCGGCTTTCGCGTGCTGCAAGGCTTGGTGGCGGGGCCGTTGTACCCGATGACCCAGACCCTGCTGATTGCGGTCTATCCACCGGCAAAACGCGGCATGGCCCTGGCGTTACTCGCCATGGTCACGGTGGTGGCGCCGATTGCCGGACCGATTCTGGGTGGGTGGATCACCGACAGCTACAGCTGGCCGTGGATCTTCTTCATTAACGTGCCCATCGGCATCTTTGCGGTGATAGTGGTGCGCTCGCAATTGAAGAAGCGCCCGGTGGTCACCAGTTACCAGCCAATGGATTACATCGGCTTGCTTAGCTTGATCGTTGGTGTTGGCGCTCTGCAAATCATCCTCGACAAGGGCAACGACCTCGACTGGTTTGAATCGAATTTCATCATCATTGGTGCGGCAATTTCGGTGGTTGCCCTGGCGGTGTTTGTTATTTGGGAAATGACCGACAAACACCCGGTGGTCAACCTGCGGCTGTTCGCGTATCGCAACTTCCGCATCGGCACCATCGTGTTGATTCTCGGCTACGCGGGCTTTTTCGGCATCAACCTGATCCTGCCGCAATGGCTGCAAACCCAGATGGGCTACACCGCAACCTGGGCAGGCCTGGCAGTGGCGCCGATCGGCATTTTGCCGGTGCTGATGTCGCCGTTTGTCGGCAAGTACGCGCACAAGTTCGACCTGCGCTTGCTGGCCGCCCTGGCGTTCCTGGCGATTGGCTTGAGCTGCTTTATGCGGGCCGGTTTCACCAATGAGGTGGACTTCCAGCACATCGCGATGGTGCAGTTGTTCATGGGGATCGGCGTGGCGCTGTTCTTTATGCCGACCTTGACCATCCTGATGTCCGACTTGCCGCCGGCGCAAATTGCCGACGGTGCTGGCCTGGCAACGTTCCTGCGCACGCTGGGCGGCAGCTTTGCGGCGTCGCTGACCACCTGGATCTGGATTCGCCGGGCAGACCAGCACCATGCGTACATGAGTGAAAACATGACCACCTACGACTCGGCGACCCGCGACGCCTTGCAGGCGCTGGGTGGGGCAGGGCAGAAGGCGTATGCGCAGCTGGATCAGATCCTCACCAGCCAGGCGTACATGATGTCCACCGTGGATTACTTCACGCTGCTGGGGTGGATGTTCATGGGGCTGATGTTGCTGGTATGGCTGGCGAAGCCGCCGTTCGGCGCCAAGGCCGGGCCTGAGGCCTCCGGCCACTGATCATGGGATGTACGCGGTCAAAAATGTGGGAGCTGGCTTGTGTGGGAGCTGGCTTGCCTGCGATGCAGACACCTCGGTGTAGCAGATGTACCGAGGTGATGCTATCGCAGGCAAGCCAGCTCCCACATTTTGATCTCTGTTCACATTGGATCGGGGGTGTTTGAGGTTCAGGCGCCAGGCAGTGCCAGCTGTGGGTTCACAAAATCAAACGCCGCCAACTGAAACCCTTGCTCATCCACCTGCAACGCCCAGCCCTGCTTGTCCCAATCCCCCAGCACAATGCGCTTGGCCGCTTGCTCACCAATCTGCAACTTATGGATCGCCGGGCGGTGCGTGTGGCCGTGGACCAGGGTGCGCACGCCGAATTGCTGCATTACCCGCGGCACTTCCTCGGGCGTTACATCAACAATGTCGTTGGCCTTCATGCGCGTCTGCGCGCGGCTTTCACTGCGCAGTTTGCGCGCCAGTTTATGGCGGGTACGCAAGGGCAGATGGCGCAGAATAAACAGTACAAGCGGGTTACGCAGAATGCGCCGCAGCTTCATGTAGCCGACGTCGCGGGTGCAGAGGCTGTCGCCGTGCATCAAGAGCACGGGTTCGCCGTAAAACTGCACGACACTCGGGTCCTTCAGCAAGGTGGCGCCTGCTGCTTTGCAGAACGCTTTGCCGATCAGGAAATCGCGGTTGCCGTGCATGATAAAAACCGGGGTGCCGCTGTCGCTCAGCTCGCGCAGAGCCTCGCCAATCGAACGCTGGAAAGGCGTCATCCCATCGTCGCCAATCCAGGCTTCAAAAAAGTCCCCCAGAATGTACAACGCCTGGGCGCCACGGGCGCGGCCGTGGAGCAAATCCAGAAACGCCCGGGTAATGTCCGGGCGTTCCTCTTCCAGATGCAAATCTGAAATCAGTAATATCACCCAACGATCTCGGCTTTCTCGACGATAACGTCTTCTACCGGAACGTCCTGGTGACCGGCTTTACCGGTGGTCTGCACGCCTTTGATCTTGTCAACGACGTCCTGGCCTTCGGTGACTTTACCGAATACCGCGTAACCCCAACCCTGGGTGTTCTTGCCAGTGTGGTTGAGGAAGGCGTTGTCGGCGACGTTGATGAAGAACTGCGCGGAGGCCGAATGCGGCTCCATGGTACGGGCCATGGCGACGGTGTACTTGTCGTTGGAAAGGCCGTTGTCCGCTTCGTTCTGGATGCTTGGGCGCTTGTCTTTCTTTTCTTTCATGCCAGGCTCGAAACCGCCGCCCTGGACCATGAAGTTGCCGATGACACGGTGGAAAACAGTGTTTTCGTAGTGGCCGGCGTTCACGTACTCGATGAAGTTGGCGACGGTGATCGGCGCTTTCTCGGCGTTCAGCTCGATGACGATGTCACCGTGGTTGGTGGTCAGTTTGACTTGAGTCATGTTCATTACTCTTTTCAGGGAATTCGTGGGTTTGGGTGCCTGGCACCACGACCGGTATGGCGAAATTGCGGCCAAGGCGCGCAGTTTAGCGTGCCCTGCAGGAATTTCGAGGTGGTTTTTTACCGCCGGTGCAATAAATGCAGCAGTTTTTGGCCGCGCTCTGTCAGGTACTTGACAGCATCGGCTATGATATCGCCTTTGTTTTGTCGGCCTAGCCCGGCCACGTACTTGTCTGTTCAAGGATCCTATGAGCAAGCCCACTGTCGACCCTACCTCGAATTCCAAGGCCGGACCTGCCGTCCCGGTCAATTTCCTGCGCCCGATCATCCAGGCGGACCTGGATTCGGGCAAGCACACGCAGATCGTCACCCGCTTCCCGCCAGAGCCCAACGGCTACCTGCACATCGGTCACGCCAAGTCGATCTGTGTGAACTTCGGTCTGGCCCAGGAATTCGGTGGCGTCACGCACCTGCGTTTCGACGACACCAACCCGGCCAAGGAAGACCAGGAATACATCGACGCCATTGAAAGCGACATCAAATGGCTGGGTTTTGAATGGTCCGGTGAAGTGCGCTATGCGTCCAAGTATTTCGACCAGTTGTTCGACTGGGCCGTCGAGCTGATCAAGGCCGGCAAGGCCTACGTCGACGACCTGAGCCCGGAACAGGCCAAGGAATACCGTGGCACCCTGACCGAGCCTGGCAAGAACAGCCCGTTCCGTGACCGCTCGGTTGAAGAGAACCTGGACCTGTTCGCCCGCATGAAGGCCGGCGAGTTCCAGGACGGCGCTCGTGTACTGCGTGCCAAGATCGACATGGCCTCGCCGAACATGAACCTGCGCGACCCGATCATGTACCGCATCCGCCACGCCCATCACCATCAAACCGGTGACACGTGGTGCATCTACCCGAACTACGACTTTACCCACGGTCAGTCGGACGCCATCGAAGGCATCACGCACTCCATCTGCACCCTGGAGTTTGAAAGCCATCGCCCGCTGTACGAATGGTTCCTCGACAGCCTGCCGGTTCCGGCGCACCCGCGTCAGTACGAATTCAGCCGCCTGAACCTGAACTACACCATCACCAGCAAGCGCAAACTCAAGCAGCTGGTGGATGAGAAGCACGTGCACGGCTGGGACGACCCACGCATGTCGACGCTGTCGGGCTTCCGCCGTCGCGGCTACACCCCGGCGTCGATCCGCAACTTCTGCGACATGGTCGGCACCAACCGTTCCGACGGCGTGGTTGACTTCGGTATGCTCGAATTCAGCATCCGTCAGGACCTCGACGCAAACGCCCCGCGCGCCATGTGCGTGCTGCGCCCGTTGAAAGTCGTGATCACCAACTACCCGGAAGGCCAGGTCGAAAACCTCGAACTGCCGCGTCATCCGCAAAAAGAAGAACTCGGCGTGCGCAAGCTGCCGTTTGCCCGTGAAATCTACATCGACCGTGATGACTTCATGGAAGAGCCGCCGAAGGGCTACAAACGCCTGGAGCCGAATGGCGAAGTGCGCCTGCGTGGCAGCTACGTGATCCGTGCCGACGAAGCGATCAAGGACGCCGATGGCAACATCGTCGAACTGCGTTGCTCCTACGACCCGGAAACCCTCGGCAAGAACCCTGAAGGCCGCAAGGTCAAAGGCGTGGTTCACTGGGTGCCGGCTGCGGCCAGCATCGAGTGCGAAGTGCGCTTGTACGATCGCCTGTTCCGTTCGGCCAACCCCGAGAAGGCCGAAGACAGCGCGAGTTTCCTCGACAACATCAACCCTGACTCCCTGCAAGTACTCACTGGTTGTCGTGCCGAGCCATCGCTTGGCGACGCACAGCCGGAAGACCGTTTCCAGTTCGAGCGCGAAGGTTACTTCTGCGCGGATATCAAGGACTCCAAACCCGGTCATCCGGTATTCAACCGTACCGTGACCTTGCGTGATTCGTGGGGCCAGTGATTAAGGAACTCTCGTGCTAACGATCTACAACACACTCAGCAAGACCAAAGAGGTCTTCAAACCGCTGGATGGCAACAAGGTGCGCATGTACGTGTGCGGCATGACCGTGTACGACTACTGCCACATCGGCCACGGCCGCAGCATGGTTGCCTTCGACCTGGTGACCCGCTGGTTGCGATTCAGCGGTTATGACCTGACCTATGTGCGCAACATCACCGACATCGACGACAAGATCATCAATCGCGCCAACGAAAACGGCGAGTCGTTCGACGCGCTGACCGAGCGCATGATTGCGGCGATGCACGAGGACGAGGCGCGCCTCAACATCCTCAAGCCCGACATGGAACCGCGTGCCACGGACCACATCCCGGGCATGCACGCGATGATCCAGACCCTGATCGACAAGGGTTACGCCTACGCTCCAGGCAACGGCGACGTGTACTACCGCGTCGCCAAGTTCATGGGCTACGGCAAGCTGTCGCGCAAGAAAATCGAAGACCTGCGCATCGGTGCGCGTATCGAAGTTGACGAAGCCAAGCAAGACCCGCTGGATTTTGTGCTGTGGAAAGGCACCAAGCCCGGCGAGCCGAGCTGGGAGTCGCCCTGGGGCGCCGGGCGTCCGGGCTGGCACATCGAATGCTCGGTGATGTCCACCTGCTGCCTGGGCGAGACCTTCGACATTCATGGCGGCGGCAGCGACCTTGAGTTCCCGCACCACGAAAACGAAATCGCCCAAAGCGAAGCCGCCACCGGCAAGACCTACGCCAACGCCTGGATGCACTGCGGCATGATCCGCATCAATGGCGAGAAGATGTCCAAGTCCTTGAACAACTTCTTCACCATTCGCGACGTGCTGGAAAAGTACCATCCGGAAGTGGTGCGCTATTTGTTGGTGTCGAGCCACTACCGCAGCGCCATCAACTATTCGGAAGATAACCTCAAGGACGCCAAGGGCGCCCTGGAGCGGTTCTACCATGCGTTGAAAGGCTTGCCATCCGTGGCGCCTGCAGGCGGTGAAGCGTTTGTTGAGCGCTTTACCCAGGTGATGAACGACGACTTCGGTACGCCGGAAGCCTGTGCGGTGCTGTTTGAGATGGTGCGTGAGATCAACCGGTTGCGTGAGAGTGATCTCGACGCGGCGGCGGGTTTGGCGGCGCGTTTGAAAGAGCTGGCCAGTGTGCTGGGCGTGTTGCAGATGGAAGCCGATGACTTCCTGCAAGCGGGCGCGGAAGGGCGTGTGGATGCGGCTGAAGTGGATGGGTTGATTCAGGCGCGTTTGGCGGCTCGGGCGAACAAGGACTGGGCGGAGTCTGACCGGATTCGTGACCAACTGACTGCGATGGGTGTGGTGTTGGAAGACGGAAAGGGTGGGACGACGTGGCGGTTGGCTGATCAAGCCTGATCGCTGATTGCTGAATAGAAAACGCCCCGACTGGTTCGGGGCGTTTTTTTGTGCGGGGTACACGCGATCCAAATGTGGGAGCTGGCTTGCCTGCGATGGCATCAACCCGGTTTGCCCTGATGTACCGAGGTGTCTGCATCGCAGGCAAGCCAGCTCCCACAGAGAAGCGGACCAGTGTATGAAGATGGTGAAGTCTTACTCGGTCAGAACTGTGGGAGCGGGCTTGCTCGCGAATGCGGTGGGTCAGTTGATGGATTTGGTGGCTGATGCACCGCATTCGCGAGCACGCCCGCTCCCACAGTTTTTACGCTCTGAGTTGTGTTGGCGCTGAGGTTCAGGATTCAAATAATGGTTAATCTCTGCGGCGGATTCAGACTGTCTTTAATCATTGCAAATCTCCTGGAGTATGAGATCCACTAGCCAACGCTGAGAAACGATACCCCGGTCACTGTATTTGCAATGACATGTTTGACGCGCCGAATCGTAGCTTTAGATGGCCCACACGACCAAACCCATGATGAAACTGGCGGTGATTTAAATGGATTGTATTTTTTGCAGCATCGTTCGAAAGACCTCTCCCGCCCACATTCTGTGGGAGGACGAGCAGCACATGGCGTTCCTCTCGATCTTCCCCAACACCCCGGGTTTCAGCGTGGTTATCCCCAAGCAACACTACGGCAGCTACGCGTTTGCGCAGTCGGATGAGGTGCTGGCCGGGCTGGTGGTGGCGGCGAAGAAAACCGCGTTGCAGATTGATCGGGCATTTCCCGATGTGGCGCGCACGGGAATGATGCTGGAGGGGTACGGGGTGGATCACTTGCATGCGAAGTTGTTTCCCATGCATGGGACCCGTTCGGACAGTGCGTTCAAACCGTTGAGTTCTAAGGTGGATAAGTTTTTCGAGGCTTATGAAGGCTATATTTCGTCCCATGACCATGCGCGGGCGGATGATGCGGCGCTGGCGGAATTGGCGGCGCACATCCGATCTTTTGCCTGACACCCATCCAAATGTGGGAGCTGGCTTGCCTGCGATGAGGGTGTGTCAGCCACCGAATAGATTGGCTGGGCCACCGCTATCGCAGGCAAGCCAGCTCCCGCATTTGACCGTGTTTACTTCAGGGCTCAGCGGCGGCTGCTGACTTCGGCGGGCACATCGTCACCGGCCATGCGCTTGCGGAACAGCGCCGTACGCGCCAACAGCAACGTGGTCACCGGCACCGTGATCGACAGCAAAATCGGAATCAGCCAGCCGTGCAACACCGGGCCGGATTTGAGCGTCGAAAAGTAAATAATCGACGCCAGCGCCACACACCACGCGCCCAAAGTCGAGGCCAGTGCCGGCGGGTGCATGCGCTGGAAAAAGTCCTTCATGCGCAACAACCCCACCGCGCCAATCAGCGCGAATACGCTGCTCAATAGCAGCAGCACCGCCACCACCACTTCCACCCATAACGGCATCATTCAATCACCTCGCCACGCAGCAGGAATTTCGCCAGGGCAAACGAGCCCACGAAGCCAAACAGCGCAATCAGCAGCGCCGCTTCAAAGTAGGTGTCACTGGCGTAACGGATGCCGAGCACCAGCATCATCAGCATCGCCAGGATGTACAGGTAGTCCAGCGCGAGTACCCGGTCCTGGGCCGAAGGGCCTTTGAACAGGCGCACCAGCGTCAGCACCATGGCCAGGGAGAACAGGAACAGGCTGAACAGGATCGCATTGGCGAGCAGGGCGCTCATTCGAAGATCTCCATCAGGGGCCGTTCGTAGTCGTGTTTGAAGTGCTGGATAAAGCGCGCTTCATCCTCTAGGTCGAACACGTGCAGCAACAGGATGCTGCGGTCCAGCGCCAGTTCCGACCAGACCGTGCCGGGCGTGACGCTGGTGATCATCGCCAGCACGGCCAGCCCGTTGGCGTCGCGCAGGTCCAGGGGGATTCTGATAAAGCCGGAACGTGGCGGCCGCGCGCCGCAGGTCAGGATGCCCCAGGCCACGGCGAGGTTGGAGATGATCACGTCACGCCCCACCCGGAAGAACAGACGAATAATCACCCCAGGGCGACGAATGCGGATCGGCAAAGGCCGCAGCGGCGCCATCAGCAGCGGCGCAAGCAAGCCCAGCAGTGCACCGAGCAACAGGTTGCCGGGGCTCATGGACAGGTTCAGCACCAGCCACAATAGCCACAATGCCAGCGACAACCATGGGGCAGGAAACAGGCGCTTCATGGCTGCACCTCCAGCGCGGCGGCCTTGGCTTCAGGGCTTGGCACCGGGCGTGTTGCCATGACGGCCATCACGTAGTTCTCGGGGTTGTTCAGGCTCTGGGCGGCGCCCTGGGTGTAGCGCATCAACGGTTCGGCCTTGAACGTCAGCAGCACGCTGAGGCCGAGCAGGAAGAAGATCGGCACGCACTCATAACGGCGCAGCAGGGGCGATGGGCGCTCTTCCGGGGTCCAGAAACGCTGGATCCCCAGGCGCGCGAAGGCGATCAGCGAGGCCAGCCCGGAGAGGATCAGCAGCGCCACAAGGCCCCACGCGGCAGGGCGGATCGGCTCATCCACCGCATTGCCCAGGCCCATTGGGTTGATCAGCGCACTCAACAGGCTGAGCTTGCCGATAAACCCGGACAACGGCGGCATGCCGATAATCAGCAGTGCACAGGCCACAAAGCTCAAGCCGAGGAACGCCATGGTCCACGGAATCACCTGGCCGACGACGGCTTTCTGTTCGTCATCAAGGTTCACGCCGGGACGCGGGTGCAGGGATTCCATGGCTTTGGGCAGCGCATCGATTTCCTCATCCAGCGGCAAATCGTTGGCTGAGCGCGAACGCTCGATCAGCTCGGCCAACAGGAACAACGCGCTCAATGCCAGGGTGGAACTGACCAGATAGAACAACGCGCCAGCGGTGAGGCTCGGTTGAGCAAAACCGACTGAAGACAGCAAAATTCCGGCCGAGACCAGAATGCTCAGGCTGGCCATACGCTCCAGCCTCTGGGCTGCGATCATCGCCAGTGCCGCGCAAATAATCGTCGCCATGCCGCCGTACACCAGCCAGTCGCCGCCGAACAACGCCGAGGCACCGGCCTGGCCGGAGAACAGCAGCGTCCACAGGCGCAGCACGGTGTACACGCCGACCTTGGTCATGATCGCGAACATCGCCGCCACCGGCGCACTGGCCGAGGAATAGGCGGGCGCCAGCCAGAAGTTCAGCGGCCACATGCCGGCTTTGGCCAGGAATGCCGTGGCCAGAATCGCCGCACCGGCGTGCAACAGGCCGCGGTCGGCCTCAGGCACCAGCGGGATTTTCAGCGCCAGGTCAGCAAAGTTCAGTGTACCGGTCACGCCGTAGATCATCGCCGCGCCAATCAGAAACAGCGACGAGGCCAGCAGGTTGATCGCGATGTAATGCAGCCCCGACGACACCCGCGCGCGGCCCGAGCCGTGCAGCATCAGGCCATAGGACGCGGCCAGCAGCACTTCGAAAAACACGAACAGGTTAAACAGGTCAGCGGTCAGGAAGGCGCCGTACAGCCCCATCATCTGAATCTGAAACAACGCGTGAAAACTGGTGCCCGCACGGTCCCAGCGCGCCATGGCAAACAGCAGCGCGCTCACGCCGATGACCCCGGTCAGCACCAGCATCAGTGCCGACAATTGGTCGACCACCAGCACAATGCCGAACGGCACTTGCCAGTTGCCGGGCAGGTACACGCCAATCGAGCCGGGGCCGCCTTTTTGCGTCCAGTACAGCAGCAGAATCGCGATACCCAGGCCCAGCATGCTCGAGACCAGATTGATCTGAGCCTTAAGCGGCCGGCGCTTTTCGCCGAGCATCAGCATCAGGCCGGCGGTCAGCAGCGGCAGCAGGATTGGCGCGACGATCAGTTGGTTGACCCAATTCATTCCTTGGGCTCCCGGCCGTCTACATGGTCGGTGCCGGTCAGGCCACGGGAGGCCAGCAGCACCACCAGAAACAAGGCGGTCATGGCAAAGCTGATCACGATGGCCGTCAGCACCAGGGCTTGGGGCAAGGGGTCGGTGTAGTTGAGCAAGTCTTGCGGCACGCCGTCCTTGATGATCGGCTCTTTGCCGATGAACAGGCTGCCCATGCTGAAAATGAACAGGTTGACCCCGTATGACAACAGGCACAGGCCCATCACGACCTGGAAGGTCCGTGGCCGCAGGATCAACCAGACGCCGGAGGCCGCCAGGACCCCAATGGCAATTGCGATGACTTCTTCCATCAGGCGGCTCCTTCCGTAGCGGCAACGGCTTTGGCCTGGTTGCTCGGTTTGTGCGCCCGCACGGATTGGTGACCGAGGGCGGTGAGCATCAGCAGCGTCGAGCCGACGACCATGGCGTACACGCCGACGTCGAAGAACAAGGCGCTGGCGATATGGATGTCACCCAGCACCGGCAGGCTGAAATGCCAGGTATGGGTGGTGAGGAACGGGTACCCGGCAAACAGCGCGCCGAGCCCGGTCAGCGTGGCTGAAAGCAAGCCGAAGCCCATCCAGCGCATCGGCCGCAGGCTCATCTGCGCCTCGACCCACTGCGTACCGGCGACCATGTATTGCAGGATAAACGCCACCGACATCACCAAGCCTGCGACGAAACCACCGCCCGGTTGGTTGTGGCCGCGCATAAACAGGTAGAACGACACCACCAGCGCAATCGGCAGCAGCAGGCGCACCAGCACCGCCGGTACCATCATGAAGCCCAGCGCGGTATCGCTGGCCTGGCGCGGGTTGACCAAATCGGTCGCCACGTCCTGCGCCAGTTGGCGCTGTTGTGCGGGCAGTTGCATGCTTTCCCTGGACGGGCGGAAGCGCCGCAGCAAGGCGTACACGGTCAGTGCCACGGCGCCGAGCACGGTGATTTCGCCGAGGGTGTCGAAACCCCGGAAGTCCACCAGCATCACGTTCACCACATTGCTGCCGCCGCCTTCGGGCAGCGCGCGGCTCAGGTAGAACGAGGAAATGTCGTTGGGCGTCTGGCGCGTCAGCATCGCGTAAGAGAGCAACGCCATGCCGCCGCCGACCACGGTGGACAGCAGGAAGTCGCGCAGGCGGCGAATGCGCGCCTTGCGCAGCGAGCCCGGCAATGGCGAGACTTCTTCGATCCGCCGTGGCAGCCAGCGCAGGCCCAGCAGGATCAGCACGGTGGTGACCACTTCGACCACCAATTGCGTGAGCGCCAGGTCCGGCGCCGAGAACCACACGAAGGTGATGCAGGTCATCAGCCCGCACACACTGACCATGGTCAGGGCTGCCAGCCGGTGGTACTTGGCTTGCCAGGCGGCGCCGAGGGCGCATGCGATTGCCAGCACCCAGAGGGTCACGAACACGATGGAGCCCGGAATCTTCGGCCGGTCGCCCCAGCTGAGGCCGCTGTTGAGCATGGGGATCAACCCGGCGATCACCGCCGCCAGTACCAGCAGGAACAACTGGGTTTGCAGGCGCTTGGTGCTCATGCGTTTTTCGATCTTGCGCACGCCGCGCATCATCACCACCAGGCAGCGCTCGAACATGCGCTTGCCATTGAAGTAGCTGATGATCGGCGGGTATTTGAAGCGGCCGCGCTTGAGTTGCTTGCGCAGCATCAGGTACAGCACCACGCCGCCACACATGGCCACCAGGCTCATGATCATCGGCGCGTTCCAGCCGTGCCAGATGGCCAGGCTGTATTCGGGCAGCACGCCGCCCACCACTGGCAAGGCAGCAGCGGCGAGGATTGAACCGACCACCTGGGCCGGGAAAATCCCCACCAGCAGGCAGGTGAACACCAGCAATTCAACCGGCGCACGCATCCAGCGCGGCGGCTCATGCGGGGTGTGCGGCAAGTCTGTGGCGGCGGGGCCGAAGAACACATCGACCGTAAAGCGCAGCGCGTAGGCCACGCTGAACGTGCCGGCGATGGTCGCAATGGCGGGCAGGGCGATTTCTACCCAGGCTGTCGACGAAATAAACACGGTTTCGGCGAAAAACATCTCCTTGGACAGGAAGCCGTTGAGCAATGGCACACCCGCCATCGAGGCGCTGGCAACCATCGCCAACGTCGCCGTAAACGGGATCAACCGCACCAGACCGCTGAGCTTGCGGATATCCCGCGTGCCGCTCTCGTGGTCAATGATGCCCGCCGCCATGAACAAGGAGGCTTTAAAGGTGGCGTGGTTGAGAATATGGAACACCGCAGCGACGGCGGCCAGCGGGCTATTCAGGCCCAGCAGTAAGGTGATCAGGCCAAGGTGGCTGATGGTGGAGTAGGCCAGCAGGCCCTTTAGATCGTTCTGGAACATGGCGCAGTAAGCGCCGAGGAGGAGGGTAATAGCGCCGGCGCCGCCGACGATCCAGAACCATTCTTCGCTGCCGGACAGCGACGGCCACAGGCGGGCCAGCAGGAACACGCCGGCCTTCACCATCGTGGCCGAGTGCAAATAGGCTGAAACCGGCGTCGGCGCCGCCATTGCGTGGGGGAGCCAGAAATGGAACGGGAACTGCGCGCTTTTGCTCAAGGCGCCGATCAGCACCAACGCCAGCATCACCGGGTACAGCGAATGCGCGCGAATCTGATCGCCCGCCGCCAGCACCTGGTCGAGGTCGTAGCTGCCGACGATATGCCCCAGCAGCATCACGCCCGCCAGCAGGCACAAGCCCCCGGCGCCGGTGACCATCAGGGCCATATACGCACCGCGCCGTGCGTCGGCGCGGTGGTGCCAGTAACCGATCAGCAGGAATGAAAACAGGCTGGTCAGTTCCCAGAAGAACACGATCTGGATCAGGTTGCCGGAGATCACCAGCCCGAGCATGGCGCCCATGAAGGCCAGAAAAAACGCAAAGAAGCGCGGCACCGGGTCGTCCGGCGACATGTAATAGCGCGCATACAGCGCCACCAGCGTACCGATGCCGAGCACCAGCATCGAGAACAGCCAGGCGAACCCGTCCATGCGCAACACGAAGTTCAGCCCAAGGCTGGGCAACCACATGAATTCTTCGCGGATCACGCCACCGTGGGCGATCTGGGGGTAGAGCAGGGCGACTTGAACGGTGCCGATCAGCGCCACCAGGCCGGCGAGCAGGGATTCGGTGTTACGTGCATTGTGCGGCAGCAAGGCCGCCAGACAGCTGCCGATAAAAGGCAGAAGCAGTAGAACTATCAGGGACATAGGCTTCTAATCTGCGGGAGTTTGGGATGCATCATACGTGCCGCTTTCTCGATCACCAAACGGCAAGATGTGGCAGGATCCTACAAGGTAGGCCGAAACTTCCTATATGCAGGTGTTTCAGAGCTGACCGTTCCCTGTGGAAGCCGGGCTTGCCCGCGATAGCGATCCAACGGGCGCCACAGCACTCGGACCTCAGCCCTGACGCTCCTGTTCCAACGCATCCTGCAGTTCAACAGCCTTCTGCGCCTTGGTTTTCATCTCACTCACAATCACCGCCGCCACAATCAACGCGGCCCCCAGCATCGCAATCGGCGGGAAACGCTCGCCGGCAATCCGCCCGACCACGCCAGCCCACACCGGCTCCCCGGCATAAATCAACGTGGCCCGCGTTGGCGAAACACTCTGCTGGGCCCAGTTCATCGCCACCTGAATCACCGCACTGGTCAAGCCCAGGCCCACCGCGCTGAACAGCAGCAGCCACGAGAACCCCGGCAACCGCTCGCCCATCGGCACCACCATCATGAATGACAGCACCGACGCCGTGGCCAGTTGAACCACCGTCACCCGGCGCACATCGACCTGCCCGGCAAATGCACTGATCAAAATAATCTCGGCTGCAATGGCGATTGCGCCGATCAACGTAGCGATTTCGCCGGGGCTGAAATTCAGCGAAGCGCCCGCAGGCCCGGTCAACAGCATCAGCCCGGCAAACGCCAGCATGATGCCAATGCTCGGCATCAACCCCGGGCGACGGCCCAGCACCATCCATTGCAGCAGAGGCACAAACGGCACGTAGAGCGCGGTGATAAACGCCGACTGGCTGCTCAAGATGGTTTGCAAGCCAATCGTCTGCAGGCCATAGCCAAACATGATCGCCACGCCGATAAACACGCCGGCCTTCAATTCAAACAGCGTCAGGTCGCGCAGGGTGCGCAAGGAAAAGAAGCCCACCACAACCGCCGCTGCGGCAAACCGCAGGCCCACAAAAAACATCGGCCCGCTGACGGTCATGGCGTGCTGCACCAGCAAAAAGGTGCCGCCCCAGATCATCGTGATCACCACCAGGATGCATTCGGCTTTGCTGAAACGGTTGAAACGCGAAGGGGAGTTCGGGGCAGTCATGGCGGCTCGGTCTTGCAAGGGAAAGGCACGGACCGCACAATGCGCCGCACGCTGGGCAGTATACTGCGCACACCCACCCATTGAGCAATATAGTGCACAAAGAAAATCCACAACGGGCTTCGGTCCTGCAACACGTGAGCCAGAATGTCCGTCGGCTGCGCCATGCTGCGGACCTGAGCCAAACCGCGCTATCGGAAAAATCCGGCGTCAGCCGGCGCATGCTGGTGGCCATCGAGGCGGGCGAGAAAAATGTCAGCCTGTCCACCCTGGATCGCGTTGCCGAGGCCCTGAACGTGGCGTTCAGCGACCTGATCCAGGCCCCGGACGCGCCCGATCACAGCCGCATCAACGAACTGGCGTGGGCTGGCGATATTCCCGGCAGCAAAGCCGTATTGCTGGCCAGGGCCAATGCCAGGCGTGAAGTGGAATTGTGGGAAATGCGCCTGGAGCCGGGTGATCGCTACAGCCCCGAGCCGGACCCGGTAGGCTGGAGCGTGCAGCTGTTTGTGTTCGAAGGCAGCCTGACCCTGATCGTCGATGGCGACGAAAAACACGTCGCCGCCGGTGAGTTCTTTATGTTCGCCAGCCTTCACGCCCACGGCTATCGCAATGACGGCGAGGTGGCGGTGCGCTTCGTGCGCAATGTGGTGATCTAACTGTTCGCCCCGCAACAGTGGATCGACACTTTGCTGGTTTAACACGCGAATAAGCGCACTGTATTCACCGCAACCCTCTGATTTTATTGCTTATTAAAATCGGGCACGACTCCTGCAATCACTCCGTTATCTCATTCGGAGCCTGGAGTCGGCCCATGTCAGCCCACCCTCAACACCCTGCCCATATCATCCGCTCGGACGCCGAAGCCATCGAGGTTGCCACGCGGTTAGCTGCGCGTTTTGCGGTCGACGCCAGCGAGCGCGACCGCGAGCGCCGCCTGCCGGTGGCTGAACTCGACGAATTTTCCGCCAGTGGCCTGTGGGGCATCACCGTTCCCAAAGCCTACGGCGGCGCCGAGGTGTCTTACGTGACCGTGGCCGAGGTGATCAAATTGATCTCCGCCGCCGACCCGTCTTTAGGGCAAATTCCGCAAAACCATCTCGGCGTGGTGGACATCCTCCTGCAGACCGCGACGGAGCAGCAAAAGCAGGATTACTTCGGCAAGGTCCTGCAAGGCTACCGGTTCGGCAACGCCTTCTCCGAAGCCAAAAGCAAAAACGCCGGCACCTTCGACACACAAATTCGCGTCCACGGCGACACCGCGCAAATCAATGGCGAGAAGTTCTACTGCACCGGCGCGTTGTTCGCCCATATCGTGCCCACTGTCGGTAATAACGAAAACGGCCAGGCGTTTATCGCCTTCGTCGAACGCGATGCTCCGGGCCTAAACGTTGTCGACAGTTGGGACGGCTTTGGCCAGCGCACCACCGCCAGCGGCGGCGTGACCCTCGACGGCGTCAGCGTGCCCCTGAGCGCGGTGATCCCCGCGCACCAGGCATTCGACCAACCCACCGCCAATGGCCCGATCTCGCAAATCATCCAGGCGGCGGTCGACACCGGCATCGCCGTCGGCGCCCTTGAACAGGCCAAGATCTACGCCCGCCAGGCGCGCCCGTGGATCGACAGCCAACAGGATCACGGCTGGCAAGACCCGTTCACCATCGCCGCGATTGGCGACCTGCAGTGGCGCGTGCACGGCACCGAAGCCATCCTCGCCAAAGCCGGCAAGGCCGTGGACCTGGCCCTCGCCGAGCCAAATGAAGACACGGTGGCCAACGCGTCCTTTGTCGTCGCCCAGGCCAAGGTGTTGTCCGCCGAAACCGCGTTGCTCGCCAGCAGCAAACTGTTCGAACTGGCCGGTACCCGCTCGGTCACCGGCAAACACAACCTCGACCGTTTCTGGCGCAACGCACGCACCCACACCCTGCACGACCCGGCCCGCTGGAAATACCACCTGATCGGCAACTTCGTGCTCAACGGCGTGAAGCCTGCGCGCCACGCCTGGAACTGAGGAGCTTGCCATGACTGCACTAAACCTCGCGCGCCAACTGCTGGACAGCACCCGCCGCCACGTCGAGACAAGCGACGACCCTTACGTGATCAGCCGCTTCGGCGATTGGCAGATCCGCGTCGATGTAGCCGCCGCCTTGCTGGAACGCGCCGAAACTCACCCCAGCCTGGTCGCCGCCACCGAAGCGCACATCGCCGCTGCCGAAGCCTTGCTGTTTGCCAGTGCCACCGAATTCGAATTGACCGGCCAGCGCACCGCGCTGCCGCCGACGCTGGATGACCCGCTGCGCGACAAATACAGGGTTGTCGGCAACTACCACCTCAACGGAGTGCTTTGATGTCCCGTGAAATCCGCTTGAATGCCTTCGACATGAACTGTGTTGGCCACCAATCTCCCGGCTTGTGGGCGCACCCGCGCGACCGTTCGTGGCAGTACAAGGACCTGGAATACTGGACCGACCTGGCTAAAATCCTTGAGCGCGGCAAGTTCGACGGCCTGTTCATCGCCGACGTGCTGGGCATCTACGACGTGTACAACGGCAACGGTGACGCGGCGATTCGCCAGGCCACGCAAGTGCCGGTCAACGACCCGCTGTCGCTGATCGCGCCGATGGCGCTGGTCACCGAACACCTGGGGTTTGGCCTGACGGCTTCATTGTCATTCGAACATCCGTATCCGTTCGCGCGCCGCCTCTCGACCCTTGATCACCTGACCAAAGGCCGCATCGGCTGGAACATCGTCACCTCCTACCTGGAAAGCGGCGCGAAAAACCTCGGCCAGAAAGCCCAGACCGAACACGACGCGCGCTATGACTACGCCGAGGAATACCTGGAAGTTTGCTACAAACTCTGGGAAGGCAGCTGGGAAGAGGGCGCCGTGCTGCGCGACCGCGAACGCCGGATCTTCAGCGACCCGAGCAAAATCCACGAGATCCGCCACGTCGGCAAGCACTTCCAGGTGCCCGGCATTCACCTGTGCGAGCCCTCGCCGCAGCGCACGCCGGTGCTGTATCAGGCCGGTGCATCCAGCCGTGGCAAGCAATTCGCCGCCGAGCAGGCCGAGTGTGTGTTCGTTGCCGCCCCGTCCAAGGTGCTGTTGAAAAAGACCGTCGCCGATATCCGCCGTCGCGCCGCCGAAGCGGGGCGTGATCCGAGGAAAATCCTGATTTTCAACTTGCAGACGGTGATCGTCGGCGAGACCGACTCACAGGCCAAAGCCAAGTTCGACGACTACAAAGCCTACGTCAGCTACGAAGGCGCGATGGCGCTGATCTCCGGCTGGACCGGTATCGATTTCAGCCAGTTCAAGCCGGATGAGCCGCTCAAACACGTGCACACCAACGCCATCCAGTCGGCGGTGGAAGCGTTCTCCACGGCCGATCCGAACAAGGTCTGGACGCCGAACGAACTGGCCGATTGGGTGGGCATCGGCGGCTTTGGGCCGCTGTTCGTGGGCGGCCCGCAAACCGTGGCGGACCTATTGCAGGAGTGGATTGAAGAGACCGACGTGGACGGTTTCAATCTCGCTTATGCGCTGACCCATGAAACCTTTGTCGACGCCGTTGACCTGCTGGTGCCCGAGCTGCAAAAGCGTGGCGTGTACAAGACCGAATACGCCCAGGGCACGTTGCGCGAGAAGCTGTTTGGCGACGGCGCACGCTTGGGCGCCCATCACCCCGGTGCGAGCTACCGCGACCTCAAGGCCACCACGCTCTAACTGAAACACCTCGGTCACTGTGGGAGCTGGCCGTGTGCTGATCCAAATAATCCCGCCAGCGGACCGCTTTACGCTGGATACTCGGCGGGTGGCCTTGAGTGGCAGCGCCGCTGAACCGTTGGCGCGGGGCGATCTGCATGATATTTACCTGGGTAAACAGTAAGGGCGAACCTGCATGACTGAATCCATCCGCAACGCTGATGTGCTGATCATCGGTGGCGGCCTGAGCGGCACGATGCTGGCGGTGCAATTGCTGCGCCTGCCTGGGCAGCGGCATATTCTGGTGATCGAACCGCGCGCCGAACTTGGCCGTGGCGAGGCCTATAGCGCGGTCGAACTGGGCCACACCTTGAACGGCAACGCCGCGCGCATGAGCGTTGACCCGGACAACGCCGACGACCTGACCCAATGGCTCACCGACTACATCGGCGCTGGCGGTTGGCCCGAGTCTTTTGAGCAACCTGTGCCGATCAGCGAACTGTTCCCGCCGCGCGGGATTTTTGGTGTGTATGCCCAGCAGCGTTTGGCGCAAGCCAAAGCGTTATCCGCGTCCACCGTCGAGCACGTGCGCGCCGAGGTGGTCGATCTGCAGGTGGACGAGACGTCCACGTTTGTGACCCTTGATAACGGCGAGCAATTGCGTGGCGCTTACGCGGTATTGGCCACCGGTATGTTTCCGGCGGCGCGCACGCCACAGACCGAATCCAGCGGCTTGAACGCGGCGGCGGTGGACCCGTGGGACGTCAAGGCCATGGCCCATATCGACCCACAGGCGACGGTGCTGATCATCGGTTCCGGGCTGACTATGGTGGATGCTGTGGTGTCCCTGGAACAAGCGGGCCATCGCGGGCCGATCGAGATTTTTTCACGCCACGGCTTGCTGCCCCACGTGCGACGGCAGCCGCCGAGCTGGGTGGATTTTCTGGCCGAGGACCACAGCGTGCGCAGCCCTCGGCAACTGTTGCGTGAAGTGCGTCGGCAATGCCGCTTTGCGCAGGCGCAGGGTATTGATTGGCAAGCGCCGCTGGACACCGTGCGGGCGCACATTGGGCGCTTGTGGAGCCAGGCCAGTGAGCGTGAAAAGCGCCAGTTCGTGCGCCATGTGCGGCCGTGGTGGGAAAGCCATCACCATCGCTCGCCGCCGTTGAGCGCGCAGCTGGTGGCGCGCTTGCAGGGGGAGGGACGGTTGCGGGTTCAGGCGGCGTCGTTCAAGGGCTTGGTGCCTTCGCAGGAGGGGGTACGTATCCGTCTGCGTCATCGCGGCGAGCAGGCGATGGTTGAGGTGTCGGGCGCGGCGCTGATCAACTCCAGCGGCATTGAGTACGACTGGCGCCGCGTCGCCAAGCCGTTGCCGCAGCAGTTGCTCAAGCGCGGGTTGATCCAGCCTGGGCCGCTGGCGCTGGGGATTGCGGCAGATACATCGGGGGCGTTGGTGGATGCTCAAGGTCGGGTGAGTCACCGGTTGTTTGCCATGGGCCCGCCGTTGCGCGGAGTATGGTGGGAAAGTACCGCAGTGACGGATGTGGCGATTCAAGCCAAGGCGCTGGCCGCCAAACTTGCACATCTCTAGCTGATGCAGCGCCCTTATGGCATGCAGACTTCCTTGTGGCGAGCGGGGCTGTCGTGGCGAGCGGGCTTGTTGTGGCGAGCGGGCTTGCCCCGCGTTGGGCTGCGCAGCAGCCCCAAAACCCGCCGCCAAAGAGTGCCTGATACACCGCATTCGTCTTCACTGGGGGCGCTGCGCACCCCAACGCGGGGCAAGCCCGCTCGCCACGACAGCCCCGCTCGCCACAACAAGCCCGCTCTAAACCCCAGGCAAAAAAAAGCCCGCTGGGGCGGCGGGCTTGATGTGCAACGTTTGTAACGGATGAGGCTCTACCCTACGTCTCTGAATGTGAATAAAGCGTGAAAAATATGTAAGAGAAACTATGAAAGTAAAGACGGGTGTAAACGCGGCGAAAGGCCATCTCCTAGATCTTCCAATGTCCGGCACTTTTGGCCAGTCGCTGGCGCATACCTTCCACATTCGCTGCCAGCTGTAGCGTCAACAACCGATACCCATCCAGCGCGCTGTAAACCGGCGTATCCAGGATTGGCTCACCACTTCCCACTGCGCTCGGCCGCTCCAACCGCTCCGTCACGCCAGACTTCAACGCCCGCGCCATGCCGACCAGTTGCACCCGAATCTGCCGGTGTTCGGCCTTCAACATCATCTGCATCCTTGCCATCGCCTGCTCATCCCGTGGGTCCGGCCGGGTATTGCCCAGAATCTCCAGCGTGCTGATGCACATCCTCAAATGCCGCTGGATGGCATCCAGCTCCGTCATGGAAATTCTCACTTCCTTGGACACCGACGGCATTAACGAACGCAATTGCAGCATGGCCGCGTTCAGTCGGTTGAGCTGCTTGAGGTGTTCATCGTCGGTGACTGACTGGCCGCTGATGATGCGGCTGTAAATCGCCGCGCAGTCGCGCAGGGCGCTGGCCAGGTTGTAGCGCCACGAGTACACGGCATACAGCGGCAGGGCGAACGAGAAGGCCAGGGCCAGGGCGATGCCGATGAGGATGTCGACGGTGCGCCACAAGCCGTCCGATAGCGGGTTGTCGCCGTGGCCGGCGACGATAAACACAGTGATCGCCGACAGCAACGCGATGTAGCCGCCTTTGCCGATGGCGTGGTAGGAGAAGAACCCGCACACGATGGACATCAGCAAATAGGTCACCAGCGGTTGGCCCAGGTAGGCCTGTTGCGCCACGATCGCCAGGCCGACGCTGGCGCCGATCAGGGTGCCGTAAGCGCGCTCCACGGCTTTTTTGCCGATGTTGCCGTGGTGTTGCAAGCCGCCGATCACGATCAGCATGGTCACCGAGGCCCACTCACCGTGGGGCAGGTTGATGCCGGTGGTGAGGAGGATAGTGGCCAGCAAGCCGATGGACACGCGCACGGCGTGGATCAGCTTGGCGTGGCGGTAGCGGCGGTAGGGATCGAGTAGGGGGCGCAGCAGGCGCCGGGCGAAGAGGGGCAGGTTCATCGTTATTAAAAGGGCCTCGGTGGTCAGGGTGAATAAGATTTACTGCAGGCGCTGGCTTTTGTGGGAGCAGGCAAGCCAGCTCCCACACTTCAGAAGATGTAGTCGGTTGTGAGGAAGCTTGAGTCGCGGTTGCGCAGGATGTCGCTGACCAGCGCCTTGTTGCTCTCCTGAAACTTGGTCGCCACCAGGGTGCGGATCGAAAACACGCGCAAGGCGTCATGCACTGACAGCGTGCCCTCGGCCGAGTTCTTGCGCCCGTTGAAGGGGAACGTGTCCGGCCCGCGCTGGCACTGGGCGTTGATGTTGATGCGGCCGACCTGGTTGGCGAACGTATCCACCAGCCGCCCAACTTCCACGGCATTGGTGCCGAAGATGCTCAGTTGCTGGCCGAAGTCCGAATCCAGCACGTACTCGATCACGCTGTCCAGGTCGCGGTACGGCACGATGGGCACCACTGGGCCAAACTGTTCTTCGTGGTACACGCGCATCTGCGGGTTCACCGGGTACAACACTGCCGGGTAGAAAAACGAGCCACGGCTGCTGCCGCCATTGTCATTCACCACTTTGGCGCCATACAGCGCAGCATCGGCCACCAGCGCGTTGAGGTAATCCACCTTGCCCACTTCCGGCAGCGGGGTCAGCGACACGCCGTCTTCCCAGGGCATGCCGGGCTTGAGCGTCGCCAGCTTCTTGTTGAATTTCTCGATGAAGCTGTCGACCACGTCTTCATGCACAAACAGGATTTTCAGCGCGGTGCAGCGCTGGCCGTTGAATGACAGCGAGCCGGTCACGGCTTCGCTCACGGCATTGTCCAAGTCGACTTCGGGCAGCACGATGCCTGGGTTTTTCGCGTCCAGGCCGAGCGCTGCGCGCAGGCGATGGGGTTTTGGGTGCAGTTTTTTCAGGTCGCTGGCAGCCTTGTTGGTGCCGATAAACGCAAAAATATCGATCTTTCCGCTGGCCATCAGCGCGCTGACGGTTTCACGGCCGCTGCCGTAAATTACGTTGATCACGCCTGCCGGGAAGCTGTCGCGGAACGCTTCCAGCAACGGGCGAATCAACAACACGCCGAGCTTGGCCGGCTTGAACACCACCGTGTTGCCCATGATCAATGCCGGGATCAGCGTGGTGAAGGTCTCGTTCAGCGGGTAGTTGTAAGGGCCCATGCACAGCGCCACGCCCAGCGGTACGCGGCGGATTTGGCCGAGGGTGTCCTGCTCCAGCTCGAAACGGCTGGAGCGGCGGTCGAGTTCCTTGAGGGCATTGATGGTGTCGGTGATGTAGTCGCAGGTGCGGTCGAATTCTTTCTGCGAGTCCTTGAGGTTCTTGCCGATCTCCCACATCAGCAGCTTGACCACCGCATCGCGTTGTTCGCGCATGCGCCGCAAAAAGGCTTCCACGTGCTGGATGCGGTCGGCCACGCGCATCGTCGGCCATTCACCCTGGCCCCGGTCGTAGGCGCGCACGGCGGCGTCGAGGGCAGTAAGGGCGGTCTCGGCATCCAGCAGCGGCGTGCTGCCGATATGCACGCGTTCATCACCCAGTTGTACCGGGCTTTGCACGGTGGCCAATGGGCCGTTCCACACTTGCAACTGGCCATCGACCAGGTAATCACGCTGTTCAATAGGCGCTGCCAGGCGGAACTGTTCGGGAATGTCGGCGGCGCAGGTGGGAAACAGCTGGGCGAGCAAGTCGCTGGTGGTCATGTCGTTACCCCAAGAATAGTTGCAAAACATGACTAGAGAGTCACCCAACACAGGGCTCTATGGCAAGGCCTGTGCGCTTTCTCCTGCGCACGGCGGGCTCTTCGGGATAAACTGCGCGGCTTTCTTGAAGGAGTTCACATGAGTCACTACCAGCCGGGCATTCTTGCCGCACCGGTGCCGTTGCAGGCACGCCATCTGTTTTTCGCCGTTGATGTGCTCGCAGCTGTCCCCGCCGCGTTGGACGCGCTGGTGCACCTGACGGATTCGGCCGCAGTGGTGGGTTTGGGTGAGCCGCTGGTAAACGCGTTGGGCGCGCAGGTTGAAGGGCTGCGTGCATTCCCCGCCGTCAGTGCGCCGGGCGCGCACAACCCGTCGACCCAGCAGGCGTTGTGGGTGTGGCTGCACGGTGTGGATCGTGGTGAGCTGCTGTTGCGCAGCCGCGCAGTTGAAAAGGCTCTGGCGCCGGCGTTTCGCCTGGTACAGATGACCGAAGGCTTTCGCTACAAGACCGGCTTTGACCTGACCGATTACGAAGACGGCACTGAGAACCCCCACGACAGTGCCGCCGTGGACGCCGCGTTGACCGACAGCGGTGCCAGTTTCGCCGCGATCCAGCAATGGCAGCACGACCTTGACGGTTTTGCCGCGTTGCCCGCCCAGGAGCGCGACCACATCATTGGTCGTCGCCATGGTGATAACGAAGAGTTGGACGACGCGCCGGAGTCCGCGCACACCAAGCGAACGGCCCAGGAAAGCTTTACCCCAGAAGCCTTTGTGGTTCGACGTTCCATGCCGTGGGCGGAGAATGGTCAGGCGGGGTTGATGTTTCTTGCGTTTGGCCATTCGTTTGATGCGTTTGAAGCGCAGTTGCGGCGCATGAGCGGGTTGGAGGATGGGATTGTCGACGGGTTGTATCGCATCAGCAAACCGTTGACCGGTGGGTATTACTGGTGCCCACCACTGAAAGATGGGCATCTGGATTTGAGCGCTGTTGCCGTTACACCAGCACTCTAAAATTGTGGGAGCTGGCAACCAGCTCCCACATTTGATTGAGGTTGGCTGTTAGATCACCCCACACACCAGGCGCTCACCGCCGCCCAATGTGCCAGGCAGATCAACTGTTTTGCATATCCATCCGCACCGGCTGCATGGGCGCAAGCAGCGGCATCATGGCGGCGTCGCGGCAGTGTCGGCAGCCATACACGCCGAGCAACACTGGCTCTTTCACCGCAGGCGCCGGCGCACGCTCAAACCAGGTGGGCGCGACAAACCGGTAGCCCTGGCCTGCGGCCGTGGCGATGTAGAACGAGTCATCGTCGCCCAAGGCGCGTCGGATCGCCCTGATCTGCGTGCGTAAGTTGCATTCTTCCACCACCCGTTTGGACCAGGCAATGTCGAGCAACTCGGTTTTGCTCATCAGCTCGCCGGGCCGCGAGGCGAGCGCGAGGAGCAGGGTCAGGGCGCGATTGCCCAGGGCCACGGGTTGCCCGTGCTTGAGAAGCAGACGACGTTGTGGCAGCAGGCGGAACGGGCCGAAGTGAATCTCAAGGCAAGCGTCATCGTTGAAGTGGCTGCGAGTCGAGTACGTCATGTGATTAAACCTTTTCGCGTTGGAAAAACAGCGTGGCGCGGCTCCCTTTTGGGCCAGGCTGCCAGAGAGGATGAAGATGTCGCTTATTAAGCTCCAGGTTCTTTCCTATATAAGCGCGTGCCAACTAACAGTTCCGGCTATTAGTGCAACTGCACTAATCGGTTGTTTGAAATTAGTTGCTCGAAGGCATTAAGGTCGTTCGCGCCGTGCTATCAAACGCGATGAGTAAGTCGCTTTTGTTACAAATGGAAATATCTGGGAAGTTAGGCAAAAGGCTATTAGTGAAAAATGTGAACTCGATCCAGGAAATGGTGCGCACGGAGATCCGGATACCCCTCAAAATCTGACATCAACCTGCAATATCTCCCCTCAGTGGCGTAGAAAGGCCGAGCAAACACTGGGTTTTTTCGTGTTTTGTTTTTTTCATAAAAGTTCAATGCCGTCAACGAGATGAGATTTTCTCAACGCCAGGTTGAGCGAAACCTTTCACGTCTTGTATCTCACACGTTTCACAAGCTTTCACAGCGAAGGCGTTTTGATCGTGAGTAGTATGGATCCCATGCAAACCAACGGCGGTTCGAAGGCTCACTGTCTGACGTTTTGGGCATTCACCGGTTTGCATACTTTCAGCTTGCTGTTGCGCAACTGAATAACTTCCCTATCGATGCAAGGAGATGAACATGGCTGATGTCCCACCAGTAAAAGCAGGCGGCGCCGACGACGCTATCGCGAAGATGGAAGCGACCTTCAACATGGCTATCGAGAAGTCGGCCAAGATCACCGAAATCAGCACCGCGAAAAAAGCTGAGCTTGACGCTACCAAACAGCGTCCGCAGAACTGATTTGCCAAACGGGCGGCGCCGGCGCTGCCCGTTTACCCATCGTTTTCGTTTGAAAAAAACCGAGCTTTGAAAAAACGTTGCACCGTTGTTGATCCACGCAGGCGTGCATGCGGCCTGTGATTCTCAAGGGGGCAAACCCAAACATGACAGCCTTGATTTCCTTGGGCCCGGTCGCCGGTATTGGCGCACCGACCCTGACTGTGACCGGCGGTTTGCACCAGGGCAGTTCCCTGATGCTCGACCGGCCTGTCTACACCATCGGCGCGGACCTCGCGGCCGATCTTGTGCTCAGCGATCCAGGCATTGCCGGTTCTCACCTGCGCCTGCGGTTTTTTGAGGGCGGCCACGTGGCCGTTGAGGCTCTGGGCGGCGAAGTGCTGCTCGGTGGCAACGTGCGTATTCCCCAGGGCAGCGGGCATCGCGCGCGGCTGCCATTGCAACTGCGCATTGGCTCGGCCAGTGTGAGCCTGGCCTTGCCCGAAGGTGCTGAAAAACCGTCGCATGCCCCGCGTAAATACACTCCCTGGATTGTCGCGACCGTGTTGCTGTTCATGTGTGCGGGTGCGTTGGCCTTTCGCAACGACCCACCGCAAAGCCCAGTCGCCGCTGCCGTCGATGCAGCACCCGTGAAAAAGACTTCCCGTGAGCAAGCCAAGGCCTGGCTGGAGCAACAACTTCAGGCCGCTCACCTGGACGCGGTAAAAGTCAGCAACAGCAACGGCCAGCTCAGCGCCGTCGGCAGTTTTGAACAGTCACAAAAACCGCAGTGGCTGGCTTTGCAGCAAGCCTTCGACCAGCGCTACGGCCAGCAAATCGTACTCAACCCCAAGGTGGCCGTGCGCGCTGATGCCGCGCGCCCGCGCGTGCGTTTCCAGGCCGTGTGGTTCGGCACCAACCCTTACGTGATCAACGACAGCGGCAAGCGCCTGTACCCCGGCGCGGCCCTGGCGGACAACTGGGTGCTGGAGCGCATCGAGAACAACCAAGTGATTCTCGCCCGAGGCGAGGAGCGCTTCACTTTCACGTTATGACCACGCTTTTTAGCTAAGGCCCTGGGATGAAAGTCGAACCCCGCCCGTTAATTCCCAGTGATGTGCGCAGCGCACCGGTCGAAGCCATTCGCCCGGTCAACTCGCGCCAGGCCACCGCCTTCGAAGCGGTGCTGAAAACCCGCAAGACCCAAAGTCGCCGCTCCCTGCGCAGTGACCTCGAAGAACTCACCAGCGCCGCCGGCGTCGACTCGTTGCTGTTTGGCAGCGCCCGTTCCCTGGAGCTGCTGGAGCACGTGATGGAACACATCCTGCCGACCCTCGACGCCGAGCCGGAGATCAAGGCGTTGGCGCATGCCTTGATCAGTGAAGAGATCGAAGCACGGCGCAATCTCGAACAGCAACGCTCGGAGGTACATGCCTGATGGCCCGCGAGAACGACGACGCCGTGCAACTGCTCAAGGGCATCGGCGAACTGTACCGCCGCAATGGCCAGTCCCAGCGCGCGCTGGTGATGCTGTTGATCGCCGTGAGCGTCGCGCCGCGCGACGGCGTATTGCTGCGCTCGCTGGTGCTGGCGTTTACCGACAGCGGTGACGCGACCCGCGCCCTGGGCGCCCTCGACCGCTTGGTGGCGCTGGAAGGCGAGTCCGCCAGCCTGTTGCTGCTGCGCGCCCGCGCGCTGTGGTATGGCGAGCGCAAAGACGAAGCGCGCCAGTGCTTCAAACGCTATTTGACAGCACGCAGGGCCAACGCATGACCTTGCTCAACCGCCTGAACAACCTGGCGCGCATGGCCGCGCAGCGCACGGACGTGATTATTGTCGCGTTCATGTTGATGGCGATTGTGATGATGATCATCCCGCTGCCCACCTATTTAGTGGATGCGCTGATCGGTCTCAATATCGCCCTGAGTATCCTTATCCTGATCGTTGCGTTCTACATCGGCCACTCCGTGGAATTCTCCGCGCTGCCGCCGCTGATTCTGCTCAGCACGTTGTTTCGCTTGTCGCTGTCGATCACCACCACCCGTTTGATCCTGCTGCACGGCGACGCCGGCCACATCGTCAAGGCTTTCGGTGACTTCGTGATCGCAGGGCAAGTGGTGGTGGGCATGGTGGTGTTCCTGATCATCACCGTGGCGCAGTTCGTGGTCATCACCAAAGGCGCCGAGCGCGTGGCGGAAGTGGCCGCGCGTTTCACCCTGGATGCCATGCCCGGCAAACAAATGAGCATCGATAACGACCTGCGCAACGGCGATATCGACCAGGCCGAAGCCCGTCGCCGTCGCTCGCGTCTGGAGCGTGAAAGCCAGATGTTTGGTGCGATGGACGGCGCCATGAAGTTTGTGAAGGGCGACGCCATCGCCGGTCTGGTGATTCTGGCGGTCAACCTGCTCGGCGGCATGATGATCGGCATGATCGAGCGCGACATGCCGTTCGGCGTGGCGGTGCACACCTACTCGCTGCTGACCGTGGGTGACGGCCTGATCGCACAGATCCCGGCGTTGTTGATTTCGGTGGCGGCGGGCACCGTAGTGACGCGCGTGAACAGCGATGGCGAAGCCGGCGACCTGGGCAGTGAAATCATCAAGCAACTGGGCGCCAGCTACCGTGCGCTCGGCTTGACGGCCTTGATCATGATCGGCGTGGGCCTGCTACCGGGCTTCCCCACGTGGGTATTCCTCGGGTTGTCCGTGGCCTTTGGCAGCGCAGCCTTTGTGATGTATCGCCGCCACACCCGTCAGCCTGAGGGTGAGATGGAAGTGTTGGCTGAAGTGCCGGAACCGGTGGTGGACGTTCAGGCTGAACTGGACGACAACCTGTTGCCCGACACCCGCGTGTTGCTGACCATCGGCGTCGGCGTGTCCCAGAGTGCGCCGCGTCAATTGCTGCGTCAGCGGGTTGAAGCCTTGTGTCACGACATCCGTACCGAACTGGGCGTGGAGGTGCCGGTGCCGGGTATCTACATGGAAACCAAGGCGCCGCCGGGTGGTTTTCGCGTGTCTCTGGAAGGTGTGCCGGTGAGTGAAGGCGAGATGCCGGTCAACTGCCTGCTGTTGCAGGACGACCCGGTGCACGTGCAGTTGCTCGACATCGCCACGCTGCCATTCGATTCGCCGCTCAATGGCCGCAGCGCCCACTGGATTGAACGTCAACACGAAGAGACCTTGCGCAACGCCGGCATCGGTTTCCTGTTGCCCGATGAAGTGCTGCGCGGCGTGCTGGAGCGCAGCCTGCGCCGCTATGCCGCCGACTTCCTCGGCATTCAGGAAACCCGCCTGTTGCTGGAGCGCACCGAAGCCACCTACGGCGAACTGGTCAAAGAAGCCTTGCGCCTGGTGCCGCTGCAACGCGTCGCCGAGACCTTCCGCCTGTTGGTCGGCGAAGGCGTCTCCATTCGCAACCAGCGCGCCTTGCTCGAAGCCATGGTGGAGTGGGGCGCCCGCGAAACCGACGCCGGGCGTTTGGCCGAACATTTGCGTGCAGCGTTGGCGCGCCAGATCAGCCATCAATACGCCGACCGCAACCGAGTGATTGGTGCGTTGGTGTTGGCTCCGGGCCTGGAAGACCAATTGCGCGCCTCGTTGCGCCGTCAGGAACCTCAACGTGAATTGATCCCCGAGGACGTCAGCCGCGCGTTGCTTGTTCAACTGCGTCAAGCCTGTGAAAACACCCGCGAGGCCAACAGCGCTGTGTTGCTGGTGCACCCGGAACTGCGCCGCAGCCTGCGTCGCCTGGTGCTGCGCGGCGAGCTGGAATTGGCGGTGCTGTCGTTCCGCGAGCTGGCCACCGAGTACAACCTGCAAGCGCTGGTGACCATCAGCCTCACCGATATCTCCAACCGCCGCGCGCCTGCCGCGGCTTCCGTCACCCCCCTGGCGTCTGCCTCATGATGCGTTTTTGTGTGCTGTTGCTGAGTCTGTTTGCGTGCGTGTGCCAGGCTCAGGAGATTGCCGCCGGTGCCGGTGGCTCGATCAACCTGGCGTCCGGCGAAGGGCGCATCCTGCATTTTGTCGCGCCGGTGGAGTCGGTGCTGGTGGCCGAGCCCAACGTGGCCGACCTGCAAGTGGTGTCGCCGGGCACGATTTATATCTTCGGCAAGGCGCCGGGCACGACCAGCCTGATCGCCCTGGGCGAAAACGGTAAGCAACTGGCGAGCTTGAACCTGTCTGTCAGCAGCGCTACCCAGGGCGTGAGCGCGCCGATGCAGGAACTGCATCCGGGTAACCGCGCGCAGATCACCGGCGCGGGCAACCGTCTGATTGCCAAAGGCAGCGTCGGCTCGGTGGCCGAAGCGACAGACCTGAATGCGCTGCTCAACCCTCAGGGCCAAGGCTTTCAAAGCGCGATCAACACCACTGAATACACAGGCTCCGCCCAAGTGAACCTGCGTGTGCGTTTCGCCGAAGTGTCGCGTTCCGAACTGCTGCACTACGGCGTGAACTGGAATGCGATGTTCAGCAACGGTACGTTCTCGTTCGGCCTGATCACCGGTGGCGGCTTGGCGGCAGCCACAGCTGGCGGCCTGGCCACCGCAGGCACCGGCTCCGGCAACGTGAACATCGACGGCATGCTGGATGCGTTGCAGGCCAACGGCGTACTGCAGATTCTTGCCGAGCCGAACATCACGGCCATGACCGGCCAGACCGCGAGCTTCCTCGCTGGCGGCGAAGTGGCGATTCCGGTGCCGGTCAACCGTGACCTGGTGGGCATCGAATACAAGTCGTTTGGTGTGTCGCTGCTGTTCAACCCGACCCTTTTGCCCAACGGCCGCATTGCCCTGCAAGTGCGCCCTGAAGTCAGCAGCGTGGTCAGCGGCGGCACCGTGGATTTCGGCAACTTCCATGTGCCGTCCTTCAGCGTGCGCCGCGCCGACACACGGGTAGAAGTCGGCAGCGGGCAGACCTTCGCCATCGCGGGCCTGTTCCAGCGTGAAAGCAGCCAGGACATCGAAAAACTGCCGCTGCTGGGCGACTTGCCGATCCTTGGCAACCTGTTTCGCTCCAAGCGTTTTCAGCGCAATGAGACTGAACTGGTGATCCTGATTACGCCTTATCTGGTGGAGCCGGTGCGCGCTCGCACCCTCGCCACGCCATTGGACGCGCCACCGGTTACCGCAGCAGCCACCGGACCGCGCAGCGGCGGGGCGTTCGGTTTCTACATGAATTGAGGAGGGGCTTGCGATGACTGTTTTGCGTGTGTTGATGCTGCTCCCTCTGGCGCTGATGGGTTGCCAGACTCACTTGGCGCCGGTGTATTACTCCTCCGAGTTTCGCGCCGATGGTGTGCCGACTCAGTGTCAGCAGCCGCCTGCGACCGACACGATTGGGTTGGACGAGGATTTCAAGCCGACTCTGGCGTTGGGCTGTGCGAATAATTTGAATTTGATGCAGATGGTGGAGCGTAAGCAGGACCTGACCCAGGGCCGCGCCACGGGGCCTGCGATGGCGGCGCCGGTGGGGCGAGCGGCGCAGGTGTATATCGAGGGGTTTGATCGGGAGCAGTTGCAGCGGCGTAAGGATCAGCAAGAGGCCAAGGCTGGCGCTACCGGAGGTCAGCAATGACCGGGTCTGCGCTGATCTCCTGTGGGAGCTGGCTCCCAGCCACCCCAAATCTACCTGGCATTCCCCAGTCAAACTGTGGGAGCTGGCTCCCAGCCACCCAAAATCTACCTGGCACTCCCCAATCAAACTGTGGGAGCTGGCTTGCCTGCGATAGCGCCCTCCCAGCCAACCCATATCTACCTGATGCTCCCCAATCCAAATGTGGGAGCGGGCTTGCTCGCGAAAGCTATGTGTCAGGCGCTACATTTTTTGGGGCGGAGTACATATCCATTGCTGTGGTAACGGCCACCTATGGTTCCGCTCTTACAGCGGGTCACTTTTGGAAAGGCCCAAAAGTAACCAAAAGGCCTTCGCCCCACCACTCGGCACCTCGCTTAGGCTCGGTGTGCCCGCACGCAGGCTTGAATCCGTGGGCCGCCGCGATGGGCCATCCCTGGCCCAGCGCGGCTAACCCGGCGTCCTGCCGGGTTGCCCACGGATTCAAGCCTGCGTTCGGCCAGCGTGGTTTTACGGGGCGACTGAGATCCAAAGCAGATCAAAAGCCAAATCAAAAGCGGGAGAGCGGTTTGTCAACTCGGGTCAACCAAACCCAGTTCCTTGGCTTGCGCCACCGGATCGCTGATGGCCTTGATGCGCTTCGCTTCCGTCATCAACCGTTCACGCTCGGCGGCAGGGATGTCATCCAGCGGCAGGCCTGCAACCCGTTTTTCGTAACCGGCCAACACCATCACCAGCAGCTCATTACGCTGATGCCTTGGCAGCGCACGGGGCGATTGGGTGACGGGGGCGATGGTGTCGAGGGCTTGTTGCGATTGCCCGCCGAGGGCGTAGGCCAGGGCGAGGTTGCAGCGGTTGTCGAGGTCGTCGGGTTTGAGGCTCAGGCTTTTGGCGAAGGCGGTTTGGGCTGCAGCGGCCTGGCCGTTGAGAATTTGCGCGACGCCCAGGCGGGTGTAGGCGACGGGCAGGTGGTTGATCTCGGCCGCCTGGCCCAGGGCGGTGATGGCGCGTTGGGTCTTGCCCAGTTGCAGTTGGGCAGTGCCCAGGCCGAGCAGGGCGTCGGCGCTGTGGGCGTCAACGCCCAGGGCTTGCTGGAAGGCACGTTCGGCGCCGAGGGCGTCTTTGGCGTCGAGCCTGGCTTGGCCGAGCTTGAGCCACAGGTCGAGGCTGGCCCCCGGTTGCCGGGTAGCGCGCTCGTACAACGCGGCCGCGCTGGCGTAGTCGCCGCGTTTGCTCAGGCCATCGGCCAGTTGCAGGGACTTGTCGGAATCGCTCGCCGGTTTGCTGGAGCAGGCGGCGAGAAGCAGGGTACTGGCAAGCAGGAAATTCTTGGACATCGTCACAACTCGTCTGGCGAAGGCGGAGGCCATGTAAGCATATTTTTGATGGCCGTCCTATGCCTGTTCGGTACACGTTTGGCCAATGCCGCCGAAGAGCCCGCGTGGTTTTCCCAACCCTACGCCTACGTGCTGGTGGACCAGGATGTACGCAGCGCCCTGGAAGAATTCGGCCACAACCTCGAGGTGCCGCTGGTGCTCTCGGAGAAGGTGCGCGGCAAGGCGCGCAGCACCATTCGCGCGGCCACCGCCGGTGAGTTTCTGCAAACCCTGTGCAGCACCAACGGCCTGACCTGGTACTTCGACGGCAACCTGCTGTACCTCAACACCAGCGACGAAATCACCACCAAGCTGTTCAAGTCCAGTGCCTTGAACCTGGACCAGTTGCAGGCCTACCTGAACAACCTCGATGTGTTCGGCCAACAGTTGTCCATGCGCAATGGCCCTGAGGGCGATGAAGTATTTGTGTCCGGACCACCGCCGTACCTGGCGTTGGTGCAACAGCACGTGGATCACCTGCAACCCACACGCGCGGCCGCCCCGGTGGCACGCGTGCAGGGTGTGCGGGTGTTCCGCGGTGCGCAAGTCAGTACTGAAACCCCCAACTGATAAAGGAGCAGCACCATGTCTGTAACGGCCGTAGACAGCAACCTCGCCCCGGGTGGCGCCAGCCCTGAAGCCAAGTTCAATGCCGCGGTGGATAACGCCAAGGCTGCCGACAAACCGACGGAAACCACGGACGCGGAATTCAACGATGCGTTGATCACCCAGGCCGTCACCATCGGTGGTCAGTTCATCATCATGCCGAAGATGCAGGAACTGCTGAACGACGCCATGTCCGATGACGACGAAGAGTAGGGAACGCCCATGACTATCAGTCTCGCCGCTGGCGCCTCGGCCTTGCCGCCGTCCGCTGGCGCGGGGCCCGCCGGGGCCTCGCAGAATCTGTTCGAGCACATGGCCAATACCGCCAAGGGCATGCCCGAAGGCGCGAGCCCGCACCAGATCGGCTCGGGCTTGATGGAGCGCATGAACAGTTTTATTGACCGCACGCGGGCGTTTTCCGAGCGCGCCGACGTGCTCACCAACAACCCGTCGGCGCCACCGACGGCCTCCCCGCAAATCCGTACGGCGAGTGCTTCGCCGCAAGCTGAACCGGGGAAAAAAGTCGGCGAGCAACAGGTCGATCAGATCGTCCATTCCCTGGGCAAGATGTTCGACTACTCCATCGAAACCCAGATGGTGGTGCGCGGTGCGACGCAGATTTCCGGTTCCGCCAACACGTTGCTCAAGGGTCAATAACGCCATGCCAAGCCCAAACCGCGCCCTGCGCCTGTTGCTGATCGGCTTGCTCGCCAGCCTGTTGCAGGCGTGCAACACCGACCTCTACACCAACCTCAGCGAGCGCGACGCCAACGCCATGGTCGCGGTGCTGCTGCGCGGTGGCATCCCGGCAGAGCGCAAGACCCAGGACAACGGCCAGCTCAAGGTCGTGGTCGATGAAGAGCGCTTCGCCGAGGCCATGACCCTGCTCGACAACGCTGGCCTGCCGCAGCAAAGTTTTTCCAACATGGGCGAGGTGTTCAAGGGCAATGGCCTGGTGTCGTCGCCGGTGCAGGAACGGGCGCAGATGATCTATGCCCTGAGCGAAGAACTGTCGCACTCGGTGTCGCAGATCGACGGCATCGTCGCCGCCCGTGTGCACGTAGTGCTGCCGGATAATGACCTGCTCAAACGCGTGATTTCGCCGTCGTCGGCCTCGGTGCTGGTGCGCTACGACCCCGGCACCGATATCAATACGCTGATCCCGCAAATCAAGACGCTGGTGGCCAACGGCATCTCCGGCTTGAGCTACGACGGCGTCTCGGTGACGGCGATCAAGGCCGCTGTCGCCATCAGCCAGAACCCCGCGCAGCCGCGACTCGCACGCTTTATGGGCCTGTGGATGCTGGAAGACAATGTGCCCCAGGCGCGCTTCATGTTTGGTGGCTTGTTGCTGATTGCCCTTGGCGCTCTGGGTGTGTTGGCTCGCCAGCACTGGGCGCGGCGCCAATCCCAGGCGCTGTACGTGCTCAAGGAGGGTGAATGAGCCTTTTTGAACGCTGGCAAGGGCTGATCGCCGAGCCCTTGCAGTTTGTGCGCGGGCCGAGCCTGGGCGCGTGTTTTGCCGATGACCTGCCGGCGCAGGTGCTGCAGGCCATGCAGGCCCAGCCACGTTTTCGCCAGCGCCTGGAAAAATTGCTGGTCAGCCATTACCAGTTGGCGCCGCTGGAGCAGCTTGTTTCACCCTTGGCCGCTGACTTGCCGGTGTTGCTGCTGTCGGACGCACAGTTTGCCCGCCTGCCGAGGTTGTGCGGCGCCATCTGGCATGCCTCGACCTTGAGCCGCGAAATTCGCCGTGACGTGGTCAACGAGCTGCGCGCAGGCCTCGGGACCGAGGTGTTCAGCCAAGCGCTGGCGCTGCGGCAACTGGGTGGCGCGGCGGATTTACTGCGCGACCCCGCCGAGCTGATCGAAGCCATCGACCGCGACGGTCAAGGCTGTGTTGCCGCCTGGCTGCACGCCCAGCACGCCGATTTTCAGGGCTGGCTGCGTTTGCGTTTCGCTTTCCCCCAGGGCTACAGCGCACGCCTGCCCCGCGACCTGGAGATCGTTCAGGCCGCTGCCGCGTGCCTTGCCGCCGAGGACATTGCCCCATGAGTGACTTACCGAGCCGCCCGACCGCGCGCATCTTGCGCGCTGAAGAAGCCGCGCTGTGGACGGAGGGTTTTGCCTTTCTGCAAGCGGCCAAAGACCAGGCCGCGCAGGTCAAGGCCGACAGCGACGAATGGCTGCAAGCCGCCCGCGCCGAAGGGTTTGAAAGCGCGCGGCAAGAGGGCGCCGAGCAGGTTGCGCAATTGCTCGTGCAGACTCAATCCCAGGTGCAGCACTACTTGAGTAGCCTGGAAACGTCACTGGCCGACTTGGCCTTGGGCATCGTGCGCGAAGTGCTCGGTGAATTGGACAATGCCGACCGCGTGGTGCGCTGCACGCGTCAGGCGTTGAGCGCGTTTCGTCAGGATCAGGCATTGACCCTGTGGGTTGCGCCCGCTGAAGTGGACGCCTTGCGCCAGCGTCTCAAGCTCGAAGGCCTGGCCATCGCCGTGGACGCCGATGAACAGTTAAGCGCCGGTCAGGCGCGACTGAGCAGCGCCGCCGGTTCCGTCGAACTGGGCCTTGAAGCGCAGTTGCAAACCCTGCGCCGCAGCCTGTTGCCGTTCGCCGAAGAGGGCGTGGCATGAACCTTGAGCAGTTGCTGCCGCGCTTGAATGAGCGCCTGGCTCAGGCGCGACTGCGGCCCATGCACGGCACGGTGTTGAGCATTCGCGGCGTGTTGCTTCGCGCCAGTGTCGCCGGCGCGAGCATCGGTGAGTTGTGCCAGCTGCGCGACCCGGGCAGTGGTCGCAGCCTCAGCGCCGAGGTGATCGGCTTTGATGGCGACGAAGCGATTCTGTCGCCCATCGGTTCCATGGAAGGCCTGTCGACCCGCACGCAAATCACCGCCACTGGCGAGACCCTGGGCGTGGCAGTCGGCGATGCGCAGCTCGGGCGGGTGATCAGCCCCATGGGCGAATTCCTCGATGGCGACGGCATTCCACCGACCGTGGCCTTGCAGCGCTACCCGTTGCACGCCGAACCGCCTGCGCCGTTTTCGCGGCAGTTGATCGTACGTTCGATGGCCTTGGGCATCCGCTCCATCGATGGCTTGCTGACCCTGGCCCAGGGCCAGCGCATGGGCATCTTTGGTGAGCCCGGCGTGGGCAAATCCTCATTGCTCGCCAGCATCATCCGCAACAGCGAAGCCGATGTGATCGTGATCGGCCTGATCGGCGAGCGGGGCAGGGAAGTGCGCGAGCTGCTCGACGTGCAACTCGACGCCCAGGCCCGCGCGCGCACCGTGGCGGTGGTCGCCACGTCGGACCGCCCGGCGGCCGAGCGCGTGCGGGCCGCGTTTGTTGCCACCACGCTTGCCGAATACCACCGCGATCAGGGGCGCAATGTGCTGCTGCTGATGGACAGCCTGACCCGTTTCGCCCGCGCCCAGCGTGAAATCGGCCTGGCAGTGGGCGAACCGCCAACGCGGCGCGGTTACCCGCCGTCGTTCTTTTCGGCCTTACCGCGCCTGCTGGAGCGCGCCGGCCCTGGCCCCACCGGCAGCATCACTGCGCTGTATACCGTGCTCACCGAAGGCGATGCCGCCAGCGACCCAGTGGCTGAAGAGGCGCGGTCGATCCTCGACGGGCACATCGCCCTCAGCGCTGAGTTGGCCCAGCGCAACTACTTCCCGGCGGTCGACGTGCTGCGCAGCCGTAGCCGCTTGATGGAGCAGGTTGCCGGTGAAGAACACAAACGCCTGGCCATGCGCATCCGTGAACTGATGGCGCGTTATGGCGAGATCGAAATGCTCATCCGCGTGGGCGAGTACTCCGCCGGCAGCGACCCGTTGGCCGACGAAGCCATTACCCGCCATGGGGCTATCGAAGCCTTTTTGCGCCAGAACGCCGGCGAGCCGAGCAGCCTGGAACAGACCCTGATCCGCATGCGCCAGGTGTTGGCATGAGATGCCAGGGATGTACCCCGAACCCCTGTGGGAGCTGCATGGATGTACAGAATTGTTGTGCCAGCATGACGAAGGAGCTAATCCAATGAAAACCAATGAATTGCGCACCCTGCAGACCCTGCGGGTGCTGCGCGAACAACGCGCCGCCAGCCAATTGGCAGCCCAGCAACAGCGCTGCGAGCAAACCCACGGCGTACTCACCGACGCCAAGGAGCAACTGCGCCTGCACCGCGAAGCCATCGCCGAGGAAGCGCGGCAGGTGTATGCGTCCCTCACCGAAGGGTTGTCGGTGGCCAGTTGGCAGGCCGCGCAAGACCGCCTGCGCGGGCTGTCGGATGACCAGCAGGTGCTGGAAAACGACGTCACCCATGTGTCCACCACCCTGCAAAGCCAGGAGCGCGAGCGTGACCTGTTTCGTCAGGAGCGCCTCAGCCGCCAGCGCCAGTCCGACGCCTGGCAAAGCCTAGTCGAAGGCCGCGAAAGCGATGAACGCCGCATCGGTGAGCTGCGCGATGAAGGCGTTGGCACATGATCGCAGCCCTTGCCGACCCACTGTCGCCGTGGCTGACCCACTACGACCCGGCGTTGCTGGCGCTGCATAACCAGCTGCACCGCCGCCGTCGCGCCTGGCAGGGCCGTTGCGCCGGGCAGGACCTGCGCGTGAGCTGGGCCGCCGAGTCGCACACCCTGAATGCGCCGCGCGATGTGCTGTTGTTGCTCGGCCGCGCCCCGGTGCGCCTGCGCGTGTCGGCGGCCGCCCTTGAACAGGTGATGGTGCCGCTGGCGTTGCAGTTCGATGCGCAGCAATTGCCGTCGTTGCCGCGCTCGTTGCTGTTGGAGCTGGCGGTACTCGACCTGATCGAGACTCTGGAGCCGCTGCTCGGCCATCCGGTGCAATTGCTCGAAGCCACCGAAGGTATGGAGCAACGGCCCTTTGCCGTGCACCTGGCCCTGCAATTGAGCTTCGGCAACGGGCCTGCCATGAGCGCGCAACTGGACCTGAGCGAAGGGGCCGCCGTGCTGGTGGCGCAGCTGCTCGCGCACTACGGCGAAGTTGAACCCGACCCGCTGCCCGCGCTGCGCCAGACCCTGGCCGTGGTAGCGGGGCGGCAGTGGCTGAGCCTCGGCGAACTGCGCAGCCTGCGCCCCGGCGATGTGCTGATGCTGGAACAAGGCTCGGGCTTGCTGCTCGACCTGGACGGCCGCTTGCAGGCTCGCTGCGAACACCAGGGTGACGCGCTGCGCCTGCTGGAAGAATTGAAAGCGCCCCTTTTGGACATGGAGAACACAATGACTGACGTTGATGCGACTGCGGCCCTGGATGACTTGCCGCTCAAACTGGTGTGTCAGGTGGGCAGTCTGGAACTGACCCTTGCGCAATTGCGCGAGCTGGGCGCCGGCAGTCTGTTGCAGCTCAACAGCCACGGCGTGGATAACGTCGACCTGATGGTCAACGGCCGCCGCGTCGGCCAGGGCCAACTGGTAAAAATCGGTGACGGCCTGGGTGTGCGCCTGCTGAGTTTTGCCACTCCATGACCGGTTATCAGCCGAACCTGATCGAGATCATCCTGGTCGTTGCGACGATCGGGCTGATCCCGTTGGCGGTTGTGACGCTCACCGGTTTCATGAAGATCTCGGTGGTGCTGTTCCTGATCCGCAACGCCCTTGGGGTGCAACAGACTCCGCCGAACCTGGTGCTGTACGGCATCGCATTGATCCTGTCGGTGTACGTGACCACGCCGTTGATTGGCGACATGTACCGGCAAGTGGAGGGCCGCGACCTCAACATCGAGCATGTGGAGCAGCTCAAGGATTTGGGTGATGCGCTGCGGCCACCGTTGCAGGCGCACCTGAAGCGCTTCGCGAATGAATCCGAGCGCGGCTTTTTTGTGCAGGCCACCGAGACCATCTGGTCGCCGGAAGCCCGCGCCGACCTGCGTGACGATGACCTGGTGGTGCTGATCCCGGCGTTTGTCAGCTCGGAACTGACCCGCGCGTTCGAGATTGGCTTCCTGCTCTATATCCCGTTTTTGGTGGTGGATTTGCTGGTGTCCAACGTGCTGATGGCGATGGGCATGTCGATGGTCTCGCCGAACCTGATCTCTATCCCGCTGAAGATCTTTTTATTCGTGTCGTTAAGTGGCTGGTCGCGCCTGATGCACGGTTTGATTCTGAGTTACGGCGGCTAAACCCTGCAGGGTGAGTGTGCATTGAAGGGGTGAGTGATGGGCCAGGACGTTTTCTTATCGTTGATGAAACAGGCACTGATGACGGTGCTGATGCTCTCCGCCCCGGCGCTGGGCGTGGCGATTATCGTGGGCTTGAGCGTGGGGCTGTTCCAGGCGCTGACGCAGATTCAGGATCAGACGTTGCCCCAGGTGGTGAAGTTGGTGGCGGTGCTGCTGACCATCGTATTCCTCGGCCCGGTGCTTGCCGGGCAGGTCGCCGAACTCGGCAGCCAGGTGCTGGACAACTTCCCGATGTGGACGCGCTGACCGCCCATGGATGCCAGCCTGACCGCGCAGTTTCTGGAAGTCGCCTACCCGGTGATCAGCTCGGCTTCGCTCGCCGCCTGCCGCGCCATGGGCGTGGTGGTGATCACCCCGGCGTTCAACCGTTTGGGCCTTACCGGGATGATTCGTGGCTGTGTGGCCGTGGCCATTTCCATTCCGATGTTCTTTCCGGTGTTCGAAGCGCTGACTGCCATGCCCGAACACGGCAGCGTGTTTATTGCCGGGTTGCTGATCAAGGAGTTTTTGATCGGTATTTTGATTGGCCTGCTGTTCGGTATTCCGTTCTGGGCCGCCGAGGTGGCGGGGGAGTTGATCGACCTGCAACGCGGCTCGACCATGGCGCAACTGGTGGACCCGTTGTCGTCTGGAGAATCCAGCGTGATGGCGACCTTGCTGACGGTGATGCTGATCACGCTGTTCTTCATGTCCGGCGGTTTTATCCTGATGGTCGACGGCTATTACCACAGCTACCAGCTATGGCCGGTGACCTCGTTTACACCGGTATTTGCCAGCTCCGCGCTGCTGGCGGTGCTGTCGATCCTCGACCAGATCATGCGCGTTGGTGTGCTGATGGTGTCGCCGTTGCTGATTTCGTTGCTGATCACTGACCTGATGTTGGCGTACCTGTCGCGGATGGCGCCGAACCTGCATATTTTTGACCTGTCACTGCCGGTGAAGAACCTGTTTTTCAGCATCCTGATGGTGATCTACATCGGCTTTTTGATCCCGTTGATGCTTGATCAATTGGCAGAATTTCGCGGCACCGTCGAGCTGCTCAAAACCCTGGCAGGCATGGAGTAGCCCATGGCCGATACCAGCGAAGAGAAATCCCAGCCGGCCACGGACAAAAAGCTCAAGGACGCGCGCCAGAAAGGCCAGGTCGCCAAGAGCCAGGACCTGGTGTCGGGCATGGTGATTCTGTTCTGCACCCTGTGCATTTCCATCCTCGCGCCCCGGGCCAAGGCCCAGGTCACGGCGCTGATCGACCTCACCGCGCAAATCTATGTCGAACCGTTCGCCACCGTGTGGCCGCGCGTGCTCGACCATGCCGAGCAACTGGTGATAGGCATCACCCTGCCGGTGATGGCGGTGACCACAGGCGTGGTGATTCTGACCAACATCATCACCATGCGCGGCTTTGTGTTCTCGGTGGACCCGATCAAACCCGAGTTCAAACGCATCAACCCGGCGGAGGGCATGAAGAAAATCTTCGCCCTGCGCAACCTGGTGGAGTTCATCAAGGGGCTGATCAAGGTGCATGTGCTGGCGATCGCGTTTTACGTGATTGGCAAACACGCGTTGCAGGCACTGATGGAATCGTCGCGTTGTGGTGCCGAATGCATGGAGTCGACGTTTTTTCTGGTGCTCAAGCCGCTGGTGTTCACCGTGCTGTGCGCGTTCATCCTGGTGGGCGCGGTGGACGTGATCATGCAACGCTGGCTGTTTGGTCGCGACATGAAAATGACCCGCAGCGAAACCAAGCGCGAACGCAAAGACATCGACGGCGACCCGCTGATCAAGAGCGAACGCCGCCGCCAGCGCAATGAAATGCAGGCGCTGGCTACCAAGCTCGGCTTGGGGCGCGCGTCGATGATGATCGGCACCACCGATGGCTGGGTGATTGGCGTGCGCTATGTGCGCGGGGAGACGCCGGTGCCGGTGATCGTCTGTCGAGCGTCACCCGAAGAGGCGTTGCTGATGTTGCAGGAGGCGTATGACCTGGGCATTCCCCATGCGCCGGACAAAGGGTTGGCGGCGGAGATCGCCCGCCGCACCGTGCCCGGCGATCCGGTGCCGGACGCATCGTTCCAGGCCGTCGCGGATTGGCTGGTAGCCGCACGCCTCATCTGAAGACGCGCACAGAACGGCTGGTCGCAGTCAATCCCAGGACAGCCGTGCATTGCGCCGTTCGAGGAACCGGGAAGCGAAAAACACCGCCGAAGCCAGCAGCACGTAAAACACTGCGGTCAGCGTGTAGGTTTTAAAGAACTCAAAGTTGCCGCCGGCCAATTCCTGCATACGCGCAAAGAACTCCGGGCACTGCACCAGAAACGCGATGGAACTGTCTTTGAGGTTGTAGATGATCTGGTTGGTCAGCGCGGGAATCGAGGTGCGCAACACCTGGGGAAGGATAATGCTCGTGTAGATCTGCACATCCGTGAAGCCTTGCGCTGTGGCGGCCTCCAGTTGGCTTTTATCCAGGCCGTTATAGGCCGTCAGCAAATAAGCCGCATTGTAGGCGCCCACGTTGGCGGTAAACCCGATAACCATCACTTCAAACGGGCTGAGCCGCAGCCCCAGTCCCGGCAGACCGTAGTAAAGAATATAAATAATGCAGATCAGCGGCGTACCGATAAAAAACGACTTGTACGCTTCGACACACCTGGCCACTCCCGCGCGCTGACTCAAGCTCAGGAAGAACACCAGCACGCCCAGCGCGAAGCCCATCACCGAAACGGTGAGCGTCAACTTGATGGTCGCCAGGATACCGGACGCAATCAACGGCCACTGTTCAAGGAAGTCCTGGTAAAAGCTCAACCAGCTTTCAATCATGGCGTTTCTTCCCGAAAAACCAGGCGACTTCGGGAATCTGCGCGTGAGATGCCAGCTGTGCAACCGGGCCTTGGGCGACGATTTTCCCCGCGTACATGAACACCACGTTCTGGCTGATCTGATCGGCAAAGGCGATGTCGTGAGTGACGCAAACCGTGGTGATCTTTCGGGCTTCGAGCTTCTTGATCAGCAATGCCACTTCCTGACTCATCAAGGGGTCCAGCGCCGAAGTGGGCTCGTCCAAAATCATGATTTCGGGTTTCATCACCAAGGCTCGGGCCAGTGCAACGCGCTGCTTCTGGCCACCGGACAGTTGTGCCGGAAACTTCTTTTCGTGGGCTGCCATATCGAAGTAGGCCAACTCCTCCAGCGCCAGGGCCCGCGCTTCTTCGCGGTTCTTTCCTTGAAGCTTGCGCAAACCGAGGGTGATGTTATCCAGCACGCTCAGGTGCCTGTAGAGGGCGAAGTTCTGAAAGACAAACCCAATGTTCTTGCGCAGTTTGCGCACATCCAGTTGCGGGCTGAGCAGGTCTTCTCCATGAAACAGAATCGACCCCTGATCAGGCCGCTCCAGAAGGTTCATGCAACGAATCAAGGTGGTCTTGCCGCAGCCCGAAGGGCCCATGATCACCAGCGTGTCCCCGGCATGCACAGTCAGGTCGATGCCATTGAGCACCGTATGATCGCCAAATGTTTTTACCAGGTTGCTTATTTGCAGGATCGACATGTCGTTCTTCCGGGTATTACTGACCATCAAAGCGGCGCCGAATAGTCAGCATCGCCAGGGCGAAAATTTTATAGATGCAAAAGTACATGAGGCCCGCGACAAGGTAGATGTTCACGCCCAGCGAAGTGGAGGCCGTGAGCGCCTTGGCTTGCCCGAGAATCTCGGTGAAACCGACGGTGTAGGCGAACGGTGTGTTTTTCAAAATGGCGGTCAGCTCATTCATCACCCCCGGCAGGGAGAAGCGCAACATTTGCGGCAGCTCTATGTAAAAGACCACTTGCAGGTCACTGAAGCCCATCGCTTGGGCCGCCACCCGTTCATTGTGCTCAACCGAGGCGAGTGCACCCCTGAAGACCTCGGAGATGTAGGCACCGCCAATCACCCCCAGGCTGAGGTTCATCGCGATCATCGGCGAGGGGCGAATACCCAGGCTCGGCAAGCCGAAATACACTAGAAACAGCAGCACCAGCACCGGGATAGAGCGAACGATGAACACCACGGCGCTCAGCAAGGCGCCTGTACGATGGCCGGAAAGCCGCCGTAACACGGCGACCCCCAAACCCAATGCGAAGGCGGTGATGAAGCACGACAACGTGATGTAGAAAGTCGCCACGACCCCGTGCAACAACAGCCCTATGACATCGAAGAACTGACGATCAAGCATCAGTTACGACTTCAACCACTTGTCCATGATGGCGGCCAGCTTCTTCGGGCCCAATTCTTTCAGGTAGGCATCAAAATCCTCACGGATCGGCGAGCCTTGCTGGAAGGCAAAACCGAGGTGGTCAACGCCCTTGAAAGAATAGCTGACGGTGATGGGCAGTTTCTGGTGGAACTTGTAGTTGTCGTACACGGGCTCTTCGATAAAGGCCAGATCGAGGTTGCCATTTTGTAGATCAGTTATCACTTCATTGTACGAAGGGTACAACTTGGCATCGGCAACTTTGTAAATGCCTTTGGGTTCCAGGTCGTTTTTGATCAAATCGGCGTAGGCCATGCCGCGCGGGTAGCCGATGCTGTACTTCTTCAACTGTGACAAGTCAGTCAAGGTGAGTTTTTTGGATTCCATGCTCACCAGGTTAAAAGAGTTCTCATAATATGGGATCGAGAAGTCCATTACTTTCTTGCGCTTGTCGGTAATTGAAATGCCCGAGAACGCCAGGTCCGCTTGTTTACTGGCTACTGCGCCCAGCATACCGTCCCAGTCGTATTCGGTAGTCTTGATCGTGCAACCGCGTGACTTGCAGTAACCGTTGAAAATTTCCAGGTCCACGCCCTGCAGGTGGCCGTTCTGGTCCTTGAACAGCATCGGTGGCGAGTTAGGAGAAACGGCGACCTCAAGGGTTTTCCCTTTCAGCATATCGTTCGCAGAAGCCGCGACGGCGACCAGGCTCAACAGGGATGCAAACATTATTTTTTTTAAGCTTCGCATATCACTCTCTCATGAAGATTCAGGGAACAAACCAGGAAGGTTTCAGCCAGTTGAGACCCGTGATCCATCACACATTCACAGATAACTCTCCCGATGAATACGGGTGAGCAGCTGTTTCCAAATTAACTATTTACACAGTCAAAAGCGTAGTTAGCCTATGGCCATACATCGCTGCGAACAATAAGAGTAAAAGCACTAACAAGTGGATCAAATAACTCTGCCATTAATGCAGCCGGATCCAATCCTGCGTACTTTGCGTTGTCGTATTTATGATACTGACACACTTTGACGGCGGCAAATGAAATGGTTCAACCGTGAATTTAGTTTTGTATTGGATTGTGCTTGATTGGAACTAAGTGTTGGTGCCCAGGCAGCAAAGGGCGGCTTGAATGCGAACATGCCTGGCTTAATAGCCGTCATCAAAACGGGTATCAGAGGGGGAAGGAGAGCGCCGTGAAACCCGGCGGCCCTCCGTGATGGACGATCATCCTGGCGCCGCCGGCGAGACCCAGCCGGCGGTCAGCTAATCGATGCCGACAAGCCTTCCAGGTCAGCCGTTATCTACATCGTGATAAGGGCCGCCGTAGCCATCGCCCACCCGCCAGATAATGTCGTGGTTGTCATTGGTCCATTCCGACGGTTTGAGCGAGTACTTGAAGTCCTCCGATCTGCGGTTGTTGCCGTCGCCGATGTAGTCCGCGTGATCGCGCTGATGATCGCCGCTCTTAACGGTCGCGCGGGCATCCCATTCGCTTTTGCGGAAGTCAAAAATGCTCTGGTCTTGCGGCGCATCGCGCTGGCCCCAGTCGGAGAGGTAGGTTTGCAGCCACACGTAGGCTTCGTCGCCATTGGGTTTGAGCAAGCCGTCGCTTTTGAAGTCCTGGATCTGGTCCCAGTTCTGCATCGAAATCTTGTGCAGTTTGTGCGACTGCACGGTGCTCAGGATTGCGCCGACAAATGACAGTGCGCCGGAGATCAGGAAACCCACCGGGCCCAGGAACGGAATGACTCGGCCGGTAACGCCAAGGGTGGTGAGCACACCGCCGCCGGCCGCCACCAGGCTGCTGACGCCGCCGGCCATGGAGAGTGAACCGGAGGCGATTTTGATCGGGTCTTTTTCCCGCACGCCGTCGCGCAGGGTGAAGGCGGCCTGGACCACGCTGATCACGCCGCCCGCGACGTCGGTGGCCATGCCGATGACCTTGATCGCGCTGCTGGCGAACTTGGCGCCAAACCCGGCGCCAGCAACGCCGCCACGGCTGGCGATACCTTTTTCAATGCCTTCCTGAACCTTCTTCGCGCTCTCATCACTCCAGCCGCCGCTGTTGAGCACCTTGCCCACGTCTTTGCCGTCGTCCATGGCCTGGTCGACGATGTCGAAGTACTTCTTCTGGATGGCCTCGGCGTCTTTGGGCAAGGCGTGATAGCCCTCGCCGGGCTTGGCCCACAGGTCGGGCAGGGAGCGGTCGAAACCCATTAGTTTGTAGGCGTTGGTGCCGCGCAATTTGTCGTAGACCTTCAGGCCCAGCGTGGCGAAATGCGAGCCGGTGCCGAGGAAACCAAGGAAGTCGTTGGCGATGCCCAAGCGTTTCATCGGGGTGTCGGCCAGCTTGCCGCCCTGGCCCGCCAGTTGGTAAACGATACGGCCCATGCCGATGGCCCCGCCGACCGAGCCCAGTACGCCGTTGTCCTTGAGGAAGGTCAGGTTCTTCACAAACGAGCTGCGGTTCTCTTCGCTGAGGCTCGGCATGATCTCCTTGCTGACTGCGTGCTCGATATCGCTGAAGCTGATCACGCCGTTTTTCTGCCAGGTATCGCCCAGGGAAATCATTGCCTTGCCGAAGTCGGCGGCAGCGCCCTTGTCCTTGAGCAATTGGTCGACAAATTTGGAATACACCCCCAGCGCCTGGCGCGGCAGGCCGTCGGCGCCGCCCTTGAGCATCGACAGGATCGCCATGGTGTTGTCGGTGGTCGCCAGCGCGGTGTTGTCGTCGCTGATCTTGCTCGGGTCGTCCATCAGCTTTTCAACGGCGTCGGTATAGCCGTCGATCTGCAGGTTTTGCATGAAGCTGTCGGCCTTGGCCGGGTCGATATCGGCGAGGGCGGTGTAGGCGGTCTGGATTTCCTGGGTCGCCAGTTCGGTCTTGCCACCGTCCTGCAGGGACTTGATGTATCGGGTGAAGTTCTCTGAGGAGGTGCTGTCTATCAGCTTCTGGTGTACTTCATCGACCTTGGCCTGGCCGCCGTCGACCTTGCCCAGCGCCGCGTCGTGGTTGGACTTGATATCGGCCTGGATGGTCGAGTCGCCGAGCAGCTCGCCGATGGTTTTGTCGATGGATTTGGTGTCGAAAATGTTGTCGCGCACATCCCGTGAATTGACGTCGATTGGCGACGTGGCGGTGCCCTGGTTAGTGAAGCCGTGCTCGGGAATGATCGACATGCCGTTGTCGGCCATGCTCTTGGCTTCCACCGCGCGCAAAAACTTGGCGCGTGGGTCGTCCTTGCCGATGCTGCCGTCCTTGACCCCGGCGCGATAGCTGTCCACCAGGGTTTTCATCGACAGGTCTTGCACGCTCAGCGGGTTGCCGCTTTCGTCTTTTTCGGTGGTGGCCAGGCTGTCGACCGACACATCCTTGAGCGGTGGCAGGCCGTTGTCGGCGCGTAATTTGTCGACGTCGGTGGTCTGTTGCGCGATGTCGGTGCGGTAGCTGGAGATCTGCTCGAACATCTGCGGGTTGCTGTCTTCGCTGACGACGATTTTTTCTTCGCTGCCGCCCGGTTTGTGTTGAGTGAACGCAATGAGGCCGGGGCCGTAATCACCCACGCCGCCGACGCTCATGATGTCTTCGGTGGACGACAAATACGCATCCGGCCCAGCCAGGCTGTAGCCGTCGCCCTTGGCTTTCTCGATGCCAGCCAGGGTCTGGCCTTTGGTGGTGTAGGCGGCGAAGGCTTCGGGGGTGATGTCTTTGCTCACCACCAGCAGTTTGCCGTCGGTGCCGTTGACCACCAGGATGCCGTCCATGGGCGCGTCGACCTTGCTGATATCGCCCAGCTTGAGGCTGGCCTCGTCTTTGCGCAGCAGTTCCTGGCCGGGCAGGGATTGGGCGTTCTTGATGTAGTCGAACGCTTGGGTGCCAGCGCTTGCGTGTACGGCGTGGAGAAAGTTGTACAGGCTGCTGCCGGCGTTGGGGTTGGGGTTGCTGAGGTCCGCGCCGGGCTGCGGCAGCGCGGCCTCGGATTGGCTGATCATGTATTTCTTGCCTTGGTGCTCGAACAGGATCACCCCGGATTTCGGGTCTTCGGAGGTGACTTTGAGCTGGCTGAAATCCAGGTTGCCGGGCAGGCTGGTGACTTCTTCGTAGCCCTTGGCTTTGCCGTCGGCGAGGGCCTCTTTGGTCACGCCGGCGTTGTTGTAGCTGGCGAAGGCCTGGGGCGTGAGCGCTTCGCAAATCACCAGGGTCTGGCCGCTTTCCATTTTCACTTTGACTACGCCGTCTTTGGCTTCCCCGACTGATTTGATGTTGGCCAGGCGCACGGTGGGGTCGTCTTCGCGCAGCAGTTGCTGGTCGGGGTTGCCGAGGGCTTCGCGGATTTCCTTGCCGGCGGGGGTGCCTTGGGTTTCGGCCAGGGTGTGTAGCAGGTCGTAGAGTGGAGTGCCTTCGTCCGGGCCGCCCTGGTTCACTGGCGCTACGGCGTGGCCGAAGTGCAGGCCTTTGAGGGTGTCGAAGCCTTCCTGGGCGTTTTCGGCGCCCTCGCGGGTGATCTTGAGTTTGGCGCCGTTTTGTTCGAAATAGATGACGCCGGTGTCTTTGTCTTCGGAGATGACCTTGAGCGTGTCGATGTCGAGTTTGGCGGGGAGGGCGGTGACCTCCTTGTAGTCGTCGGGTTTGATGTCGGCTGGTTTTTTCAGGGCGTCGTCGGAGTGGGTCGCGAGTACTTTGGGTTTGAAGGTATTGTCGCCTGACCCGGCGGCCGCCAGGGTTTTGGCTTTGGATAGCAGGGCGTCGAAGATACGCTCTGGTGCTTTGGTTTCGCTTGCGCGCGGTGAGGCGGCTGGTTCGGGTCGGTTGATCATTGGTCAGTCCATGTGATGAGAGCGCACGAGGACTTGATATTAGGCGTTGAGGGGGTGTGAAAATGGGGGTGGTGGCTAGATCGCACAAGCTTTCACGGCTGTGAAATCGGTGTATATATCCGTTATTTGGGTGACGGCGGCTTAGGGTTCCGCTCTTACAGCGGCTCACTTTTGGAAAGACCCAAAAGTAAGCAAAAGGTCTTCGCCCCA
>NZ_JAFCTN010000042.1:0-49955 GCF_049896045.1 Pseudomonas sp. PWP3-1b2
CCCATCGCGGCGGCCCACGGATTCAAGCCTGCGTGCGGGCACACCGAGCCACAGCGAGGTGCCGAGTGGTGGGGCGAGGACCTTTTGGTTACTTTTGGCTGGGCCGGCTTCCGGTCCTTCCAAAAGTGACCCGCCGTAAGGGCGGAACCATAAGCAGCCGTTACCCCAACAACGGATATGCACTCGAGGTCTACAAGCTAGCTACCGCGCCCGCAACCGCCCCGGCGCCTCGCCATAGGTCTCCTTGAATTTCTTGCTAAACGCCGCCTGCGACTGGTACCCCACCTGCGCCGCAATATCCATCAAACTCAAACGCGATTGGCGCAACAAATTAAACGCCAACTCCATGCGCAACTGCGTCAACAACACCCAAGGCGACACCCCAGCAACCTTCACAAACGCCCGCATAAACGTCGCCCTCGACATACTGGCCGCCGCAGCCAAGCTGTCGATGGTCCATTCATGGCCCGGCTCGGCCAGCATCGCCTGCCAGGCTTTGCTCAAGCGTTTGTCGGCGAGCAATGCAAAGGTGCCCGCCACCGGCGCCTGTTGGGTCAGCCAGGTGCGCAACACCAGGGTAAACAGCGCCGACGACAGCGCGTCGATAAAAGAACGCGCCCCCAGTTGCTGCCCATCCGCTTCACTGCGCAACAGCGCGATCAACGCGGCCAACTGCCCATCGCCCTGCCACTCGCGGCTGGACACCACCAGATACTCCGGCAACGCCCCAAACAACAATGACTGCCGGTTGTAGTGAAAACTGCCGCAGAGCATGTCGACTTCCGGCCGTTCACCGCCCAAACGATGCACCGGCAGCACGCCGCCGTCGATTACCGTCGGCTGCATCGGCCGAATGCGCGCGCCCTGGCTGCGCAGCAAATGTGTGGCGCCGCCGGGCATCAGCAGGATATCGCCCTCCTCCAGCGTCACGTGTTGCCCGCCCGTGAGTTCGGCGCGGCAGGTGCCGCTGAGCATAATGTGGTACGGCGCCACGCCAAGGTTCTCTGGCGCGTGGTCCAGCGCCCAGTCGCCCTGGAACCGGCAACGTAAATCCAGACTGCCGCGCAGGTTGGCCAGCGCGATAAGCGTGTCGATCGAATTCATTTGCGAGCATCGGTCAAAAAGATGAGCGGATTGAACAATGACGCCAACCCCGAACGGCACAGACTGGCTTCACACCCAACCTGTTCAGGAGTTACCGCAATGTTCAATAACTGGTCCGACTTGCTGCCTACCGTGAAGAAAGCCTTTGGCGCGCTGGGCAAGAGCAACCCGAAGATGGTCAAAGCCTACATGGCGCTGGGCGAAGCTGCCGAGGAAAACAATGTACTCGACGCCAAGACCCGTGAACTGATTTCCATCGCAGTGGCGATCACCACGCGCTGCGACGGTTGCATCGGCGTGCATGCGGACGCGGCGATCAAGGCCGGCGCGACTCGCGAAGAAGTGGCTGCAACCCTCGCCACTGCCATCTCGCTGAATGCCGGCGCGGCATACATCTACTCGCTGCGCGCGCTGGAAGCCTACGACACGCTCAAACCGGCGCCGCAAAATTAAGCCGGAATTGTTGCGGCGTCACGCCCAGCCGGCGGCTGAACACACTGCGCATGTGCTGGGCGTCGCGAAAGCCGCATTGATAGGCCACGGTCTTGAGTGGCGCGGGGCTGCTTTCGAGCATTACCCGCGCCGCGTCTACCCGCGCTCGCTCGACAAACTCCGCTGGCGTAACCCGCGCCTCTCGGGCAAACACCCGGGAAAAATTGCGTGCGCTCATATTGGCCGCCCTGGCCAGGTCGGCGATGGTCAAATCCCCGGTCAGGTTCGCCAGCACGTACAACTGCACCAGCGCTACCGCCGAGGTGGTTTCGGCGTGGGGGGTGAGAAACGGGCTGAACTGCGACTGCCCGCCCGAACGCTGGGTGAACACCACCAGGCGCTTGGCCACGCTTAGCGCGACTTCCGGGCCGTGGTCCTGGGCCAGCAAGTAGAGCGACAGGTCGATACCTGCCGTGACCCCGGCCGAGGTGTAGAGGTTGCCGTCCTGCACGTAGAGGCGGTCGGCATCGACCTGCGCCGTGGGGCATACACGCGCCAGGGCGGCGGCGTCGTTCCAGTGGGTGGTGACGGTTTTTCCATCGAGCAACCCCGCGCGCGCAAGCATGAAGGCGCCGTTGCAGATAGAACCGAAGCGTTGAGCACGGGCGGTGGCGCTGCGTAGCCATTCATCAAACTGGGCGCCGAAGTCTTCGAAGGGCAGCTGCGGGCCACCCGCGACCAGCAATAAGTCATAGGCTTGCAGGGCTTCGCTGTAATGACGGTGGGCCTGGAGCGACAAACCATTGGAGGCGGCCATACTGCCGTGGCCCAAGCCGATGACGTGCAGTGTGTAGTGATCCTGCGGCGGCAAAAAACGGTTGGCCTCGCAGAACACATCCATGGGGCCGGTCACGTCCAGCGACTGGACGCCGGGGAAGATAAGGATCGCGACGGTTTTGCCCATGAACAACACACCTTCTCTAACTGGATAAACGCCAAAACCCGGTGGGAGCTGGCTTGCCTGCGATGCAAACAACTCGGTACATCAGGTATACCGAGGTGATGCTATCGCAGGCAAGCCAGCTCCCACATTTGAGCGTGTACACCTTTGGCGCGATGTGAAGGCACATTGGCCGACATCGCACCCTCGCCGCGATAGCCGCTTCGCAAGCGCGCGACCAGACTGGACTCATCGGCGCCACCCCCGGCGCTTTGTTGAGGAGAACGACCATGAGCACCAGCATCGCCGGCATCCAGATCCCGGACAGCGCCCTGGCCAAGGCCACCACCGAATACATCCGCGACGTCGAATCCGACCTGCTCTACCACCACTCCCGCCGCGTGTTTTTGTTCGGCGCGTTGAGCGGTGAGCGCAAGCAGCTCGCCTACAACCCGGACCTGCTTTACGTCGGCGCGATGTTCCATGACCTGGGCCTGGTGGAAGGCCATCGCAGTGACAACGAGCGTTTTGAAGTCGACGGCGCCAACGCGGCAGCAGCCTTTCTCAAGCAATACGGGCTGAGCGATGACGATATCGAGCAAGTGTGGCTGTCGGTTGCCCTGCACACCACGCCGGGCGTGCCGCAGCACTTGCGCCCGACCGTGGCGCTGGTGACCGCCGGCGTTGAAATGGACGTGCTGGGGATGGACTACGCCGCGTTTTCCACTGTGCAGCGCGAAGCCGTGGTGCATGCGCACCCACGCGGTGAAGGGTTCAAGGAGTGCATCATCTGCGCATTTGCCGACGGCCTGCGCCATCGTCCGCAGACCACGTTTGGCAACGTGAAGACGGATGTGCTGGTGGATCAGGAGCCGGGGTTCAAGCCGATGAACTTTGTTGAAGTCATCCGCAAATCGCCCTGGGCTGCTTAATTGACCTGAAATGCCATCAACTGTGGGAGCTGGCTTGCCTGCGATGACGCCGGATCTGTCGACTCATCTGTCGACTGATACACCGCTATCGCAGGCAAGCCAGCTCCCACATGTTGACCCGGTTCCGGCCTTTAGACCGGTGCAGGCGCGCGGCGCTTGTCGGGCTGTTGCCAGCCATCCGCTGCCGCTTCTTCGATGGCTTGCTGGATGGCTTTCTTGCGCATCTCTTCAGCACGGCGGCTGAAGAACCACACCAGGAAGGTCACCAGCGACACCGCCAACAGAATCAAACTGGCCACGGCGTTGATCTCGGGTTTAACCCCAAGACGCACGGCCGAGAACACTTCCATCGGCAAGGTGGTCGAGCCTGGGCCCGATACGAAGCTGGCGAGTACCAGGTCATCCAGCGACAGCGCGAACGACATCATGCCGCCCGCCGCCAGTGACGGCGCGATCATCGGGATGGTGATCAGGAAAAACACCTTCCACGGCCGCGCCCCCAGGTCCATCGCTGCTTCTTCAATCGAGAGGTCCAGCTCACGCAAACGCGCCGACACCACCACTGCCACATACGCCGCACAGAAGGTGGTGTGGGCGATCCAGATGGTGACGATGCCACGCTCTTGCGGCCAGCCGATCATCTGCGCCATGGCCACGAACAGCAGCAACAACGACAGACCGGTGATCACTTCAGGCATCACCAACGGCGCCGTCACCAAGCCGCCAAACAGCGTGCGGCCCTTGAAGTGGCTGATGCGCGTCAGCACGAAGGCGGCCAGGGTACCCAGCGCCACCGCCGCAACGGCGGTGTAGCAGGCAATTTCCAGCGAGCGCGCCACTGAGCCCATCAACTGAGTGTTGTCCAGCAGGCCCACGTACCACTTGATCGACCAACCGCCCCACACCGTCACCAGTTTGGATTCGTTGAACGAATAGATCACCAGGATCAACATCGGCAGGTAGATGAACAGCAGTCCTGCGACCAGCATGAAGCTGGAGAAACGAAAGCGCTTCATATCTTGCCCTCCATCTCTTTGGCTTGGCTGCGGTTGAACAGGATGATCGGCACGATCAGGATCGCCAGCATCACCACTGCCAGGGCAGACGCCACCGGCCAGTCACGGTTGTTGAAGAATTCTTGCCACAACACTTTACCGATCATCAGGGTTTCCGGACCGCCGAGCAGTTCCGGGATCACGAACTCGCCCACCACCGGGATAAACACCAGCATGCAGCCGGCGATGATGCCGTTCTTGGACAGCGGCACAGTGATTTTCCAGAAGCTGTTGAAAGTGCTCGAACCCAGGTCCGATGCGGCTTCCAGCAGGCTCTGGTCATGCTTCACCAGGTTGGCGTACAGCGGCAGGATCATGAACGGCAGGTACGAATAGACCACGCCGATGTACACCGCGATGTTGGTGTTGAGGATCTGCAGCGGTTCGTTGATCAGCCCCATCGACATCAGGAAGCCATTGAGTAACCCGTTGTTGCTGAGGATGCCCATCCACGCATACACGCGGATCAGAATCGCGGTCCAGGTCGGCATCATGATCAGCAGCACCAGCACGGTCTGCATCTCTTTGCGCGCACTGGCAATCGCGTACGCCATCGGGTAGCCGATCAGCAGGCACAACAGCGTGCTGAAGAACGCCATTTTCAGCGAGCCCAAATACGCGGCGATGTACAACTCGTCGTCGCCGAGCATCGCGTAGTTGCCCAGGTTGAGCACCAACTGCAGCTTCTGCTCAACGAAGGTGTAGATCTCGGTGTACGGCGGGATCGCCACGTCGGCTTCGGCAAAGCTGATTTTCAGGACGATGAAGAACGGCAACGCGAAGAACAGGAACAGCCAGAGAAACGGGATCCCGATGACCACATGCCGGCCACCGGGCGTTATTCGTTGCAGGCGACGTTTAAACTTCTTCATGTTCATGAGCGAAGTACCACGCCGCTGTCGTCTTCCCACCATACGTAGACCTGATCACCCCAGGTCGGCCGTTGGCCACGGCGCTCGGCGTTGGCGACGAAGGACTGCACCAGCTTGCCGCTCGGCAGTTCGACGTAAAACACCGAGTGGCCGCCCAGGTAGGCGATGTCGTGCACCTTGCCCGTGGACCAGTTGTGTTCGCAGGTCGGCATTTCGGTGGTGACCAGCAGCTTTTCCGGGCGGATGGCGTAGGTCACCGACTTGTCTTCCACCGAGGTGGCGATGCCGTAACCCACGTAGATGTTGCGGTCGAGGTCCGGGCACTGGAGCACCGCGTGGCCTTCGGCGTCGTCGACTACCTGGGTATCGAAGATGTTGACGTTGCCGATGAACTCGCACACCAGGCGGCTGGTAGGCGTTTCGTAGATATCGATCGGGCTGCCGATCTGGGCGATCCAGCCCAGGTGCATGATCGCAATACGCTCGGCCATGGTCATGGCCTCTTCCTGGTCGTGGGTCACCATCACGCAGGTCACGCCTACGCGCTCGATAATCTCCACCAGCTCCAGCTGCATCTGCGAACGAAGCTTCTTGTCCAGCGCGCCCATCGGCTCATCGAGCAGCAGCAGTTTCGGGCGTTTGGCCAGGGAACGCGCCAACGCCACGCGCTGGCGTTGCCCGCCGGAGAGTTGGTGCGGCTTGCGCCTGGCGTACTCGCTCATGCGTACCAGCTTGAGCATCTCGGCCACGCGGGCCTCGACCTCGGCCTTGGGAATCTTGTCCTGTTGCAGGCCGAAGGCGATGTTCTGCGCCACGGTCATGTGCGGGAACAAGGCGTAGGACTGGAACATCATGTTGATCGGCCGCTCGTACGGCGGCATGTCGGTGATGTCCACACCGTCGAGGTAAATGCGACCTTCCGTTGGGCGCTCGAAGCCTGCGAGCATGCGCAGCAGGGTGGATTTGCCCGAACCCGAACCGCCGAGCAAGGCGAAAATTTCGCCTTTCTTGATTTCCAGGGACACATCGTCCACGGCAATCGTCTCGTCGAATTTCTTCGTGACCCGGTCGATTTTGACCAGCACCTTTTTCGGTGTCTGGTCGCCCTCGAGGGCTTTCTTATAGGCGCCGGAGGCAACTGCCATTTACGAAACTCCCAAAAACAAAGAGTGCAGCCCGCCCAAAACGGGCAAACCCTGGATAGTTTGAGCTTTAAGCCTTACATGCCCGTCTTGACCTTGGTCCAGCTACGGGTCATCAAGCGTTGCACTTTCGGGGGTAACTCGAAGTTGACGAATGTCCGGTCGAGAACCGCCTGCGGTGGGTAAACCGCTGCGTTAGTGCGTATCGATTGCTCCATCAGTTTGTCCGCCCCTGGGTTAGGGTTGGCGTAACCGACGTAATCACTGACCTGAGCGATCACCTCAGGCTGCAGTAAATAGTTGATGTAGGCGTGGGCCTCTTTGACGTTGGTGGCGTCCGCCGGGATCGCCAGCACGTCAAACCACAGGTTGCCGCCCTCTTTCGGAATCGCATAGGCGATATTCACGCCTTTACCCGCCTCAGCCGCACGGGCCTTGGCCTGGAACACATCTCCGGAGAAACCGGCCGCCACGCAAATGTTGCCGTTGGCCAGGTCCGAGATGTATTTGGAGGAATGGAAGTAGGTCACGTAAGGCCGCACTTTCAGCAGTTTTTCTTCAGCCTTTTTGTAGTCGTCCGGGTTGGTGCTGTTGGGGTTCAGACCCATGTAGTTAAGCACCGCCGGCAGCATTTCATCCGCCGAGTCCATGAACGACACGCCGCACGTGGCGAGCTTCTTCATGTTTTCCGGTTCGAACAGCACCGCCCAGGAATCGATGTGGTCGATGCCCAGCACTTCTTTGACTTTGTCGACGTTGTAACCAATGCCGTTGGTGCCCCACAGGTACGGCACGGAGTATTGGTTACCCGGGTCGTTCTTCTCCAGACGCTTGAGCAGCGCCGGGTCGAGGTTGGAATAGTTCGTCAGCAACGACTTGTCGAGCTTCTGGAACGCCCCGGCCTTGATCTGCTTGCCGAGGAAGTGGTTGGACGGCACGACCACGTCGTAACCCGTACGCCCGGCGAGCAACTTGCCTTCCAGGGTTTCATTGGAATCGAACACGTCATAGACCGGCTTGATGCCCGTGGCCTTTTCGAAGTTGGCCAGCGTCTCGGGGCCGATGTAGTCCGACCAGTTATAAATATGCACAGTCGGTGCAGCCTGCACGCTGAGAGCCAGCGTGATACCTGCACCCACCAGCATGGCCTGGCGAAAAAAAGAAATTGGCACGTGAAGGTCCTTTTAACTAGTTGGGCCCGAAGTTGTCTCCCGGCAACAAAACCGGCGCGCAACTTACCCTCGATAAACCGATCCGGCAAAACTTTCTGTCATTTAATGTGTGGGAGGGGCAGTCAAACTGCCCCGCCCACAGGTTTTAAGGCTTACTTGCCCGATTTGATCTTGGTCCAGCTGCGTGTCATTTCACGCTGGGTCGCAGCCGGCAAGTCAGCAATGGCGTAGAGCTTGGCCTGCACATCGGCTGGCGGGTAAATGCCCGGGTCGCTGGTGATGTCCTTGTCGACCAATGGAGTGGCTTTCTCGTTACCGTTCGGGAAACGCACGCTGTCGGTGATCGCAGCCATCACTTTTGGCTCAAGCAGGTAGTTCATGAACTTGTAGGCGGCTTCGACGTTTTCGGCATCTTTAGGGATGGCGACCATGTCATAGAAGCTGCCAGCACCTTCTTTCGGAATGTCGTAGGCCACTTTGACCTTGCCACCGGCTTCAGCCGCGCGGGACTTGGCCTGCTGGATATCACCCGAGTAACCCACGGCGACGCAGATGTTGCCGTTGGCCAGGTCGGAGATGTACTTGGACGAGTGGAAGTAGCCAATCGAAGGACGGATCTTGAGGAACAGGTCTTCAGCTTGCTTGAGGTCGGCTTTCTTCTGGCTGTCGGTCGGCAGGCCCAGGTAGTGCAGCGCGATGGGCAGCATTTCGGTTGGCGAATCGAGGAAGCTCACGCCACAGCTTTTCAGCTTGGCAATGTTCTCAGGCTTGAGCAGCACGTCCCACGAGTCGATCTTGTCCACGCCCAGCGCAGCCTTGACCTTTTCCGGGTTGTAGCCGATGCCGATCGAGCCCCACATGTACGGGAAGGCGTGCTTATTGTCCGGGTCGCTGACCGACACGGCTTTAAGCAGGGATTTGTTCAGGTTGTCGTAGTTGGACAGCTTGGACTTGTCCAGCTCCTGATAGACACCGGCCTTGATCTGCTTGGCGAGGAAGTTGTTCGACGGCACGACAATGTCGTAACCGGACTTGCCTGCCAGCAGCTTGGCCTCCAGGGTTTCGTTGCTGTCGAAAACGTCGTACACCACTTTGATGCCCGACTCTTTTTCAAAGTTGGCGATGGTGTCCGGTGCAATGTAGTCGGACCAGTTGTAAACGTGCAGCACTTTATCGTCTGCCTGGGCCGCGCCCGCCATTGCGCCCATCAGGGACAAGGCGAGGAGGGTCTTGCCAGCGTTCTTCAAACCTAATGCCTTCATTTGGTGATGCTCCAATTCTTTCTTTTTTTGGGCCACGTTCTTTAGTCGTCTCACGGCCCTTCCAAAGGGCAGCAAAACAGGGCGACAGTCTGGCAAGTTCGCAGGCAGGCTTTCAACCAAAGCCTGCCTGTATACAACTGCCCGGACGCAGCGCCCGAAGCCGCTGCGCACTGAGCCTAGCATTTAGCCCTGCAATGCCGCCAAAGTAAGGTCCAGGCACTGGCGAGCCTTAGTCACCAGCTCGTCGATTTCAGCCTTGCTGATCACCAGCGGCGGCGAAATGATCATGGTGTCGCCTACGGCGCGCATGATCAGGCCATTCTCGAAGCAGAACGTGCGGCAGATCATGCCTGCGCCCTTCCCTTCGTAACGTTTGCGCGTGGCCTTGTCCTGCACCAGCTCAATCGCCCCAAGCATGCCTACGCCGCGAACTTCACCCACCAGCGGGTGATCAGCCAGTTCCCTCAGACGGTTCTGCAAATACGGTGCCGTTTCGTCGTGAACGCGGCTGACGATTTTTTCATCGCGCAGGATGCGGATGTTTTCCAGGGCTACCGCTGCCGCCACCGGGTGACCGGAGTAGGTAAAGCCATGGTTGAAATCACCGCCTTCATTGAGCACGGCAACCACGTCGTCGCGCACGATCAGGCCACCCATCGGGATGTAGCCCGAGGTCAGGCCCTTGGCGATGGTCATCATGTGCGGCTTGAGGTCGTAGAAGTCGCTGCCGAACCACTCACCGGTACGGCCGAAACCGCAGATCACTTCGTCAGCCACGAACAGGATGTCGTATTTGGCGAGGATTTCCTTGATACGCGGCCAGTAGCTGTCGGGCGGCACGATCACACCACCGGCACCCTGGATCGGCTCGGCAATAAAGGCCCCGACGTTGTCCACGCCGACTTCCAGAATTTTCTCTTCCAGTTGGTTGGCCGCCCACACGCCGAACGCTTCGGGGCTCATGTCGCCACCTTCGCCGTACCAGTACGGCTGGGCGATATGGGTGATGCCCGGGATCGGCAGGTCGCCCTGTTCATGCATATACGTCATGCCGCCCAGGCTGGCACCGGCCACGGTGGAGCCGTGGTAGCCATTCTTGCGGCTGATGATGGTTTTCTTGTTTGGCTGGCCCTTGATCGCCCAGTAGTGGCGGACCATACGCAACATGGTGTCGTTGCCTTCGGAGCCGGAACCGGTGAAGAACACGTGGTTCATGCCCGCCGGTGCGACATCGGAAATAGCTTTTGCCAGTTCCAGCACCGGCGGGTGAGCGGTCTGGAAGAACAGGTTGTAGTACGGCAGTTCTTTCATCTGTTTGGCGGCGGCGTCTGCCAGTTCATCGCGACCGTAACCGATCGCCACGCACCACAGGCCGGCCATGCCATCGAGGATCTTGTTGCCTTCGCTGTCCCACAGGTAAACGCCGTGGGCTTTGGTGATGATCCGTGGGCCCTTCTCTTTCAATTGCTTGAAATCGCTGAACGGCGCCAAGTGATGATCGCTGCTCAAGGCTTGCCATTCACGGGTTTGCGGGTTGTTGCTGGACATACCAATCTCCTAGATGTTTCAGGTGAGGGCGAGCCGTTCCCACGGCCCGCCTGGCGCATCAGACGGCGAAGAGCAGGAATTCCCGCTCCCACGAACTGATCACGCGCTTGAAGTTTTCATGCTCGGCCCGCTTGACCGCGACGTAGCCCGTGATGAATTTCTGACCCAGGTATTTCTCGATGGTCTTGCTGTTTTCCATGCGTTCCAGCGCGTCTTCGATGGTCAACGGCAAGCGCAGGTTGCGGCGCTCGTAACCGCGACCCACCACCGGCGCGCTCGGCTCATGGCCTTCAACCATGCCGATGTAGCCGCACAGCAGGCTGGCGGCAATCGCCAGGTACGGGTTGGCATCGGCGCCCGGCAAGCGGTTTTCCACGCGACGGTTCTGCGGGCCGGCATCCGGTACACGCAGGCCCACGGTGCGGTTTTCTTCGCCCCATTCCACGTTCACCGGCGCCGAGGTGTCGGGCAGGAAGCGGCGGAACGAGTTCACGTTAGGGGCAAACAGCGGCAGCAATTCGGGGATGAATTTCTGCAGGCCGCCGATGTGATTAAGGAACAGCTGGCTCATGCTCCCATCTTCATTGGAGAAGACGTTTTTGCCGGTGGCGATGTCGATGATGCTCTGGTGCAAGTGCATCGCACTGCCCGGCTCGCCGGTCATGGGCTTGGCCATGAAGGTGGCGGCCACGTTGTGCTTGAGCGCGGCTTCGCGCATGGTGCGTTTGAACACCAGAATCTGGTCGGCCAGGGACAAGGCATCGCCGTGACGGAAGTTGATTTCCATCTGCGCCGTGCCGTCCTCGTGGATCAGCGTGTCGAGGTCCAGCTCCTGCAGTTCGCACCAGTCGTAGACGTCTTCGAACAGCGGGTCGAATTCGTTGGCGGCTTCTATAGAGAAGGACTGGCGACCGGTCTCCGGGCGACCGGAACGGCCAATCGGCGGTTGCAGCGGGAAGTCCGGGTCTTCGCAGCGCTTGGTCAGGTAGAACTCCATCTCCGGCGCGACGATAGGCTGCCAGCCTTTCTCGGCATAGAGCTTGAGCACTTTCTTGAGCACGTTGCGCGGCGACAGCTCGATCGGGTTGCCTTGCTTGTCGTAGGTGTCGTGGATCACCTGGGCCGTCGGCTCGATGGCCCACGGCACCAGGAACACCGCGTTCTGGTCGGGGCGGCAGATCATGTCGATGTCGGCCGGGTCGAGCAGTTCGTAATAAATGTCGTCTTCGACATAGTCGCCGGTCACGGTCTGCAACAGAACGCTCTCGGGCAGGCGCATGCCTTTTTCGGCGATGAACTTGTTGGTCGGCGAGATTTTGCCCCGGGTGATGCCCGTGAGGTCGCCAATCATGCATTCGACTTCTGTGATCTTGTGGTCTTTCAACCAATCGGTGAGCTGGTCGAGGTTGTTACTCATAAATGCCTCTGGGCTGTGTTTCCTGACATCCATTAAAGGTCAGGCGTTGGTTGACGCAGCATCCGCGTCGTTTTGTCGTTCAAGGCAGGAGCTTACCTGCCATTTGTGGTGGTGTTGCACTCATCAAGCAAAAGCCGTGCAGAATCATGAGCAACTGCCTGGACGGGCGCGCTTCGATGGGCAGGCTTGAGGAGGATGACGCGATACAGGAACGATCGGCTGGACCGTCAAGAATATTGACCGGTGCCGCAACGCGAATAGATGAGACGGGGACTGAAGGCAAGGCCCGTAAGGCACAGATCGAGACGCCGAGTGGCGGCAGGCGAGACATGAAGCACCCCGGTATTATTGCTGTTATGGGTTTGAATCGAGCTTAGCCTTGTTCATTTTTTTACACAACACCCCCGTAAAAAATACAACACGGCCCGCTCAAGCCTGCTAGTCCCAAGGCCTTCAAACCCAAAAATTTGCCCCAAAAAGCCCCAAAAAAGGCCTCGCGGTGCTTTTTTAGGGCAAAAAAGGCCTCGCTTGACTTCGGCATGCCGTTCGGGTTGACTGAAACCAGAAAAGATCAATGATTGATATTTTTAACAACAAAGGTGTTGCATCATGTCGGTACCCCCGCGTGCCGTTCAGCTTAACGAAGCGAACGCGTTCCTTAAGGATCATCCTGAGGTTCTGTACGTAGACCTTCTAATTGCGGATATGAATGGTGTGGTGCGCGGCAAGCGCATCGAACGCACCAGCCTCCACAAGGTTTACGAGAAGGGCATTAACCTGCCTGCCTCTTTATTTGCCCTGGATATCAACGGCTCGACGGTGGAAAGCACCGGCCTGGGTCTGGACATCGGTGATGCTGACCGAATCTGTTATCCAATCCCCGACACCCTGTGCAACGAGCCTTGGCAAAAGCGCCCAACCGCGCAACTGCTGATGACCATGCACGAACTGGAAGGTGAACCTTTCTTCGCCGATCCTCGCGAAGTCCTCCGCCAAGTTGTAAGCAAATTTGACGACCTTGGTCTGACCATTTGCGCCGCCTTTGAGCTTGAGTTCTACCTGATCGACCAGGAGAACGTAAACGGCCGCCCACAACCGCCCCGCTCGCCGATCTCCGGCAAACGCCCGCATTCGACTCAGGTTTACCTGATCGACGACCTCGACGAATACGTCGACTGCCTCCAGGACATTCTGGAAGGTGCCAAAGAGCAAGGCATCCCGGCCGACGCCATCGTGAAGGAAAGTGCCCCGGCGCAGTTCGAAGTGAACCTGCACCACGTCGCCGATCCGATCAAGGCATGCGACTACGCGGTACTGCTCAAGCGCCTGATCAAGAACATCGCCTACGACCATGAGATGGACACCACCTTCATGGCCAAGCCTTATCCGGGCCAGGCAGGCAACGGTTTGCACGTACACATTTCGATCCTGGACAAAGACGGCAAGAACATCTTTGCCAGCGAGGATCCCGAGCAGAACGCCGCATTGCGTCACGCGATCGGCGGTGTGCTCGAGACCCTGCCCGCCCAAATGGCGTTCCTGTGCCCCAACGTCAACTCCTACCGTCGTTTCGGTGCACAGTTCTACGTGCCGAACTCGCCGTGCTGGGGCCTGGACAACCGCACCGTGGCGATTCGCGTACCGACCGGCACAGCCGATTCGGTGCGTATCGAACACCGTGTGGCCGGCGCCGACGCCAACCCTTACCTGCTGATGGCTTCGGTGTTGGCAGGCGTGCATCACGGCCTGACCAACAAGATCGAGCCTGGCGCACCGGTGGAAGGCAACAGCTACGAGCAGAACGAACAAAGCCTGCCGAACAACCTGCGCGATGCCCTGCGCGAGTTGGACGACAGCGAGGTGATGGCCAAGTACATCGATCCTAAATACATCGATATCTTCGTCGCCTGTAAGGAAAGTGAGCTGGAAGAGTTCGAACACTCCATCTCCGACCTTGAGTACAACTGGTACCTGCATACCGTGTAAGCGGTTGCAGCAATAAAAAATGCCGCAGGCTTATGGCCTGCGGCATTTTTTATGGGTTTCTTCAGTGGGATTGAGGTGACTTCATCGCAGGCAAGCCAGCTCCCACACTTGAATGTGTTCACAGATCAAAATGTGGGAGCTGGCTCGCCTGCGAAGGCGCCCTGGCAGACAACACACCTCCCTGCTCATACAATGCCCGCTGCCTTGTAGGAGACTTCCATGACCACCCGCCCCGCCGCCCCTCGCAAACCCCGCGCTCGCAGCCAGGCCCGGATCGACGCGATCCTCGACGCCGCCCGCACCTTGCTGGCGGCCGAAGGCGTGGCGAGTTTGTCGATCTACAGTGTGGCGGAACGCGCGCAGATACCGCCGTCATCGGTGTACCACTTTTTCGCCAGCGTGCCGGCGTTGCTCGAGGCGTTGACGGCGGCTGTACACGCAGCGTTTCGCGCGGCGATTAAGGCGCCTATCGACCATGACTCGCTCAAGCAATGGCGCGACCTGTCCTGCATCGTCGAACAGCGCATGCTCGCGATCTACGAGCACGACGCCGCCGCGCGGCAGTTGATCCTGGCGCAGCACGGGCTGACCGAAGTGACCCAGGCGGACCGTCAGCATGATCTGGAGTTGGGGGATCTGATGCTGGCGGTGTTCAGCCGCCACTTTGAAGTGCCGACGTTGCCAAGCGATGTGGATGTGTTTGCGTTGGCGCTGGAGTTGAGCGACCGCGTGTACGCGCGCTCTATACATCAGCACGGGCAGATCACAGCGCGCATGGCCGAGGAAGGCATGCGGGTGTTTGATGCGTATGTGGGGCTTTATTTGCCGGCGTATCTGCCCAAGCGGGTGGCTGCGCGCTGAAGGCCCCATCGCAGGCAAGCCAGCTCCCACAATTGAAAGTATTCACAGTTCAAAGTGTGGGAGCTGGCTTGCCTGCGATGGCGGCCTCAAGAGCAACGCAAATCACAACTTGGCGATCGACACCTCAGTGGACTTAACAAAGGCAATCACTTCACTGCCAATCACCAACTCCAACTCTTTCACCGAGCGAGTAGTGATCACCGAAGTCACGATGCCGGACGCGGTCTGCACGTCGATTTCCGACAGCACGTCGCCTTCGACGATTTCCTTGATGGTGCCTTTGAACTGGTTACGCACGTTGATGGCTTTAATAGTCATGGTCTTCTTCCTTCAGGGGGCAAGTGAGTTATTGAGCCCAACGCAGTTGCGTAGGCAGCGGTGAAACAGGTTCGGGTTCCGGCGGCGAGCCTGGCAACGACAGCACACGGTTGAGCACTTCGGCCTCCAGCGCAGCCAGGCGATGTGAGCCTCGGGCGCGTGGGCGCGGCAGGTCGACAATGAGGTCCAGGCCAATTTCGCCGTCTTCGATCAGGATCACCCGGTCGGCGATGGCCACGGCCTCGCTGACGTCATGGGTGACCAGCAACACGGTGAAGCCGTGCTTGCGCCAGAGCTTTTCAATCAGTTGCTGCATCTCGATGCGGGTCAGGGCATCCAGCGCGCCCAGTGGCTCGTCGAGCAGCAACAGGCGCGGCTGATGAATCAATGCGCGCGCCAGGGCCACACGCTGCTTCTGGCCACCGGACAAGGCCGCCGGCCATTCATTGGCACGTTCGGCCAGGCCGACGGCTTCAAGTGCTTCCAATGCCTTGGGACGCCAATCGCCCTTGAGGCCAAGGCCGACGTTGTCGATGATCTTTTTCCACGGCAGCAAACGCGCTTCCTGGAACATCAACCGCGTGTCTTCAATTGCGTCACTCAGCGGCGCGGAACCCGCCAGCAGCTCGCCGCCGCTGGCTTTGTCCAGGCCGGCCAGCAAGCGCAGCAAGGTACTTTTGCCGCAGCCACTGCGACCGACCACGGCCACGAACTGGCCCGCCGGAATATGCAGATCAATCTCCTTGAGCACTTCCCGCGCACCAAAGGCCTTACGCAATTTGCGCACCGCCAGCGGGATGCCTTTAAGCAGGCGCGGAGGTTGTTGAGCGGTCATGCCGCACCTCCCTTATTCACTTGGTAAGCCGGGTGCCAGCGCAGCCACACACGCTCAAGGCCACGGGCGGCGAGGTCGGCGAGCTTGCCGAGGATCGCGTACATAACAATGGCGAGGACGACGACATCGGTTTGCAGGAATTCACGCGCATTCATCGCCAGGTAACCGATGCCGGAGCTGGCCGAGATGGTTTCCGCCACGATCAGCGTCAGCCACATGAAGCCCAGCGCAAAACGCACGCCCACCAGGATCGACGGCAGCGCACCCGGCAGGATCACCTGACGGAACAGGCTGAAGCCGGACAAGCCGTAGCTGCGCGACATTTCCACCAGCGCCGGGTCGACGTTGCGGATGCCGTGGTAGGTGTTCAGGTAAATCGGGAACAGCGTGCCGAGGGCAACCAGGAAAATCTTTGCGGTTTCGTCGATGCCGAACCACAGGATCACCAGTGGAATCAGCGCCAGGTGCGGCACGTTGCGAATCATCTGCACCGAGCTGTCGAGCAGGCGTTCGCCCCACGTCGACAAGCCGGTGATAAAGCCCAGAATCAGACCGATGCTGCCACCGATCGCAAACCCCAGCCCCGCACGCCAGCCGCTGATGGCCAAGTGCGTCCAGATTTCGCCGGTGCGTACCAGGTTAACCCCGGCTTCAATCACGGCACTGGGCGCCGGCAGAATGCGCGTCGACAACCAGCCTGCCGACACCGACAACTGCCACACCGCCAGCAATAAAATCGGCAGCACCCAAGGCGCTACGCGATGGCTCAGTTTTTCCACATTCATGACAGCGCCTCAGCTCTGTGACGCAGCTTTGGGAAGGATATCGTTGGCGACCATTTCGCCGAACGGGCTGACATAGCCCGCGCCTTTTGGCAGCTCCGGGCGTTCGATATCCAGATGGGGGAACAACAGCTCGGCAACCCGGTACGACTCTTCCAGGTGTGGGTAACCGGAGAAGATAAATGTGTCGATGCCCAGCGCTGCGTATTCATTGACGCGCGCAGCGACGGTTGGGCCATCGCCCACCAGCGCCGTACCGGCACCGCCACGCACCAGCCCAACGCCAGCCCACAGGTTGGGGCTGACCTCCAGATTGTCGCGGCTACCGCCGTGCAAGGCGGCCATACGCTGCTGGCCCACCGAGTCAAAGCGCGACAGCGAGGCCTGGGCGCGGGCGATGGTTTCATCATCCACATGGGAGATCAGTTTGTCGGCGGCTTGCCAGGCTTCGGCGTTGGTTTCACGCACGATCACGTGCAGGCGTATGCCGAAGCGCACAGTGCGCCCTAGTTTCGCGGCTTTGGCGCGCACCTGTTCGATCTTTTCAGCAACGGCGGCCGGTGGCTCGCCCCAGGTCAGCACCATTTCCACCTGTTCGGCAGCCAGGTCCTGGGCCGCTTCGGAGGAACCGCCGAAGTACAGCGGCGGGCGCGGTTGCTGAATCGGCGGGTAGAGCAATTTGGCGCCTTTGACGCTGATGTGCTGGCCGTCGTAGTCCACAGTTTCGCCTTCGAGCACGCGGCGCCAGATGCGGGTGAATTCCACGGAGGCTTGATAACGCTCTTCGTGGCTCAGGAACAAGCCGTCGCCAGCCAGTTCTTCCGGGTCACCGCCGGTCACCAGGTTGAACAGCGCGCGGCCACCAGACAGACGATCGAGGGTCGCGGCCTGACGCGCGGCCACCGTCGGGGAAATGATCCCGGGGCGCAGGGCGACGAGGAATTTCAGACGCTGGGTCACCGGGATCAGCGAGGCGGCTACCAGCCACGAGTCTTCGCAGGAGCGCCCGGTGGGGATCAGCACGCCGCCGAAGCCAAGGCGGTCAGCCGCCTGGGCGACTTGCTGCAAGTAGCCATGATCGACGGCGCGAGCGCCCTCGGCAGTGCCAAGGTAGTGGCCGTCGCCATGGGTAGGCAGGAACCAGAAAATATTGAGGCTCATGGAGTTGTCTCCTGAAGAAGTCGGATTACGGCGCTGTGGCGACGGCGGCGGGTGGCGTCCAGATCACGTCCTTGATGCTCAAGGGCTTGGGGATCAATTTGAGTTGGTAAAAGCTGTCAGCGATTTTCTGTTGGGCGGCGACCACTTCCGGGGTCAGAAACAGCGCGCCGTAGCCTTGGCGTTTCACCGAGGTCAACGTGATGTCAGCCGGCAGGCCGAGCAGCGGTGCAACTTGTTCGGTGACTTCCTGCGGATTGGCCTTGGACCATTCACCCACTGCGCGCACTTCTTCCACCAGCGCCTTGATCACTTCAGGGTGTTGTTCGGCGTACGGCTTGGTGGCCAGGTAGAACTGATGGTTGTCGGCGATGCCAGTGCCGTCACGCAAGGTGCGTGCCTGCAGTTGTTTCTCGGCGGCGGCCTGGTACGGGTCCCAGATCACCCACGCGTCGACGCTGCCACGCTCAAACGCGGCACGGGCATCGGCGGGCGGCAGGAACACCTTCTGCACGTCGGTGTATTGCAGGCCGGCATCTTCCAGCGCACGCACCAGCAGGTAATGCACGTTGGAGCCTTTGTTCAGAACGACTTTCTTGCCTTTGAGCTCGGCCACCGATTTGATCGGCGAGTCTTTCGGCACCAGGATCGCTTCACTGGTCGGCGCTGGCGGCTCGTAGGCCACATACAGAAGGTCGGCGCCGGCCGCCTGGGCGAAGACCGGCGGGGTTTCGCCCGTCACGCCAAAATCGATTGAGCCGACGTTCAAGCCTTCGAGCAATTGCGGGCCGCCGGGGAATTCAGTCCACTGCACTTGCACGCCCTGGGCGGCCAGGCGCTTTTCCAGCGAACCCTTGGCCTTGAGCAGCACCAACGTGCCGTATTTCTGATAACCGATCCGCAGGGTTTCGGCAGCCTGGGCTTGAACAATGGCGCCGATGGACACAGCCGCAGCAAACAGTGCGACCAGACCACGACGCAAGATGACAGTGCGCATGGCGCTCTCTCCAAATAGTGCGATGAGGGGGTTGGCTGCACCTGCTTGGCCGTTGGCGGCTGAGTAAGGTGAGTGTTTCTCGATGTAGGGGTAGCGCTTAAATGCTCCAGCGGGCACTCAATAAACGTTCATTCAATACATGCGGGTCCAGCGGTTTAGGGCGACGGGCCATGGCGCTGTAGAAGGTTTCCAGGGCGTCGTGCAAACGGTGTTCAAGCACTGGCACCAGTTGCGCCTGGGCACTGCCTTCGGCGTAGGCGATCTGGGTGTCTTCAGCAAAGATCCCGTGGAGCAACTCCTCGGCTTTCAGGGCAGACAGCACCGGCTTCAAGGCGTAATCCACCGCCAGCATGTGGGCGATGCTGCCGCCGGTGGCCATTGGCAGCACGATCTTGTGGGCCAGGGCGCGTTCGGGCAGCAAATCCAGCACGGTTTTCAACGCGCCGGAAAACGAGGCCTTGTACACCGGCGTGGCGATCACCAGGCCGTCGGCATTGGCCACTTGTTGCAGCAGGTCGATGACTTTGGGGCTGTCAAAGCGGGCGTGCAGCAAGTCTTCGGCCGGGAAGTCCCGTATCTGATAACTCACCACTTCCACGCCTTTGTCTTGCAGCCACTGACGGGATTTATCCAGCAAGACCCCGGAGCGCGAACGCTGGCTGGGGCTGCCTCCAAGTGTTACGACCAGCATGCAGGTATTCCTTGAGCAAGTGTCAGCGGTTTGCGGTGTGGCGATGGCGCCAGGATGGAGAGACCTTAGCAGCAGATTTATATATCTATAAATCTCATTTTTTCATTTGTTTATTCTTAAAAAGAATATGCGCTTTATAGATCTGCGGGCGAAAAAAAAGGCCGTCGAAACGGCCTGAAAACCCCTGCTGTGTGATTCGGTTTCAATCCAGAATGTGTGGTGTATGTACCGGCGCCATCGCGGGCAAGCCCGGCTCCCACAGGGGAATGCGCCCACTGTGGGAGCCGGGCTTGCCCGCGATGGCGGTCTCAGCCTTAACGGTTAGGCTGTGGGGTAAGCCGCAGATACGGCTTCACCGCGCGATATCCCTTGGGAAAGCGCTTCTTGATCTCTTCCTCGTCCTTGAGCGACGGCACGATCACCACTTCATCACCGTCCTGCCAGTTGGCGGGCGTGGCGACCTTGTGGTTGTCGGTCAATTGCAGCGAATCAATGACCCGCAGAATTTCGTGGAAGTTACGGCCGGTGCTGGCCGGGTAGGTGATGGTCAGGCGAATCTTTTTGTTCGGGTCAATCACGAACAACGACCGCACCGTGAGGGTGTCACTGGCGTTCGGGTGGATCAGGTCGTAGAGGTCCGACACTTTGCGATCGGCATCGGCCAGGATCGGAAAGTTGACGACGGTGTTCTGGGTTTCGTTGATGTCTTCGATCCACTTGTGGTGCGAGTCCACCGGGTCGACTGACAGGGCGATCGCCTTGACGCCGCGCCTGGCGAATTCGTCCTTGAGCTTGGCGGTGAAGCCCAGCTCGGTGGTGCACACCGGGGTGAAGTCGGCCGGATGGGAAAACAACACGCCCCAGCTGTCGCCCAGCCATTCGTGGAAACGAATGGTGCCGGCGCTGGAATCCTGTTCGAAGTCGGGGGCGATGTCGCCCAATCTTAGGCTCATGGTGTGGCTCCTGATGAGTGCTTATGGAGCCCACTGTGCATGGGTTGATGATTATTTAAAAAGAATAAATATCGATTTATTTAGACGATAAGGAAATATTAAAAATCTGTTCATTGGACGCCGCAACGGCCGAGGAGCACCATTGAATCCAAGGTTCGAGAAGGCCTTGAGACGCTGTACAAAGAGGGGATTCGGGGAGGGCTTGCGGGGGTTGAGCCCGACCTGAAAGCAACATACCTTGCCCGGCATTGCGCCGGGCAAGGCTTAACGCAGTTACTTGAACGCGTAGCTGTAGCTGACGATTACGCGGTTTTCGTCTTGATCGCGCGCGGCAGCGACATCGTTGCGCCACATAGCGTTTTTCCAGGCGACACCGAGGTTTTTCAGCGGGCCTTCTGGGATCACGTAGGCAACAGTGATGTCACGTTCCCACTCGGACTGGCCAGTGAACTCGGCACGGCTGCCGTTGACGGTATCGATATCAGTACCTTTGAGGTACACGACACCGGCGGTCAAGCCAGGCACGCCAACCTTGGCGAAGTCATAAGCGTAACGAGCTTGCCAGGTGCGTTCGCCGGCACGGGCGAACTTGGCGATCTGCATGTCAGTGGTGATGTAGGCAGACGAACCGTCGCCCTGGTTCAACCAAGGGAAGTCGCTGCTACCGTTGCTGACCTGGTAACCACCACCGAAGGTGTGGCCGGCAACGGTGTACAGGAACAGGCCGCTGTACAGGTTGTTATCGACCTTGCCGCGACCGGAGTTGACGCCGCTGTAGTTGCCCGAAGAGAAGTAGGCGGATTCGTTGCCGTTCTTACCGTCATCGGAGCTGTTGAAATAACGCAGGTCAGATTTCAGTACACCCGGGCCGATAGCCCAGTTGTGGGTCAGACCCAGGAAGTGCTGCTTGTAGAAATCTTCCAGGTTGCCGTAGTAGTACTGAGCCGTCAGGTCCTTGGTGATCTTGTAATCACCACCGGCGAAGTAGAACTTGTTGCTGTCACGCCAGCTGGCGCCACGGCTGTTTGCACCCGAAATGGACAGGTTGTCAACGTTGCTGGAGTTACGACCTTTGGCCTTTTCGATCTGACCGGCAACCAGCGTCAGGTCTTTGATATCGTTCGAAGTGATCTGGCCACCCTGGAAGGTCTGCGGCAGCAGACGACCGTCGTTGGTCACGATAACCGGCAGCTTGGGTTGCAGAGTACCCAGCTTCAATTCGGTTTGAGAGATCTTGGCTTTGGCAGTCAGGCCCAGGCTCGAGTAGTTATCAACAGCTTCGCCGTTGGACTTGCTCGGGAACACAGTGCCGCCGTAGGAACTGGCAGTGGCGCCGTTGGTGCCGCCGCCCGAATCCAGACGCACGCCCAGCAGGCCGATAGCATCGAGACCGAAGCCGACGGTGCCCTGGGTGAAACCGGAGATGAAGCGCAGATCGAAGCCTTGGCCCCATTCTTCTTGCTTGCTCTGAACACCGGCGCGCTTGTTGGCTGCAGTGCCAGCAGCGGAGTCACGGTTATCAGTGTTGATGTAAAAGTTACGCAGCCCCAGCGTAACCTTGCTGTCATCGATAAAACCGGCGGAGTTTGCCTGTTGGGCAATCGCAGCTACAGCCACGGCCAACGCCAATGTTGACTTCTTCATGTACCGCTCCTCTCATTTCTAATTTTTGTATTTCTTAGGTCCCGGGTCTGACGCCCTGGATCCACAGATGCGCGATTAGCGCCAGATAGTGACTACCAAGTCAATCGTAACTTCGTTTGTCTACTACCTTGGTCTAATCGCAGTTGATTTGGTCCCTGCAGGGTAATGAGTTTTTCATACACCCAAAAAGAATTGTTTCATCCTTTTTCATACGATTCAGGAATAAGCATTTACACGGCACGAACGGGTCAGCGTGGACCTACGCGCACCATAAGCTAATACCTGAACGGTATTTACTCGCCTTTTTTTAGATCGATTAGTGTGGCCGTACTGTTGCATACGTCACCCACGATCAAAAAGGCGACGCCATCATGGCCAGTGGCACATCCTCCCGTCAAATTGTTACAGTTTTTGTGTCACTAATTCTTTCTTTTGGTGTCAGAGCCGCCGGTTCAACAGTGGGCCGAAGGTAGTCACCGCCATCGTCTCCGGCGACATGCAACTCGACAACCTGGGTTCCAGCCCCTCGCAACGGCGGCTTCACGCACTCTACCGATCATGGCGTTTATCGTATCGGCGCAGATCAGTACTTCTGAAGCCTTGGTGGTGCGCAAGGATTTTGCGGAAAAACATCCTGACGTGGTTGCCAGGTTTGCCAATGTCACGCTGGATTTTTTTGCCGACTATGCCGCGCGCAAAGACAGCTGGACGGTGGATTCGGAGCCCGTGCAGAAAATCGCCAAATTGACAGGTTCCAGTGCCGAACTGTTGGCGGGCATCACGTTCCCGAATGCTCAGGCACAGCAAACCGATGCGCTGCTTAAAGGCGGCACGGCGAAAGCGATTGGGGAGACGGTGTTGCCGGATTACTCGGCCGTTGTGACCAACAAATTTATCCGCCAATAAATGCAATCAACTGTGGGAGCTGGCTTGCCTGCGATGCTGACACCCCGGTTTTTCAGTAACACCGAGGTGATGCTATCGCAGGCAAGCCAGCTCCCACAGAAGCCCGCTTTGTATTAGATAACTAAATTGGGGTTAAAGCGCCTTCTCGAAGATTTTCGAATTACGCTGATAGTTGTACAGCGACGCCCGCGCCGATGGCAGGCGATCCACGCTGCTCGGCACAAAACCACGCTCCCGGAACCAGTGGGCGGTGCGGGTAGTCAGCACGAACAACGTCTTTAACCCCTGCGCCCGCGCGCGCGTTTCGATACGTTCCAGCAACTCATCACCGCGCCCGCCGTGACGGTACTCCGGGTTTACCGCCAGGCACGCCAACTCACCGGCGTCCGAATCAGCGATCTGGTACAGCGCCGCGCAGGCGATGATCATGCCTTCGCGTTCGACCACGCTGAACTGCTCGACCTCGCGCTCCAGCACTTCCCGCGAACGGCGTACCAGAATGCCCTGCTCTTCCAATGGGCTGATCAGGTCAAGCAAACCTCCGACGTCTTCAATCGCCGCCTCGCGCACCAGTTCGAATTGCTCCTGGGCCACCAGCGTACCGCCGCCGTCCCGGGTGAACAGTTCGGTGAGCAAGGCGCCGTCTTCGGCATAACTCACGATGTGGCTGCGCCCTACCCCGCCACGGCAAGCCTCGGCGGCAGCGTCCAACAGTTCCGCCTGGTAGTTGCTGCCCAGGCGCAACAGGTGTGCCGGCACTTGTTGCGGGCGCAGTTCACGCACCAGTCGGCCATGTTCATCAATCAGGCCGAGGTCGGCGCCAAACAGCAGCAGCTTGTCGGCGCCCAGGTCGATGGCGGCGCGGGTGGCGACGTCTTCGCAGGCCAGGTTGAAGATTTCACCGGTAGGCGAATAGCCCAGCGGCGACAGCAGTACGATGGAGCGCTCGTCCAACAGGCGGTTGATGCCTTTGCGATCAACGCGGCGCACTTCGCCGGTATGGTGATAGTCCACGCCCCCGAGCACGCCGATCGGGCGCGCCGTCACCAGGTTGCCGCTGGTCACACGCAGGCGCGAACCCTGCATCGGCGAGGACGCCATGTCCATGGACAAGCGCGCTTCAATGGCGATACGCAAGTGGCCGACGGCGTCGATCACACACTCCAGCGTCGCGGCATCGGTGATGCGCATGCCTTCGTGGTAAACCGGGGTCAAGCCGCGCGCTTCAAGACGGGCTTCAATTTGAGGGCGCGAACCGTGGACCAGTACCAGCCGCACACCCAGGCTGTGCAGCAGCACCAGGTCGTGGACGATATTGCCGAAGTTGGGGTGTTCCACACCGTCGCCGGGCAGCATGACCACAAAGGTGCAGTCCCGGTGAGCATTGATGTAGGGCGAAGCGTGACGAAGCCAATTAACGTATTCGGGCATAAAACCTGGGCCTGTAATAAAAAGCAGCCGAAAAAGGATGATTCGTGAAAGCGCACAACGGGCTGATGGTTATCGTCGGAACAGGCTTGGCGACACGCTCGCTCTCCTTCTATGTACGAATGGGCAGGGGTTAATTTACGCGGGTTTCAGGCAGTAATGCTCAATCAGTTCGCGCAATAGACGCACTGTAGGCGTCAACCGTGACATTTCGAGGTACTCGCCCGGCTGATGGGCGCAGGCGATATCGCCAGGGCCTAACACCAGGGTTTCGCAACCGAGGCGCTGAAGATAAGGCGCTTCGGTGCCGAACGCTACTGCTTCGGCACGATGACCGGTCAATCGTTGTGCAACTCGCACCAGCTCGGCGTCTTCAGCTTGCTCAAACGGCGGCACTTCGGGGAACAGCGGAGCGTAATCAATCTTCACTTTGTGCCGTTCGGCCAAGGGTTCGAGCTTCTGGCGAATGGCGTTGCGCAGCACCTGTGGGTCCATGCCCGGCAAGGGCCGCAGGTCGAACTCCAGGGAGCACTGGCCGCAGATGCGGTTGGGGTTATCGCCGCCATGGATGCAGCCGAAGTTCATGGTCGGTTGCGGCACGCTGAATTGCGGGTTGCGGTACTCGCGCTGCCAGGCCAGGCGCAGGCCGCGCAGTTCGCCGATGGCGTCGTGCATGGCTTCAAGGGCGCTGTGGCCCAGGCTTGGATCCGATGAATGGCCGCTTTGGCCGAGAATGTCGATGCGCTCCATCATCACGCCTTTGTGCAGGCGAATCGGCTTGAGCCCGGTCGGCTCGCCGATGACTGCGGCGCGGCCCAGCGGGCGCCCCGCTTCGGCCAGCGCACGGGCGCCGGACATCGAGCTTTCTTCATCGCAGGTAGCAAGAATCAGCAGCGGTTGCTTGAACGGTTGGTCCAGCAACGGCAACACAGCTTCAATCGCCAGCGCGAAAAAACCCTTCATGTCGCAGCTGCCCAGTCCTACCCAGCGGCCGTCGACTTCCGTCAATTTAAGCGGATCGGTCTTCCACAACGCGGCGTCATACGGAACGGTATCGCTATGCCCCGCCAGCACCAGCCCGCCGGGGCCGCTGCCGAAACTCGCCAACAGGTTGAATTTGCCGGGGCTGACTTGTTGAATGTCGATGGCGAAACCCAAATCGCCCAGCCAACTGGCGAGCAAATCAATCACCGGGCGGTTGGTCTGGTCGAGAGACGCTTGGGTGCAACTGACCGAAGGCGCGGCAATCAATGCGGCGAACTGCTCTTTCATGGACGGTAATGGCATGCGCGGTCTCTCAACTTCACGGATGAGCCCCACTATAGAGCCATCTGCACGACACAATAAACCGTTGCGGCACGTTGCCGGGCTCAGTCCTGTACACTGCACGACCTTGGCAGCCACTCTTTTTCCCGGCTGCGCTCCCGATCCTGGATTTTCCGGCCATGCAGAAAGAAACCGAAATCAAGCTCCGCGTCAGCCGCGAAACACTCGCCGCGCTGCGTGAGCACCCGCTACTGAAAAAACGTAACAAAAGTGGCTGGGAACGCCGTGAGTTGATGAACCAGTACTTCGACACCCCCGAGCGCGACCTGGCCCAGGCCAAAGTCGCCCTGCGCCTGCGCAAGGACGGTGACGAGATCATCCAGACCCTCAAGACCCGCGGCCAAAGCATCGCCGGCTTGTCGGAACGTAACGAGTACAACTGGGACCTGGCCAAAGCCAAGCTCGACGTGAAGAAGCTCGACGGCGAATGCTGGCCCGAGCAACTGGCCGAGCTGGACAAAAAGACCCTCAAGCCAATCTTCACCACCGACTTTGTGCGTGAACGCGCCGAAATCGCCTGGGGCCGTGGCAAGGCCAAGGTGGTGATCGAAGCCGCTTTGGACCTGGGCCATGTGGTGGTCGGCAAGCAGAAAGAAGAAATCTGCGAGCTGGAGCTGGAGCTGCGTGAAGGTGAGCCGGCTGCCCTGCTGGAACTCGCCGCCGAATTGGCCGCGACCCTCGCGCTGATGCCGTGCGATATCAGCAAGGCCGAGCGCGGCTACCGCCTGTACGACGCCAGCAGCTACTCCCTGAGCCTGCCGGCACCCGATGTTCACGCCGAAATGCCGTTGGACGATACCTTCGCCGCGATCATGTGGCACTTGCTCGGCAGCAGCCAGCGCCTGGCCGAACAGTATCGGTTCAACGGCCACTGGCGCCTGCTGCAGGATTGGGTCGACAACCTTGGCGAATTGCGCGCTCTGATCGGCAGCCTGGGCCAGGCCGCACCGCGTCAATCCACCAGTGAACTGCGCAGCGCACTCGATGCCTTGTTGGAAGACTGGCGCCCGCTGGTACAAGCCGGCGACGACGATGAAGACATCCGCAAAGCCGCGCCGGAACAGTTCATCGAAGAATTGGACGACGTGCGTTGGGGCTTGTTCTCACTGAACGCTTCGCGCTGGTTGCTGGCCCGCACCTGGACCGCCGATCGCAATGTGCGTGGCAACCGCCAGGGCGCCGCGCAAATCACCAACTGGCTGCCGCGCCTGCTGGCCGACGACGCCGTCGCCCTGCAACTGCAGCGCTACCAGCAGCAGCCGGAAGATTTGGCTGAGCAACTGCCGCGCATCGAGCGTATTCAGGCGTGGCTGCACCATGCACGTCAGGTGGTGGACATCCCGGAGCTGGACCGTCTGTACGGCGAGCTGAACAAGTTGGCGCAACTGGCCAACCAGCCGATCACCGATGAGTCGCTGGATGCGCGGATGCATCAGGCGATTGCGGTTTATCAGAACCGCGCCTGGAAGACTTTGCTGCGTCTGTAATCCAACTGACGCCTCGGTCAAAATGTGGGAGCGGGCTTGCTCGCGAAAGCGGTGGATCAGACACACATTCAGTGACTGACACTACGCTTTCGCGAGCAAGCCCGCTCCCACACTGTCAGCGCAATACTGGCAGACTGGTGGTGGACTTGATCTCCGACAACGCCACAATCGAATTCACCTCCTGAATCCCCGGCACCATCGACAACTTCTCAAAGAAAAACCGCTCGTACGCCTCGATGTCCGACGTAACAATCCGCAGCAAAAAATCCACCGACCCCATCAGCACATAACACTCCAGCACCTCCGGAAACCCGCGAATCGCGTCGGTGAATTCCGTGAAGTTCGATCGCCCGTGGGCGTTGAGTTTGATCTCGGCAAAAATCTGCGTGTTGAGGCCAATTTTCTTGCGGTCCAGCAGGGTGACCTGCCCGCGAATCACGCCTTCCTCCTTGAGCCGCTGGATGCGCCGCCAGCAGGGCGACTGCGACAGCCCGACCTGCTCGGCGATCTGCGCACTGGAGAGCGAGGCGTCTTCTTGCAGCAGGGCCAGAATACGGCGGTCGTAGACGTCCAACTCACTGTGCATAAAATTACCTTTTATCGTGATTATTTTGAATTGTTTGATTCGATTATTCGCCAATCAAGCCCATCTTAGGTAAGAAATCTCCCCTGGCGAATGTAAAAATTTCTTCAGTCGAATCTGGAGAGTCAGCATGCACGCCGTAGAAACCGCACAACCCGCCTCCCGCGTCGATGCATGGGCCGTCACCAACCCCCATTGTCAGGCGCATTATCGGATCGTCGCCGAGGCAGAACCGGATGTTTTGTGCCGAGTGCTTAACTATTTTGCCCTGCAGTTTCTGACGCCCCGGCAGGTCTGCGTGAACCGCGACGATGACCTGTTGAACATTGATATCGTGATGGACGGATTGAGCTGGCACCGCGCCCAGGTGATCGGTGAAAAGATTCGAAACCTGATTACCGTGTGCTCGCTGGACCTGTGGCCGGCTGATGCTGCGCGGCCTGAGGCGGTAATGGCCGTCGCTCGGTAAAAGCCTGCAATACACGCCGGGAGGAGGAATGACGGGAGGTAGCTAGCCTGGGATCACACCCATGCTGCTCAGGAATTCCAAATGCCCGCCGCCTTGCCAGATCGTCGACTGGACCTGCAACAATTGCTGCCTGTATTGGTCGAGCAAGGGTTGATTGCGGCGGATTTGGCGCGCCGGTTGTCGACGGTCGTCTCAACCCTGCACCCTCTGGAATGCATAGCGGCCGAGGGGCCTTGCCTGGAAACGCTGATGCAATGGCTTGCCCGTGATGCCGGGCAGCCCTATCTGCGCATCGACCCGCTGAAGATCGACGCGGCGGCGGTCGTGCCCCTGATGTCCCAAGCGTTCGCGCAGCGCCATGCCATTCTTGCGGTAGCGGTGGATGCGCAAACCGTTACCGTCGCCAGCGCACAGCCCTACATCACCGGCTGGGAAAGCGGGTTGGCGCAGGTGCTCAAACGCTCGATTACCCGCGTGGTTGCCAACCCACAGGACATTCAGCGTTGTACCGACGAGTTCTATCGGCTGGCCAAGTCGGTCAGCGGTGCTGATCGAAAGGCCGCGCCACCGGGCCATCCCGAACTGCTCAACCGCGGCGCCAGCGATAAGGAGCCGGATGCCAATGACGCGCATATCGTCAACATTGTCGACTGGCTATTGCAGTACGCCTTCGGCCAGCGGGCCAGTGATATCCATATCGAACCGTGTCGTGATCAGGGCCGCGTGCGTTTTCGCATTGATGGGCTGCTGCACGACGTTTACCAGTTTCCACCCCAGGTCACGATGGCGGTTGTCAGCCGCCTGAAAAGCCTGGGCCGGATGAATGTGGCGGAAAAACGCAAACCCCAGGACGGCCGGGTCAAGACCAAGAGCCCTTTCGGCGTCGAAGTGGAACTGCGCCTCTCCACTTTGCCGACGGTATTTGGCGAGAAACTGGTGATGCGAATTTTCGACCCACAGGTGTTGCTCAAGGATTTTGACCAGCTGGGGCTGTCCGCTGACGACCAGCAGCGCTGGCATGCCATGACCCGTCACAGCAACGGCATCATCCTGGTCACCGGGCCGACCGGTTCGGGCAAAACCAGCACCCTCTACACCACACTCAAGCAATTGGCGACCCGAGAGGTGAACCTGTGCACGGTGGAAGACCCGATTGAAATGGTCGAGCCCGCCTTCAACCAGATGCAGGTACAGCACAACATCGACCTGACCTTCGCCAGCGGCATTCGCGCACTGTTACGGCAAGACCCGGACATCATTATGATCGGCGAGATTCGCGACCAGGAAACCGCTGAAATGGCGATCCAGGCTGCGTTGACCGGCCACCTGGTGCTGTCGACCCTGCACACCAACGATGCGCCCGGAGCGATCAGCCGTTTGCAGGAACTGGGCATTGCACATTATTTGATCAAAGCGACGCTGATAGGCGTGATGGCGCAGCGTCTGGTGCGGCTTTTGTGCCCTCACTGCAAACGCGTGGTGGATGCGCTGGGAACTGTCCACGAGGCTATCGGTTGCAACGAGTGTCGTGACAGTGGCTATCGAGGCCGCGCCGGGCTCTACGAAATCATGGTGGTCGACGAGGCGCTCAAGGCGCTGATCATCCCCGGTGCGGATGCGCAGGCGTTACGCCATGCGGCGCGGGAGAACGGTATGTGCGGCCTGCGAGCCGCCGGGATCAGCAAAGTGCATGCAGGGCTGACAACCATGGCAGAGGTATTACGGGTGACACCTGGGGATTCAGAAACAAATGCTTTGGTCGTTGGGCCATGAAACCGTTCTTATCCCTGACCAGACCGTTACACTCGGGCGAACGTCGTTTCACTGACACCATCAGATAGGGAATCGCTATGCAGATCGGAACCGTACTGCTTCTTTTCGTTGGGTTGGCCGTGGCCATCCTGTTCATGGGCTTCAAGGTGGTGCCTCAGGGCTACCAATGGACCGTCGAGCGTTTTGGCCGCTATACCAACACCCTCAAGCCCGGCCTCAACATCATCATTCCGGTCATGGACCGCATCGGTCGCAAGATCAACGTAATGGAAAGCGTGCTGGATATTCCGCCTCAGGAAGTCATCACCGCCGACAACGCCACCGTGCAGATCGACGCCGTGTGCTTCTTCCAGGTGGTCAACACCGCCCAGGCTGCCTATGAGGTGAACAACCTCGAACACGCCATCCGCAACCTGCTGCAAACCAATATCCGCACCGTGCTCGGTTCCATGGAGCTGGATGCCATGTTGAGCCAGCGTGACGGTATTAACGAAAAACTGCTGCGCACCGTCGATGAAGCCACGGCGCCGTGGGGCATCAAGATCACCCGCATCGAAATCAAGGACATCAGCCCGCCTGCCGACCTGATGGCTGCCATGTCCGGCCAGATGAAAGCCGAGCGCATCAAACGCGCGCAAATCCTCGAGGCCGAAGGCCTGAGAGCGTCGGCGATCCTGACGGCCGAGGGCAAGAAACAGGCGCAGATCCTTGAAGCTGAAGGTAGCCGTCAGGCGGCGTTCCTTGAATCCGAAGCCCGTGAGCGCCAAGCCGAAGCAGAGGCGCGTGCCACCAAAGTGGTTTCCGAGGCCATCGCGTCGGGTAACGTTCAGGCGGTCAACTACTTCGTCGCGCAAAAATACATCGATGCCCTGGGCAAACTCGCTTCCGCCAACAACAGCAAGGTCATCCTGATGCCGCTGGAAGCGAGTCAGATGATTGGCTCCATTGGTGGCATCGGCGAGATCGTCAAGGCCACCTTCGACAACAAGAAAGGCTGAGGCAGTCGCCATGTGGGAATTCCTGCAGCATCTGTCGTTCTGGGATTGGCTGGCACTGGGTACGGTGCTGTTGATTCTTGAAGTGTTCGGCGCCGGTGGTTACCTGTTGTGGATGGGCATCGCCGCAGCAGCCGTGGGCGTCATTAAATTCCTGGTGCCGCCACTCGGGCTGGAATGGCAACTGCTGCTGTTCGCCCTGTTGTCGATCCTCACAGCGGTGTACTGGTGGAGGCGCCAGCGCAGCAGCGCGAAGGTCAGCGACCAACCCGGTTTGAACATGCGCGGCTCCGAGTTAATCGGGCGCACTTTTGTGGTACATCAGGCGATCGTTGATGGTCGGGGCAAGATAAAAGTCGGTGATGGCGTGTGGATGGCGACGGGGCCAGACAGCCCTGTAGGCGCCCAAGTCCGCGTAATTGGGCAGGCTGGGGTCATTTTGCAAGTCGAAACTGTTTAGTCAGGATTGAACTCGATTGGGTTAACTACAATCATAACGTACAGATAACCCACCCGGAGTCACCCATCATGCGTCTCAAATATGCTGTCGCAACCCTTGCTGTGCTTTCCCTCCCTGTCGGTTCAGCGATGGCCGACAGCTTCTGGCGCAATGTCATTTCGTCGGGCGCCACCACCGGCTCGACGTACCTGACCTTCAAGGATCACAAGATGGTGGTTGCCGCCCAGGACGACGCGGGCAGTTTTGTCGCCAGCGACGGCGGCATCCGCGGCCCGTACCTTGAAGCTGCCATGCAGAAAGTCCGCGCCGACAACCCTGGCCTGCAGGCCACGGATATGGAACTGGCCAACGCCATTCTCGCGAAAAATGCTGTCACCGAGTAATACTCGGCCCATAAAAAATGCCGCTGATAAAGCGGCATTTTTTTGCCCGCAATATGACGATTCATTCACGGGCGACAGGCTATATTCAGTCGAGCCGTGCAACCATGCGGTACTGATACGTTTAACACTCATCGCCTAACTGAAACGGATGCCTTCGTCGTCATGAGCCAACAGCCTTTTCTGCCGTTCTCCAAACCTACCATTGATGAGGCCACCATCTCGGCGGTCGGCGATGTACTGCGCTCGGGCTGGATTACCAGCGGGCCAAAAGTGCAGGCGTTCGAAGCACAGCTGTCGGAATACTTTGGCGGCCGTCCGGTGCGCACGTTCAACTCCGGCACATGCACCATGGAGATCGCGTTGCGCATCGCCGGCATCGGTCCTGGGGATGAAGTAATCACCACGCCGATCTCCTGGGTCGCAACGGCCAACGTGATTCTGGAAGTCGGCGCGACGCCGGTGTTTGCCGATATCGACCCGGTCACTCGCAACATTGATCTGGCCCAGGTCGAAGCCGCAATCACCCCGCGTACCAAAGCCATCATCCCGGTGTACCTGGCTGGCTTGCCACTGGACATGCCGATGCTTTACGCACTGGCCAACAAGTACAACCTGCGCATCGTCGAAGACGCCGCTCAGGCCCTGGGCTCCAGCTGGAATGGTGAACGCATCGGCGCTACGGGTGACTTCGTGTCGTTCAGCTTCCAGGCCAACAAGAACATCACGTCGTCCGAAGGCGGTTGCCTGGTGTTGAACAACGCCGAGGAAGCACGCCTGGCCGAAAAATATCGCCTGCAAGGCGTTACTCGTACAGGCTTCGACGGCCTGGATGTGGATGTGTTAGGCGGCAAGTTCAACATGACCGATATCGCTGCGGCCATTGGCCTGGGGCAATTTGCGCATATCGAGAAGATCACTGCACACCGCCAGAACCTGGCAAGGCACTACTTCAAGTGCTTCGGCAGTGACTTTGAAGCGCAATACGGCGCGCAACTGCCGCCGGCAGATTTCGAAAACAGTAACTGGCACTTGTTCCAGTTGGTGCTGCCGGAACGTCAGGATGGCCTGCCAGCACGCGCGACATTCATGGAGCAGATGCAGGCCCACGGCGTCGGCATTGGCTATCACTACCCGCCGATCCACTTGCTGAGCCTGTATCGGGCACAAGGGTTTAAGGAAGGCATGTTCCCTGTGGCGGAAAAGGTTGGGCGTTTGATCGTGTCGTTGCCGATGTTCACGGCCATGACAGAGGCGGATGTGGAGCGGTCTGTAGCGGCAGTTAAAGCTGTACTGAAACCTGAGTAAACCCAATCAACTGTGGGAGCTGGCTTGCCAGCTCCCACATTGGTTTGTGCTGATACTGCTGTCTGCGTTTATTCGCCGATGGCGGCTTTGTAGCCAGCGGCATCCAGCAGCTTTTCAAGGTCAGCAGGGCTGCTTGGCTTGAGTTTGAAGATCCAGGCACCGTACGGGTCGGAGTTCAGCAGCTCAGGGCTACCGCTCAGTTCCTCGTTGACAGCGATTACTTCGCCAGCAATTGGCGCATAGATATCCGAAGCAGCCTTCACCGACTCAACCACACCCGCCTGGCCTTGCGCCTCAAACTGAGCGCCGACTTCAGCCAACTCAACAAACACCACGTCACCCAAGGCTTCCTGGGCATGGTCGGAGATACCGACGGTCACGGTACCGTCAGCTTCCAGACGGGCCCATTCGTGACTTTCGGCAAAACGCAGGTCGGCAGGGATATTGCTCATAGTCTGTGTCCTCAAGAAGAAATGTCAGCGGCCTTTGGCCTGCCGGAACTGTGTTAGATCAAGGTTTTGCCATGGCGCACGAAGGTCGGTTTGACCACTCGAACCGGGTACCACTTGCCGCGGATTTCCACTTCGGCCCGGTCGGCAGTCGCCGTCGGTACGCGCGCCAGGGCAATGGATTTGCTCAGCGTAGGAGAGAAACTACCACTGGTTATCTCCCCTTCGCCAACATTGGCGATACGAACCACCTGATGAGCGCGTAAAACCCCGCGTTCTTCCAGTACCAGCCCGACCAATTTGAACTGCACACCCGCCGCTTTTTCCGCTTCCAGCGCGGCGCGGCCGATGAAGTTGCGTTCGGCGGGCTCCCAGGCAATGCTCCAGGCCATATTGGCCGCAAGCGGTGAAACGTCCTGGTGGATATCCTGGCCGTACAGGTTCATGCCGGCTTCCAGGCGCAAGGTATCGCGGGCGCCGAGGCCAATGGGTGAAATGCCGGCACCGACCAGGTCGTTGAAAAAACCTGGGGCCTGATCGGCAGGCAGGACAATTTCCAGGCCGTCTTCGCCGGTGTAACCCGTGCGGGCGATAAACCAGTCGCCGTCGGTCTGGCCCTCAAAGGGCTTGAGCTGGTGAATCAAGGTGCCGCGAGACTGGGTGACCAACTCGGCGATTTTCTGCCGGGCAAGCGGGCCTTGGATGGCGAGCATGGCCAATTCGGACCGCTCAAGCATCTGTACCGAGTAGCCGCCCAGTTGCGCCTGCATCCAGGCCATATCCTGATCGCGCGTGGCGGCGTTGAACACCAGCCGGTAACCGGTTTCGGTTCGATAGACGATCATGTCGTCTACCACGCCGCCCTGCTCATTGAGCATGGCGCTGTAAAGCGCACGGCCGCAGCCATGCAAACGATCGACATCATTGGCCAGCAAGTGCTGGAGCCATTCCTTGGCCTGAAGGCCTGTGACATCGATCACGGTCATATGAGATACGTCAAACACCCCGCAGTCGCGTCGCACTTGGTGGTGTTCTTCAACTTGCGAGCCGTAATGCAGAGGCATATCCCAACCGCCAAAATCGACCATTTTCGCGCCTAGGGCGAGATGCAGGTCATACAGAGGCGTACGCTGTCCCATGGGTTTCTCCTTCCGGGCGTGGCGAAGGTGCGCGGAGCTGCTGTTTGCGTCTGAATGCCTTGAATTACAAGGCCTGCAGCAACGCCCAGCGACCCGCTCCGAAAGACGAAGCGCACCGAATGCCGCGCATTGTAGCCGCAAGCCGTAGGACTGGCACCTAAGCGATTGGTCGCGCGGAGCGTCGAATCAACCCGATCACTGGCAACAGGCCGACCAGTACCAGGGTCAGCGCCGGCAAAGACGCACGCGCCCACTCGCCTTCACTGGTCATTTCAAAGATGCGTACCGCCAGGGTGTCCCAGCCAAATGGGCGCATCAGCAAGGTCGCGGGCATTTCCTTGAGCACATCGACAAACACCAGCAGCGCCGCGCTCAGGGTGCCCGGCAACAACAATGGCAGATACACTTTGCAAAACAGTCGCGGCCCGCTCACTCCCAGGCTGCGCGCCGCTTCCGGCAACGATGGGCGGATTCGCGCCAGGCTGTTTTCCAGCGGCCCATAGGCCACCGCCAGAAAGCGCACCAGATAGGCCAGCACCAGTGCCGACAGGCTGCCCAACAGCAACGGTTTACCTGCGCCGCCCAGCAAGCCTGACAGCGGCACCACCAGTTCACGGTCGAGATAACTGAATGCCAGCATGATCGACACCGCCAACACCGAGCCCGGCAAGGCATAGCCGACATTGGCCAGGCTGATGCCCGAGCGAATCGCCCGGGTCGGCGCCAGGCGGTTGGCGAAGGCCAGTATCAGCGCCACGCTGACCGTGATCAGCGCCGTGATACCGCCCAGATAGAGGGTGTGGACGATCAGGCCGGCGTAGCGCTCATCCAGATCGAACCGACCGCGCTGCCAAAACCAAACGACCAACTGCAGCATCGGAATCACAAAGGCGCAGGCGAATACCAAACCACACCAGCCACTGGCTGCCGCCGCCTTGAACCCACGCAGGTGATAAAGTGCCTTGCCCCGTGGCCGCTCATTGCTTGGGCGACTGGCACCGCGGGCGCGCCGCTCGCCGTAGAGCACCAGCATCACCACCAGCAGCAACAGGCTGGCCAACTGCGCAGCGCTCGACAGGCTGAAGAAACCGTACCAGGTCTTGTAGATGGCGGTGGTGAAGGTGTCGAAGTTGAACACCGAGACTGCGCCGAAATCGGCCAGGGTTTCCATCAAGGCCAGCGCCACGCCGGCGCCAATTGCGGGGCGCGCCATGGGCAGCGCCACACGCCAGAACGCTTGCCAGGGCGATTGGCCGAGTACCCGCGCCGCTTCCATCAGGCCTTTGCCCTGCGCCAGAAACGCGGTGCGCGCCAGCAGGTAAACGTAGGGATAGAACACCAGCACCAACACAATCACTACGCCAGCGGTGGAACGTACGCGAGGCAAACGCAGCCCTGTACCGAACCACTCACGCAGCAGGGTCTGCACCGGGCCTGCAAAGTCCAGCAGGCCGACAAACACAAAAGCCAGCACGTAGGCCGGGATAGCGAAGGGCAGCATCAATGCCCAGTCGAGCCAGCGCCGGCCAGGGAATTCGCAGAGGCTGGTCAGCCAGGCCAGGCTTACGCCCAACACCGTCACACCCACACCGACGCCAAGCACCAGCGTCAGGGTATTGCCCAACAGACGCGGCATCTGGGTTTCCCAGAGGTGCGACCAGATTTGCGCGTCGATGCTTTGCCAGGACAGTAGCAGCACGCTCAGCGGAAGCAGCACCAGGGCGGCGACGGTGAAGACCGGCAGGTACCAGCGGCGTTGGGCGGGGTGGGCCAATGTTGTTTCTCAGTGAATAAGTATCTTGAAGTTGCCATAAATCAAGGTGGGAGCTGGCTTGCCTGCGATGGCATCAGCTCGGTGTATCAGTCATACCGAGGTGATGCCATCGCAGGCAAGCCAGCTCCCACATTGGTGTTTGCTGTGCTTTTAGTTCCAGCCGGCGCGATCCATCAGGCGAATGGCTTCTGCCTGGCGCTTGCCCGCCACTTCCACCGGCAAGGTATCCGCCACAAACTTGCCCCAGGTCGCGACTTCAGCCGACGGTGGTACCGCCGGGTTGGCCGGGAACTCCTGATTCACATCAGCAAAGATCTTCTGCGCCTCAGGCGTGGTCATCCACTCCACCAATGCTTTGGCGGCTTCCGGGTGCGGTGCATATTTGGTCAGGCCGATGCCCGACAGGTTCACGTGCACGCCACGGTCGCCCTGGTTCGGCCAGAACAGCTTAACTGCCAGGTCCGGCTTCTGCTTGTGCAGGCGGCCGTAATAGTAGGTGTTGACGATGCCCACGTCGCACTGCCCGGCATTGATGGCCTCGATAACCGCGATGTCATCGGAGAACACGTCGGTAGACAGGTTATTGACCCAGCCCTTAACGATTTCTTCGGTTTTGGCCGCGCCATGGGTTTCGATCAGGGTGGCTGTCAGCGATTGGTTGTAGACTTTTTTCGCCGTGCGCAGGCACAGGCGGCCTTCCCATTGTTTGTCGGCCAGGGCTTCGTAAGTGGTCAGGTCACCCGGTTTCACGCGGTCGGTGGAATAGGCGATGGTTCGTGCGCGCAGGCTCAAGCCGGTCCAGGCATGTTTCGAGGAGCGGTATTGCAGGGGAATGTTCTTGTTGATCACCTCGGAGGTGAACGGTTGCAGGATGCCCATTTGCTCGGCCTGCCAGAGGTTGCCGGCGTCGACGGTCAGCAGCAGGTCAGCAGTGGCGTTTTCGCCCTCGGCCTTGATGCGCTGCATCAGAGGGGCTTCCTTGTCGGTGATGAACTTCACCTGCACGCCGGTCTTTTTGGTGTAGGCGTCGAACACCGGCTTGATCAGTTCGTCGATGCGCGAGGAGTAGACCACGACCTCGTCGGCCGCCTGCACGGTGGTGGTGCCGATAAGGGTGAGTGCCAGGGCAGTCAGGAGGCGCTTGGGTGCCAACATGGGTGCGGTCTCTCATTCGCAAAAAGTAGGCAAATGATAAGGACTCACATTTGGTGGCGCTTGGTGGAGGCGTTACCAGATGTTGCACATCAGCTTTGCAGCTAAAGAACTTCCCCTGTGGGAGCGGGCTTGCTCGCGAAAGCGATCGATCAGCAATACATGTACCGACTGACACTGCGCTTTCGCGAGCAAGCCCGCTCCCACAGGGTTAGGTGACTCAATTTAAGGTTTGGCCAGTTCGGGGAGGTCGCCGGTAAGGCCCAGGGCTTGGCGCACGAATACGGCCTTGGCTTCGGGCATCTGGTTGACCAGCTTCAACCCGGCGTTGCGCAGCCAGCGCAGTGGCAGTTGATCGGCCTGGAACAGCCGCTCGAAACCTTCCATTGCAGCCATCAACGCCAGGTTGTGCGGCATGCGCCGACGCTCGTAACGGCTCAACACTTTCACATCCGCCAAGCGCTCGCCCCGCTCGTTTGCAGACAACAGCACGTCGGCCAGTGTGGCCGCATCGAGAAAGCCCAAATTCACGCCCTGCCCCGCCAACGGGTGGATCACGTGAGCTGCGTCGCCGATCAACGCCAGGCCCTCGGCCACGTAGCGTTTGGCGTGGCGCTGACGCAACGGCACGCAAACGCGAGGGTCGGCGCTGACCACGGTGCCAAGGCGCCCTTCAAAGGCGCGCTCCAGTTCACGGCAGAACGTGTCATCGTCCAGCGCCATCAGGCGGGCGGACTCAGCGGGCGTGGTCGACCACACGATCGAACACCAATCCTCCTGCCCGTCCCGCACCAACGGCAGAAACGCCAGCGGGCCGGTGTCGGTAAACCGTTGCCACGCCGTGCGCTGGTGCGGCTGGCTGCTGCGCACGCTGGTAACAATGGCGTTATGCAGGTAATCCCATTCGCGGGTGGCGGTGCCGGTCAGGCGGCGTACGGCAGAATGTGCACCATCGGCGGCGACCACCAGCGGCGCGCGCAGTTTGCGCCCATCCGCCAGGGTCAGCAGCCAATCGTCGCCGGAGCGGCGCATCTGTTCCAGACGCGCGTTGGCCAACAGGCCCAAATCGCAGTCGTGCAGGCGATCCAGCAAGGCATCCTGAACCACACGGTTTTCGACGATATGCCCGAGCACTTCAGCGTGCACACTGGCCGCCGAAAAGTGGATCTGGCCGGTGCCGCTGCCGTCCCACACCTGCATCTCGCCGTACGGGCTGGCCCGCCGTTCGAGGATGCCATCCCATACGCCGAGGCGCTCAAGAATGCGCTGACTGGCCGTCGACAAGGCGCTCACGCGGGGTTCGAACGCCGCATCACGGTCGAACGGCTTGACGCTTAGCGGGCTGCCGTCGAGCAGCAGCACCTGCAGGCCACTGCCCTGCAATGCCAGCGCCAAGGCGCTTCCGACCATTCCGGCCCCGACAATCAGCACATCTGCGCGCATGTCCATGCTTTAAGCCTGCTTTGCTGGCGGCTTGCGCCGCACGTAAAGGGTTTTGTCGACACGCGCCACCAGAGTGCCGGAGCCGTCATGAATCTCGACCTTCAGCTGGGGCAAGTACTTCTCGCCCCCTTCGGTCTGGCGACGCACCTCATCGAGCAAGGCGTCGTCGATGGAAAATTCGGCGTACACCGGGCCTTTGCCCGGCGAGATGAAGTCAATGCTCGCGGCCTTGTCCCACACGATGTAGTCGCGGCCCAGGTTCTCCATCAGCATCAGCATGTAGAACGGGTCGACCATCGAATACAAGCTGCCGCCGAACTGCGTGCCGACGTAATTGCGGTTGTACCAGCCCAGGCCCATGCGCACTTTGACGTGACGAAAGTCGGCGCTCATCTGTTGCACGCTGATACCTGCGCCCAGGTACGGCGGGTAGAGGGTCATGATCCAGCGCAACAGCCGCGCCTTGCCCAGCCGCTGGATCAGCCACTTACCCATCGGAGCGCGTACCCAGGCCCATGGCCTGACGAGCAAACCAGCGTTTGGCCGGTGGCAGTAAATCCAGGCCCAGCAGCCCCATGTTGCGGCCCAGCGCGACCAATGGTTGAGCGCTGCCAAACAGGCGCGTCACTTGGTCGGAGAAGCCCACGGTCAATTTTTGATCCAGACGCTGACGCTCGCGGTAGCGCTGCAGGGTCGCCAGGTCGCCCGGGGTTTGCGGCCCGGCCAGCAAGGCTTCGGCCAAGGCGTTCGCATCGCGCAGGGACAGGTTGAACCCCTGCCCGGCAATCGGGTGCAAGCTGTGGGCGGCGTTGCCGAGGACGACCAGGTGCGAGCGCACTTGCTCTTCGGCCTCCACCAGCGTCAGCGGATACAAATGCCGGGCGCCGACTTGCTTCAAGGTGCCCAGGCGATAGCCGAACACGCCCTGCAATTCGCTGAGAAAGCTGCGCTCATCGAGATTGGCCAGGCGCTGGGCGTCCATGCCGATGCGCGTCCACACCAGCGCGCAGCGGTTGTCCGGCAGCGGCAGCAACGCCATCGGGCCTTCATCGGTGAAGCGCTCGAACGCTTCGCCGTTATGGGACTCGCTCGGGGTGATGTTGGCGATCAGCGCGCTCTGGTTGTACGGCCGGGTTTTCACGCCAATGCCCAGTTGCTCGCGCAAGCTGGAGCGGCCGCCGTCGGCGAGCACCGCCAGATCACACTCCAGAACCGTTTCATCATTGAGCGTCAGGCGATAGCCGTCAGGCAGCGGCTCCATGCGCGTGACTTCCGCCGGGCAGCGCCAGCTCACCACGTCTTTGTCCAGGCCTTGCCACAGGCATTGGCCGAGCCAGGCATTTTCCACGACATAACCCAGCGCGGGCACGCCCTCTTCCATCGCCGACAATCGCGCGGTGGAGAAGCGCCCACGGTCTGACACGTGAATCTGTTTGATCGGCTCGGCGCGGCGGGCAATGTGCTGCCACACACCCAAACGCTGATAAATCTGACGCGCGCCAAACGACAGCGCCGAGGAACGTGCGTCGTAGCTGGGCTGGTAGCTGTCGCCCGGAGCGAACGGCTCGATCAGCACGATTTTCCAGCCGCGCGCCTTGGCCCCGGCCTGCAACGCCAGTGCCAGGCTGGCGCCTACCAGGCCGCCGCCGATAATGGCCAGGTTGACCCGGCTCATCGGGCCGCCGCCATCAGCGCTTCGATGTCAGCGACGGTCTTGGGCACGCCGCTGGTCAGGATTTCACAGCCTTTTTTGGTCACTACCACGTCGTCCTCGATGCGTACGCCAATGCCACGCCATTTCTTTGCCACGTTCTGGTTGTCCGGTGAGATGTAGATACCCGGTTCCACGGTCAACGCCATGCCGACTTCCAGCACACGCCATTCACCGCCGACTTTGTACTCGCCCACATCGTGCACATCCATGCCCAGCCAATGACCGGCGCGGTGCATATAAAAGGCGCGGTAGGCTTCTTTGGCAATCAACTCGTCGACGTCACCCTGCAACAGCCCCAGCTTGACCAGCCCCGCGGTGATGACCTGCACCGTGGCCTCATGGGCCTGATTCCAATGCTTGTTTGGCGCGATTTCGGCAAACGCGGCTTCCTGGGAGGCCAGCACAATCTCGTAGATAGCCTTCTGTTCCGGCGAAAATTTGCCATTGACAGGCCAGGTGCGGGTGATGTCGCTGGCGTAGCAGTCGATCTCGCAACCGGCGTCGATCAGCACCAGGTCGCCGTCCTTGAGCACGGCGTCATTCTGCTGGTAATGCAGGATGCAGCTGTTGCGCCCGGCGGCAACGATGGAGCCGTAGGCGGGCATTTTCGCGCCGCCTTTGCGGAATTCGTAGTCCAGTTCGGCTTCGAGGCTGAACTCATGCAACCCGGCACGGCTGGTCTGCATGGCCTTCACGTGGGCAGCGCAGGAAATTCGCGCAGCCTCGCGCATCACCTTCACTTCTGCCGCCGATTTATACAGGCGCATGTCGTGAAGCAGATGATCCAGGGCAACAAACTCGTTCGGCGGCTGGGCGCCGAGGTGCGCTTTAGAGCGGATCACGTTGATCCACTCCATCACGTGACGGTCGAATTCGGCGTTGCTGCCCATGGCCGAATACACCCGGTCGCGGCCTTCGATCAGTCCGGGCAGGATGTCGTCGATATCGGTAATGGGAAACGCATCATCGGCGCCAAAGTCGCGGATGGCGCCTTCGGTGCCGGCGCGCAGGCCGTCCCACAATTCGCGTTCGGCATTGCGCTCGCGGCAGAACAGCACGTACTCGCCATGCAGGCGACCGGGCATCAGCACGATCACCGCTTCCGGTTCGGGGAAGCCGCTGAGGTACTGAAAGTCGCTGTCCTGACGGTAGACATGTTCCACATCACGGTTGCGGATCGCCACGGCAGCAGCGGGCAGTATCGCGATGCTGTTGGGTTCCATCTGCGCCATCAGCGCCTTGCGGCGTCGGGTGTATTCCGCTCTGGGGATATGGATCATGGGCAGATGGGTGTCCTTTCTCAGTGCAGCGACGGCTTGGGCGAAGCAGGTTCAGCAGACTTTTTGGTCTCGGTGAACAGCAGCAGCGGCGCGACGCGCAGGTATTCCATGACTTCCATGTAGTCGCCTTCGCCGTCTTCGGACTCTTCCAGAGCGTCTTGCACTTGGGAGATGGCTGCCAGATCCTGCAACACTTCCTTGGCGTCGGTGCTCAGTTCCAGGCCGCCGGCGTTCACGCCGAAACCGTGGAGGAAACCCTGGCACCATTGGCCCAGCGCGGCGGCGCGTTCGGCGAGCGGTGCATCGTCGGTCGGCAACAGCAGGACCACGGTGACGTCATCACCGGTCAGCTCGCCCTTGACCATTTCCTGAAGGCCGATCAGCGCGTTACGCACATTTTCGGTGGGTTCGGTTTCGAGCAGCTCGGCCACATCGGCCAACCAGTTGTCGGCATCAAAGCCAACCCCGGTGCAACTGCGGCCCAGTAGCACGCCGTGCAGTTCAGCAGGCGAGCAAGGGTGACCGCTGGTGCTCAGCAGTTTGGAAAAAGCGTCGTACGGGGAGTTCTGAATAGGCATGGTGAGCTAGGCGCCAGACGGCGCAATGTCTAGAATGGAGCGCTGTATCCTAGCACCGGCAGACGTACCAAGACTATCAAGGGCGTGAGATCGTTTATCCTGCAGTTGCCATTCATCAGACAAATCCAGTGGAACCCAATGGAAGACACCGACCTGCAAGCGCTGATGGCCAGACTCGAACTGCTAATTGATCGGGTCGAGCAACTTAAGAGTCAAAACGGACTCCTATTAGCTCAGGAAAAGACCTGGCGCGAGGAACGCGCGCACCTCATTGAAAAAAACGAAATCGCCCGGCGTAAGGTCGAATCGATGATTTCGCGCCTGAAGGCCCTGGAGCAAGACTCATGAGTTCAAGCAATAGCGTAACCGTGCAGATCCTCGACAAAGAATATTCGATCATCTGCCCCCAGGAAGAGCGCAGCAACCTGGTGAGCGCCGCGCGCTACCTGGACGGCAAGATGCGTGAAATCCGCAGCAGCGGCAAAGTGATCGGCGCCGATCGCATCGCTGTGATGGCCGCGCTGAACATTACTCACGATTTGCTGCATAAGCAGGAACGGCCTGACGTGCAGGCCAGCGGCTCGACGCGTGAGCAGGTACGCGACCTGCTGGACCGCGTGGATCTGGTACTTTCTACCGATCCAGCACCACCCAAGGGCTGATTGCCGCGACTGTTTAAGGTATACTCGCCCCACTCCCTGGCGTGTTTGCCAGTCGGCGATGTCCCTGAGCCGATTCGCACTACCCTGGAAGTTGCACGTTGGGCTGGTGTGCATGTCCGCTAGACGGAAAGCCTTAAAGCCTACTGCATCTTCCACCTTGAACTTTCGGGTTCAAGGGCTAAGTCGACAGCGGCTCTGTCGGGGAGCCTGAATTCAAAAACTCAATGCCAGTCCTAGGACTGGCATTGTTTTATGAGCCGAAACCATGACCGAACCTGCGCCGCTTTCCCGTCCGCACCTTCGACGCATGCTGCGCAAAGCCCGCCGCGAACTCTCGCCGAGCGAGCAACGCAAGGCCGCCCAGGGCCTGTTTCGGCAACTGGCACAGCACCCGCTGTTTCGCCGGGCCAAACATATCTCTTTATACCTGCCGACGGACGGTGAAATCGATCCGCGCTTGCTGCTGCGCGCCGCTCAGCGCCGGGGCAAGGCCACTTACCTGCCGGTACTCAGCGCCTGGCCGCGAACCAAAATGGTGTTCCAGCGCGTGCGGCCTGGGGATAAGTTGTTGCCCAATCGCTTTCGCATTCTTGAACCACGGGTGAACGCCCACCAGCAACGTCAGGTTTGGGCGCTGGATTTGGTGCTACTGCCGTTGGTGGGGTTCGATGATGCGGGCGGACGCCTCGGCATGGGCGGCGGCTTTTATGACCGCAGCCTGGCTTACCTGGCTCGACGCAAAAACTGGCGCAAACCCACGTTGCTGGGTTTGGCACATGAATGTCAGAAGGTCGATCGATTGGCACAGGCAAGCTGGGACGTACCGCTGGCGGGCACTGTCACCGATAAGCAATGGTATGTCGCAGAAACGTCGCCGGAGTCGGCGACGCCTTAAAGAAGCGTTAACGCTTGAACGGTTGCGGCTGCTGTTGAGCCAGTTCAACGGGCGCATCGGTCTTGTTCGACCACAAGCTTTGCGCATACCCGGTGGTCACGACGCCCAGGCCAAACAAAATAACCAAAATCCATAGTAAATCCGGTTTACGTTGCATCGATTGCCCCCCTTCAGGCACCTCGTACACGATGACAACAACGTTCCAAAGTAGTCCGTTGCAACTGCGTCAAGCTTAAAGGCCGGCATTTTGCGGCAACGTGAACCAACACGCAAACCTTGACGCCAACCGACTGTCGGTTTGTCATGGAATTGCCTGACAACTTGCCCAATACCTTTTTCAGGAGCCGAAAAATGGCCTACTGGTTGATGAAATCCGAGCCCGACGAACTCTCGATCAAAGGCCTGGAAAAGCTCGGCGAAGCCCGCTGGGACGGGGTGCGCAACTACCAGGCGCGCAACTTCCTACGGGCCATGGCGGTGAGTGATGAATTTTTCTTCTACCACTCCAGTTGCCCGGAGCCCGGCATTGCCGGCATCGGCAAAATCGTCGAGGCGGCCTACCCGGACCCTACAGCGCTGGAGCCGGAAAGCCACTACTTCGACGCCAAGGCAACCCCGGAGAAAAACCCATGGAGCGCAATCAATGTGGCGCACGTCAAAACCTTTCCAAAGGTGCTCGGCCTTGGCTACTTGAAGCAGCAAACCGCCCTCGCAGAATTACCCCTGGTGCAAAAAGGCAGCCGGCTTTCAGTGATGCCGGTGACCGCCGAACAGTGGGCGGCCATCATTCAGTTGCGCTGAGAGTATTACTGGATGATCAGGTTGTTGAACAACAGGTCTTCAACCATCGGCTTGCCGGTCTCGTCGTTCATCACTTGCTGGGTCTGTTTCAAGGCTTCCTGACGCAGTTTTTCCTTGCCTTCAACCGTGCTCATCGCCTCGGTAGTCTGTTGAGTAAACAGCGCGACCAATTGGTTACGAATCAACGGGTCGTTGGCTTTGACGGCTGCGGCGGCTTCAGGCCCGGTCACGCGCAGGGCGATGTCGGCCTTGAACACTTTGAGCTTCGCCGTGCCGTCCAGGCCATAGTTGCCCACGAACGGCGGCGTCAGGCTGATATAGCTGACCTTCGGCGGCTCGCCTTCTTTGGCTTCTTCGGCCTGGGCGGCCATCGGCAAGGTCAAGGCCAGCATCAACAGAATCCACGCTTTCACAGTTCATTCCTCACATTCGATTGCCCGGTAGCATAACGCTAGCAAGGCTGAGCACAAGCTTATGGCGGCTTATCAGGCCCGGGCATGCTCGTTGACCCACGGGCGTACCCTCCTACACTTATCGGCCACGATGCCAAAAGGAATAGTCCGATGAAAGCTGTGCTGTGCAAAGCCTTCGGCCCCGCCGAAACCCTGGTGCTGGAAGAGATCGAAAGCCCTGCGATCAAGAAGAACGAAATCCTGCTGGACGTGCACGCCGCCGGGGTCAACTTCCCGGATACCCTGATTATCGAGGGCAAATATCAGTTCAAGCCGCCCTTCCCGTTCTCGCCGGGTGGCGAAGCGGCAGGCGTGGTAAGTGAAGTGGGCGAGAAGGTCAGCCACCTCAAAGTCGGCGACCGCGTCATGGCGCTGACCGGCTGGGGCAGTTTTGCCGAGCAAGTCGCGGTGCCGGGCTACAACGTGCTGCCGATCCCGCCAAGCATGGACTTCAACACCGCCGCCGCCTTCAGCATGACCTACGGCACATCGATGCACGCGCTGAAACAACGCGCCCACTTGCAACCCGGCGAAACCCTGCTGGTGCTCGGCGCCTCCGGTGGCGTGGGCCTGGCGGCGGTGGAAATCGGCAAAGCCATGGGCGCCCGCGTGATTGCCGCCGCCAGCAGCGCCGACAAACTCGCCGTGGCGAAAGCAGCCGGTGCCGATGAGTTGATCAACTACAGCGAAGCCAACCTGAAGGATGAGGTCAAGCGCCTGACTGACGGCAACGGCGTGGATGTGATTTACGACCCGGTGGGCGGCGACCTGTTTGACCAAGCCGTGCGCGCCATCGCCTGGAATGGCCGCCTGTTGGTGGTGGGTTTTGCCAGCGGGCGCATTCCCGAGCTGCCGGTGAACCTGGCGCTGCTCAAGGGCGCGTCCGTGGTCGGGGTGTTCTGGGGTTCGTTTGCCCAGCGCCAGCCACAGGACAATGCGGCGAATTTCCAGCAGTTGTTCACTTGGTATGCCGAGGGCAAGCTCAAGCCATTGGTGTCGCAGGTGTACCCACTCGAACAGGCCGCCCAGGCGATCAATGACCTGAGGCAGCGCAAAGCGGTCGGCAAAGTCGTCGTACAAACCCGCTAACCCATTTGCAATGCAATCAATGTGGGAGCTGGCTTGCCTGCGATAGCGGTATCACTGACACACCGCCATCGCAGGCAAGCCAGCTCCCACCTTGGATCCTCAGTGGCCTTAGGCACTGCTCACGACCATGACTTATCCATTCGCGACATGTTCATAAGAGAACATGCAATTGCTCCCAATTCCTGTGTTGGCAGATAAGAGGCGATGCTATTTTCGGTAACGAAACTGTAACATTCGCATCCGCAGTCAAAACAAGAAATTTGGAGCTCTTGAATGTTTGCTTTCTTTCGACCTGCCGCACACCAGGCGCCCCTGCCTGAAGAAAAAATAGACAGTACCTACCGACGGCTGCGCTGGCAGATCTTCGCGGGTATTTTCTTCGGTTACGCCGGGTACTACCTGCTGCGTAAAAACTTCTCGCTGGCCATGCCCTACTTGATCGACGAGGGTTACACCCGTGGTCAGCTGGGCCTGGCGATGTCGGCGATTGCGATTGCCTACGGCCTGTCCAAGTTCCTTATGGGCCTGGTGTCCGACCGCTCCAACCCACGTTACTTCCTGCCCTTCGGCCTGCTGATATCGGCGGGTGTGATGTTCATTTTCGGTTTCGCGCCTTGGGCTACGTCCAGCGTGACCATGATGTTCATTTTGCTGTTCATCAACGGCTGGGCCCAAGGCATGGGCTGGCCGCCAAGTGGGCGGACCATGGTGCACTGGTGGTCGCAGAAAGAACGCGGCGGCGTGGTGTCGGTGTGGAACGTGGCGCACAACGTCGGCGGCGGCTTGATTGGCCCGCTGTTCCTGTTGGGCATGGCCTGGTTCAACGACTGGCACGCAGCCTTCTATGTGCCCGCGACTGTGGCGCTGGCGGTGGCGGCGTTTGCCTTCATCACCATGCGCGACACCCCGCAATCCGTCGGCCTGCCGCCGATCGAGAAGTACAAGAACGATTACCCGGAAGGCTACGACGCCAGCCACGAAGACGAATTCAGCGCCAAGGAAATCTTCGTCAAGTACGTGCTGCGCAACAAAATGCTGTGGTACATCGCGTTCGCCAACGTCTTCGTCTACCTGCTGCGCTACGGCGTGTTGGACTGGGCGCCGACCTACCTCAAGGAAGCCAAACACTTCGACGTGGATAAAACCTCGTGGGCGTACTTCTTCTACGAGTGGGCAGGTATTCCGGGCACGCTGCTGTGCGGCTGGATGTCGGACAAAATCTTCCGGGGCAACCGTGGCCTGACCGGCATCGTGTTCATGGCGCTGGTAACCGTGGCGACGCTGGTTTACTGGCTCAACCCGCCGGGCAACCCAATGGTCGACATGATCGCGCTGTTCTCGATCGGCTTCCTGATCTACGGCCCGGTGATGTTGATCGGCCTGCAGGCGCTGGAACTGGCACCGAAGAAAGCCGCTGGCACCGCTGCGGGTTTCACCGGTTTGTTCGGTTACCTCGGTGGCTCGGTGGCCGCCAGTGCAGCCATGGGCTACACGGTGGACCATTTCGGCTGGGATGGCGGGTTTGTACTGCTGGTAGGCGCGTGCCTGTTGGCGATCGCGTTCCTGATCCCGACGCTGTGGCACACCAACAGCGTCAGCTCCGCGCGTTAACGCCGCCGCAACCCTTTGCACAACGCTTGAGCCGCGCCTCCAGGTTTTTATCTGGCATGGCGTGGCTACGCAGGGCGTTAACGGTCTGCTCGACGTAATCACGCGTCGTGCCGTAACGCCCGCAAGCGCTTTCCAACACATGGTTGAGCACGATGTCGGGCAAGTTGCCGGCATAGCTTGGCAAGTGCCGCTCCAACACAAACCCCAGCGCCTGTACCTGGCTGCCATCTTCGAGACGGCAGTTGAGCCAGTGCGGCCGGTACGAGGGGTAAGGCATCTCGCGTTGCCACAAGGCATAAAGCGAGGCCTCCAACTGATCTTCCGGCAAGCGGTAGGCAAACCCGCTGCAAGAGCCGCCGCGATCCAGACCAAACACCAACCCCGGCAACTCCGGCGTACCGCGATGCTCATGCGACCATAAGTAAAGGCCGCGGTGATAACCGTGGACCCGTGCCCGCACGCGTTCGGTCGAGGAGCATTCGGGGCGCCAGATCAGCGAACCATAAGCGAATAGCCAGACCGGCCCACCCTTATGCCGAGCCATGGTGGCCTGCATCGAGCTCATCAACTGCTCGTGAGTGAGTTGCGGCCCCAGATCAAGCCGCGGAGGGTAAGCCAATTGCATAAGATCGGATTCGATGACGGTCATGGCGAAAAGCGGTGTGCCTCCTTAGTGTTACCAGTTGTAAGAGACTTTACCGTAATAAAACGCGCCGCTGTATAGCACAACGGCCCACTCATCAGGATTGGGTGCAGCAATCCCGGTACTTTCAGCCCCGGTTCAGCCTGGGCGCGTGCCGAGCCGTCAAAATAACGCACGCCACGACCCAACTAGCCGCCTGTCAAACCGACTATCGAGGTCGCACCCATGAAGAAATTTCGACTGCCTGGCCTGTTGTTCCTGGCCCAGGCCACCACCGCACTCGCCGCAGAAACGCCCCCAGCCAATGACGACAAGGGTTTTTGGTACGCGCAGACCAGCGTCTATACCCGGCATTTTTCACCAGACCCGAAACACAACAACCATCAAGACCTGATCGGCCTGGAGCGCAATCAAGCGTCAGGCTTTGTGTATGGCGGGGCGACGTTTCGCAATTCGTTCAGCCAGCGCTCGTACTACGCCTATGCGGGCAAGCGTTATGACATGACCGACTATCCGGTGTACTTGAAGGTAACGGGAGGGGCGATCCAGGGCTATCGCGGCAAGTACCGCGACAAAATCCCGTTGAACCGTTTTGGCGTTGCACCGGTGATTATCCCCTCCGTGGGCACCCACTACGGGCCGGTCGCGGCAGAGCTGGTGTTGCTGGGGTTCAATGCGGCAATGGTGACAACCGGTGTGCGTTTCTAAAAGCGGACACAAACCCTTGTGGGAGCTGGCTTGCCTGCGATGGCGGTGGATCAGTGCAATGTATGCCAGCTGACACACCCCGTCACGGCGGCCCACGGATTCAAGCCGGAGTGCGGGCATGCCGAGCCTAAGCGAGGCACCGAGTGATGGGGCGAGGACCTTTTGGTTACTTTTGGCTGGGCCGGCTTCCGGTCCTTCCAAAAGTGACCCGCTGTAAGAGCCAGCCCTTTCAAGGTCTTTGGAAATCTGTCTGATAGGGCGAACACGATTCCTGTGGCGAGCGGGCTTGCCCCGCGTTGGGTTGCGAAGCGACCCTAAAAGGAGGAGTGCGGTGTGTCAGACACTCTTA
>NZ_JAFCTN010000043.1:0-2009 GCF_049896045.1 Pseudomonas sp. PWP3-1b2
AGGGTTGTAAACGCTGTATTGCCGAGGTGGTGGAATTGGTAGACACGCAACCTTGAGGTGGTTGTGCCCATAGGGTGTAGGGGTTCGAGTCCCCTTCTCGGTACCAATTATCAGGAGAGCCCGCTGTTGCGGGCTTTCTTGTAGGTGGAAGGTTACATTGACCCTGTAAGGGATCGGTCGTATACTTCCGCCCCAGCTTTGTCGCGGGGTGGAGCAGTCTGGTAGCTCGTCGGGCTCATAACCCGAAGGTCGTCGGTTCAAATCCGGCCCCCGCAACCAGTTTTAGCGGAGCCCCTTTTAAGGGGCTTTTTGTTAGCTGGACACTTTCAACGCCGCTGTTCGACGGCGTTTCAAGGATGGGCGTTTCGCCCATTTTTTTATTTTGCACAGCATGCACATACATGCACGAGGGGGTTCAGGTGTCGAGCAAGCTAGAAGAGTTGCAGGCCTTGCTGGCCCCGGTGGTCGTGGCCCTAGGCTATGAATGCTGGGGTATTGAGTTTTCGGCTCAAGGTCGCCACTCAATGTTGCGCGTTTATATCGATAAAGAGGGCGGTGTGCTGGTGGACGACTGCGCCATTGTCAGCCGTCAGATCAGCGGTGTCCTGGATGTTGAAGATCCAATCTCCGTTGAATACACCCTCGAAGTTTCCTCGCCAGGCATGGAACGCCCACTGTTCACTATTGATCAGTTTGCAAAATTTGCCGGTGAACAAGTGAAGATCAAGTTGCGATCCCCATTCGAAGGGCGACGCAATTTTCAGGGCCTTCTGCGCGGTGTAGAAGAGCAGGACGTTGTGGTGCAAGTGGAAGACCATGAGTTCCTGTTGCCGATCGATATGATCGACAAGGCCAACATTATTCCCAGTTTTGGCTGAGACGCGGATCCCGCGGATCCAATGGCTTGCGAAAGGCGAGGCGTACGATGAGCAAAGAAGTACTGCTGGTTGTTGAGTCGGTATCCAATGAAAAGGGCGTACCGGCAAACGTGATTTTTGAAGCGCTGGAGCTGGCTTTGGCCACTGCTACCAAAAAGCGTTTTGAAGACGAAGTTGATCTGCGTGTGGAAATCAACCGCCACACCGGTGCCTATGAGACTTTCCGTCGCTGGACGGTCGTCGAAGAAGCCGATCTTGATGATCCGGCCATCGAAACGTGGCCAAGCAAGGTTGCCGAAACGCACCCGGGCGCCAACGTTGGTGATGTTGTCGAAGAAAAGATCGAATCGATCGAGTTCGGCCGTATTGCTGCACAGACCGCCAAGCAGGTCATTGTGCAGAAGGTTCGCGAAGCTGAGCGCGCTCAAGTCGTTGACGCCTATCGCGAGCGCCTGGGTGAGATCATCTCCGGCACCGTGAAAAAAGTTACCCGCGACAACGTGATCGTTGACCTGGGCAACAACGCCGAAGCGTTGCTGGCCCGCGAAGACATCATTTCTCGCGAAACCTTCCGGGTTGGCGTGCGTCTGCGTGCGCTGCTCAAGGAAATCCGCACCGAGAACCGCGGCCCTCAGTTGATCCTGTCGCGTACTGCGCCGGAAATGCTGATCGAGCTGTTCCGTATTGAAGTGCCGGAGATCGCCGAAGGCCTGATCGAAGTCATGGCTGCGTCCCGCGACCCGGGTTCGCGCGCCAAGATCGCGGTCCGCTCCAAGGACAAACGTATTGACCCGCAGGGCGCTTGTATTGGTATGCGCGGTTCGCGCGTCCAGGCAGTGTCGGGCGAACTGGGCGGTGAGCGTGTGGATATCGTGCTGTGGGACGATAACCCGGCGCAGTTTGTGATCAACGCCATGTCGCCAGCTGAAGTGGCGGCAATTATCGTTGACGAAGATGCCCATGCAATGGACATCGCCGTTGGCGCAGACAATCTGGCTCAGGCCATTGGTCGTGGTGGTCAGAACGTGCGTCTGGCCAGCCAACTGACCGGTTGGACCCTGAACGTGATGACCGAATCGGACATCCAGGCTAAGCAGCAAGCTGAAACCGGTGACATCCTGCGCAACTTCA
>NZ_JAFCTN010000043.1:2106-4942 GCF_049896045.1 Pseudomonas sp. PWP3-1b2
ACAGGTGCTGGTAGATGAAGGCTTCACCAGCCTGGAAGAGATTGCCTACGTACCGTTGGAAGAAATGCTCAACATCGACGGCTTTGACGAAGACACCGTCAACGAGCTTCGCGCTCGGGCCAAGGATCGTTTGTTGACTAAAGCCATCGCTACTGAGGAAAAGCTGGCAGACGCCCATCCGGCCGAAGACCTGCTCTCGCTTGAGGGTATGGACAAGGATTTGGCGATGGAACTGGCGGTGCGCGGCGTAATTACCCGCGAAGACCTGGCCGAGCAGTCTATTGACGATCTGCTCGACATCGACGGCATTGACGATGATCGTGCCGGCAAGTTGATCATGGCCGCCCGAGCCCATTGGTTCGAGTAACTAGGCGCGGCCTGAGGAGAGAAGTGCATGACGCAAGTCACGGTGAAACAACTGGCCGATGAGGTCAAAACACCGGTAGAGCGCCTGTTGCAGCAGATGCGTGAGGCAGGTCTGCCGCACACCGGCGCCGATGAAGGTGTTAGCGACAGTGAGAAGCAGTCTTTGCTGACTCACTTGAAGAGCAGCCACAAGGCGAAAGTGGAAGAACCGCGCAAGATTACATTGCAGCGCAAAACTACCAGCACCCTGCGTGTTGCCGGTAGCAAGAGCATCAGCGTTGAAGTACGCAAGAAGAAAGTCTTCGTACAGCGCAGCCCGGAAGAAATCGAAGCCGAGCGCAAACGCGATCTGGAAGAGCGTCGCGCAGTAGACAATGCTGCTCGTCAGAAGGCTGAAGAAGAAACCAAGCGTCGCGCCGAAGAAGACGCGCGCAGCCAGCCTGCTGCAACGCAAACTGCTGCTGAAGCAGTCGCCGCGCCTGTTGAAGCCGTGCGTGAGGCCGCTCCGGTTGCCGCTGCACCTGCTCCTGCAGCTGACGCCCGCAAGCGCGAAGAGCCTCGTCGTCCGGACAAACCACGTGCTGACGATAACAATCGTCGCGGTGGTGGTGGCGGTAGCGGCGATGGCGAGCGTAAAAACGCTCCGCATCGTGCTTCGGTTAAAGAGAAAGCGCCTGCTCCACGCGTTGCCCCACGTACTACCGACGAAGAAAGCGATAGCTTCCGTCGTGGTGGTCGCGGCAAGGCCAAGCTGAAAAAACGCAACGCTCACGGTTTCCAGAGCCCAACCGGCCCTGTCGTGCGTGATGTGCAGATCGGCGAGACCATCTCTGTAGGCGATCTCGCCAATCAGATGTCGGTCAAGGCAGCTGAAATCATCAAGTTCATGTTCAAACTGGGTACTCCAGCGACCATCAACCAGGTGCTTGATCAGGAAACTGCTCAGCTGGTAGCCGAAGAACTGGGCCACAAAGTGACCCTGGTCAGCGACACCGCCCTGGAAGATTCCCTGGCCGAGTCCCTGAAGTTTGAAGGTGAGACGTTCTCCCGTGCGCCAGTTGTGACCGTAATGGGCCACGTTGACCACGGTAAAACGTCCCTGCTCGACTATATCCGTCGTGCCAAGGTAGCTGCTGGCGAAGCCGGCGGTATTACTCAGCACATCGGTGCGTACCACGTTGAAACCGAACGCGGCATGGTCACTTTCCTCGACACCCCTGGTCACGCCGCGTTTACCGCAATGCGTGCCCGTGGTGCCAAGGCGACTGACATCGTGATCCTGGTAGTTGCAGCGGACGACGGCGTGATGCCGCAGACCATTGAAGCTGTCCAGCACGCCAAGGCTGCGGGTGTTCCACTGGTTGTTGCAGTGAACAAGATCGACAAGCCGGGCGCCGATCTCGATCGCATCCGTAGCGAATTGTCGGTTCACGGCGTGACCTCCGAAGAGTGGGGCGGTGATACGCCATTCGTCTCGGTGTCGGCGAAAGTCGGTACCGGTGTAGACGAACTGCTCGAAGCGGTCCTGCTGCAGGCTGAAGTACTCGAACTGAAAGCAACTCCATCGGCCCCAGGCCGCGGTGTTGTGGTTGAATCGCGTCTCGACAAGGGTCGTGGCCCGGTTGCAACCGTTCTGGTTCAAGACGGTACCCTGCGCCAAGGCGACATGGTGCTGGTCGGTTCGAACTATGGCCGTGTACGTGCCATGCTCGACGAGAACGGCAAGCCAATCAAGGAAGCCGGTCCTTCCATCCCTGTCGAGATCCTCGGCCTGGACGGTACCCCGGACGCTGGCGATGAGATGAGCGTGCTGTCCGACGAGAAGAAAGCCCGTGAAGTGGCTCTGTTCCGTCAAGGCAAGTTCCGCGAAGTCAAACTGGCTCGCGCTCACGCTGGCAAGCTGGAAAACATCTTCGAGAACATGGGCCAGGCAGAGAAGAAGACGCTTAACATCGTCCTCAAATCTGACGTCCGTGGTTCCCTCGAAGCGTTAAACGGCGCCTTGAACGGCCTGGGTAACGACGAAGTGCAAGTGCGTGTTGTGGGTGGCGGCGTAGGTGGTATCACCGAGTCCGACGCTAACCTGGCACTGGCTTCCAACGCTGTACTGTTCGGCTTCAACGTGCGTGCCGATGCTGGCGCACGGAAGATCGTCGAGCAGGAAGGCCTGGACATGCGTTACTACAACGTCATCTACGACATCATCGAAGACGTCAAGAAAGCCCTCACCGGCATGCTTGGCAGCGACGTTCGGGAGAACATCCTGGGTATCGCCGAGGTGCGTGACGTGTTCCGCTCGCCGAAATTCGGCGCGATCGCTGGTTGCATGGTTATCGAAGGTGTTGTGCACCGTAACCGTCCAATCCGTGTACTGCGTGAAGACATCGTTATCTTCGAAGGCGAGCTGGAATCCCTGCGCCGCTTCAAGGATGACGCTTCCGAAGTACGTGCCGGCATGGAATGCGGTATT
>NZ_JAFCTN010000043.1:5040-48084 GCF_049896045.1 Pseudomonas sp. PWP3-1b2
GCGGACTCTAAACGCAACGCCCGGTCTGGCTTTTGTCAGGCCGGGCGTTTGCCGCTTTCAGACCCCACGGGTTTCACCGTGTGGCAGTAACAGGTAACAAGACATGGCAAAAGAATACAGCCGTACCCAGCGTATCGGCGATCAGATGCAGCGCGAGCTGGCTCAATTGATCCGCCGCGAAGTCAAAGATCCTCGTGTTGGCCTGGTCACCATTACCGCCGTTGAAGTGAGCCGTGACGTGGGTCACGCCAAAATCTTCATCACCGTGATGGGCCAGGACAACAGCGAAGAAATCGCGCAAAGCATCAAGGTGCTCAACTCGGCTGCAGGCTTCCTGCGCATGCAGTTGGCCCGCGAAATGAAGCTGCGCAGTGTTCCCCAGTTGCACTTCCACTACGACGAAAGCGTTGTACGCGGTGCGCACCTGTCGGCACTGATCGAGCGCGCCGTGGCTGAAGACAATCAGCACCCGTCCACACCTGAAGACGCCAAGGAGTAAGCGGTGGCTCAGGTCAAACGTATCCGTCGCAATGTCAATGGCATCATCCTGCTCGACAAGCCCATTGGCTTTACCTCCAATGCCGCTTTGCAGAAGGTCCGCTGGCTGCTCAATGCCGAGAAGGCAGGGCACACCGGCAGCCTCGATCCCCTGGCCACCGGCGTGTTGCCGTTGTGCTTCGGTGAGGCCACCAAGTTCTCGCAATACCTGCTCGATTCCGACAAGGGTTACGAAACCCTGATGCAACTGGGCAAGACCACCACCACGGCCGACGCCGAAGGTGATGTTTTGCAGGTGCGCGAGGTGACCGTTGGTCGTGCTGATATTGAAGCTGCTTTACCCGGTTTTCGTGGGCAAATCAGTCAGATACCGCCGATGTACTCGGCCCTCAAGCGCGATGGGCAACCTCTTTACAAGCTGGCACGTGCGGGTGAAGTAGTGGAGCGCGAACCGCGTTCTGTTACTATTGCGCGCTTGGAATTGCTTGCCTGTGAAGGCGACACTGCACGCTTGGCCGTGGACTGCAGCAAAGGCACCTATATCCGTACCCTGGTGGAAGATATTGGTGAACAGCTCGGTTGCGGTGCGTACGTTGCAGAACTGCGGCGCACGCAGGCCGGCCCTTTCAGCCTGGCTCAGACGGTCACGCTGGAAGAGTTGGAAGCCGTACACGCCGAAGGCGGCAATGAAGCAGTTGATCGCTTCCTGATGCCTTCGGACAGCGGTTTGCTGGATTGGCCATTGCTGCACTTCTCGGAGCACAGCGCGTTCTATTGGCTTAACGGCCAGCCGGTACGCGCTCCGGATGCCCCGAAGTTCGGCATGGTGCGTGTACAAGATCACAATGGTCGCTTTATCGGTATTGGTGAAGTGAGCGAAGACGGGCGCATCGCGCCGCGTCGACTGATTCGGTCGGAATGACCGGACGAGGGTGGCTGTTAACAGGCATGGTCACTACTCATTTTTAGATACAGGGATTTGTCCCTGGCCTGTTGAAACTGCCCTTTGGGTGGTTTCCTGAAAAAAGGATTGCCTCATGGCTCTCGACGTTCAAGAAAAAGCACAAATCGTAACTGACTATCAGCAAGCTGTTGGTGACACTGGTTCGCCAGAAGTGCAAGTTGCACTGCTGACCCACAACATCAACAAGCTGCAAGGTCACTTCAAGGCCAACGGTAAAGATCACCACTCCCGTCGTGGTCTGATCCGCATGGTAAACCAGCGCCGTAAGCTGCTGGACTACCTGAAAGGCAAGGATCTGGGTCGTTATCAGACTCTGATCGGTCGCCTGGGTCTGCGTCGCTAATAAGCGATTGCGCTAGAGGTTGGTTGTCTGCCGTGTGTCAGTGGGATTCCCGCTGGCGCATGGTAGGCTCCCAGCCTCAAGTTTTATCTGGATACACGTTTTACCCCTGGACCAGGTTCGGGCCGATTCCCGACATTGCCCAAGAATTTCGCAAGAAGACAAGTTCCCCAAGAGCCACAAAGAAGGTAGGACACCGTGAACCCGGTTATCAAAAAATTCCAGTTCGGTCAGTCGACCGTTACCCTCGAGACAGGCCGTATCGCCCGTCAAGCCTCCGGCGCAGTGCTGGTTACCGTTGACGACGACGTTACCGTATTGGTGACCGTGGTTGGCGCCAAGACCGCTGACCCAAGCAAAGGCTTCTTCCCTCTGTCCGTTCACTACCAGGAAAAGACTTACGCTGCCGGTAAGATCCCTGGCGGTTTCTTCAAGCGCGAAGGCCGTCCTTCCGAGAAAGAAACCCTGACTTCCCGACTGATCGACCGTCCGATCCGTCCGCTGTTCCCAGAAGGCTTCATGAACGAAGTGCAGGTTGTCTGCACCGTCGTTTCCACCAGCAAGAAAACCGATCCGGACATCGCTGCGATGATCGGTACCTCGGCTGCCCTGGCTATCTCCGGCATTCCTTTCGATGGCCCGATCGGCGCTGCCCGCGTTGCCTTCCACGAAAGCACCGGCTACCTGCTGAACCCGACTTACGAGCAACAGAAAGCATCGAGCCTGGACATGGTCGTTGCCGGTACCTCGGAAGCCGTATTGATGGTTGAATCGGAAGCCAAAGAGCTGACCGAAGACCAGATGCTGGGCGCTGTACTGTTTGCTCACGACGAGTTCCAGGTTGTGATCAACGCTGTTAAAGAACTGGCTGCCGAAGCTGCCAAGCCAACCTGGACCTGGGCTCCTCAGCCAGAAGCCACCGCTTTGCTGGGCGCTATCCGTGCCGAGTTCGGCGATGCGATCTCCCAGGCTTACGCCATCACCGTCAAGGCCGACCGTTACGCTCGCCTGGGCGAGTTGAAGGATCAGGTTGTTGCCAAGCTGTCCGGTGAAGAAGGCCAGCCTTCTTCCAGCGAAGTCAAAGCTGCCTTCGGCGAAATCGAATACCGCACCGTTCGCGAAAACATCGTTAACGGCAAGCCACGTATCGACGGCCGCGACACCCGCACCGTACGCCCGCTGAACATCGAAGTCGGCGTTCTGCCGAAGACTCACGGTTCGGCGCTGTTCACCCGTGGTGAAACTCAGGCTCTGGTAGTCGCGACCCTGGGTACTGCCCGTGACGCACAGCTGCTGGACACCCTGGAAGGCGAGAAAAAAGACCCGTTCATGCTGCACTACAACTTCCCTCCGTTCTCGGTAGGTGAGTGTGGTCGCATGGGTGGCGCTGGTCGTCGCGAAATCGGTCACGGCCGTCTGGCCCGTCGTTCGATTGCCGCCATGCTGCCTGCTGCCGACGTGTTCCCGTACACCATCCGTGTTGTGTCGGAAATCACCGAGTCCAACGGTTCCAGCTCCATGGCTTCCGTTTGCGGTGCTTCCCTGGCCCTCATGGACGCTGGTGTGCCGATGAAGGCACCGGTTGCCGGTATCGCCATGGGCCTGGTTAAAGAAGGCGAGAAGTTCGCCATCCTGACCGACATCCTGGGCGACGAAGACCACCTGGGCGACATGGACTTCAAGGTAGCCGGTACCGCCAAAGGTGTTACCGCGCTGCAGATGGACATCAAGATCAAGGGCATCACCGAAGAAATCATGGAGATCGCTCTGGGCCAAGCCCTAGAAGCGCGCCTGAACATCCTCGGTCAGATGAACCAGATCATTGGTCAGTCCCGTACCGAGCTGTCGGAAAATGCTCCGACCATGATCGCGATGAAAATCGACACCGACAAAATCCGTGATGTTATCGGTAAAGGCGGCGCGACTATCCGTGCGATCTGCGAAGAGACCAAAGCTTCGATCGACATCGAAGACGACGGCTCGATCAAGATCTTCGGCGAAACCAAGGAAGCGGCTGAAGCAGCACGTCAGCGCGTTCTGGGCATCACCGCTGAAGCCGAGATCGGCAAGATCTACGTGGGTAAGGTTGAGCGCATCGTCGACTTCGGCGCATTCGTCAACATCCTGCCTGGCAAAGACGGTCTGGTTCACATCTCCATGCTGAGCGACGCTCGCGTTGAGAAAGTGACTGACATTCTGAAAGAAGGCCAGGAAGTGGAAGTGCTGGTACTGGACGTGGACAACCGCGGCCGTATCAAGCTGTCCATCAAGGACGTAGCAGCAGCCAAGGCTTCGGGCGTTTAAATACCCGCAAGTTCCACGCTGATAGAGAGGACCCTTCGGGGTCCTTTTTTTATGCGTGTCGGAAAGTGAAGCGAAATCAGGCGTTTAGCCATCTACAAAACCTGCAAGTTGCATGCAGGCACGACAGCCTTCATGCAAGTTGCACGATTCCGAAAATCAGCCATATTTATAAGTGTTTGTTTTATAAGGATAAAATGTGAATCGATGAGTTGGCACAGCACCTGCAATATCCCTGTTAACGCTGCAGCATCAAGGTAAACACGCTGCAGACTTTTAATAAAACAGGAGTTACTCGCATGAAGAAGTTCGCTCTCGCTACTGCAACTGCTACCGCTCTGACCCTGGCTATGGCTAACGCTGCCTTCGCCCAACCTTCCCAGGCACCTATGACTCTGGCAGCCGGCGAAGTGACTCAAGCCAAGGAAGCTACTTCGGACACTTGGATCACCACCAAAGTAAAAGCTGACCTGCTGACAGAAAAAGGTATTCCTGGTTCGGACATCAAGGTCGAAACCAACAACGGTGTAGTTACCCTGTCCTCCGACGTAAAAATCTCTGCCGCGCAAAAAGAAACCGCTGTAGCGATCACCAAGCGAATCAAAGGCGTGAAAGCTGTTTCTGCTGACAGCCTGCTCGCAGGCGGCGCATACAAAGCTGACAACGTCGACAAAACCAAAGGTGCGGCTGCTGACGCCAAGGGCGCAACCTCCGACACTTGGATCACCACTAAAGTGAAAGCTGATCTGGTTACCGAGAAAGGCATTCCTGGTACCGACATCAAAGTAGAAACCAACCAAGGCGTGGTTTCGCTGTCGTCGACTGCCGCTGTGACTGAGTCGCAGAAAGCGACTGCTGTAGCGATCACCAAGAAAATCAAAGGCGTTAAAGCTGTATCGGCCGACGGCCTGAAAGCAGAGTAATGCTTGAACATTCGTTTGAACAAAATGGCGGCGGCTTAGGGTGAGTTAGTTTTCCACCCAAGCACCTCAGGAGTTCATGCGACCGGCCACACGGATGTGGTCATTACAGGCCCCGGCACTTGTGCCGGGGCCTGTTCTATTGTGGGCTGAAAAAACTTATCTGTAGGGTGACAGAGACTCACTGTGGGAGCTGGCTTGCCTGCGAGGCAGGCACCTCGGTCTACCAGTCTCACTGCGGTGATGCTATCGCAGGCAAGCCAGCTCCCACACAAGCCAGCTGCCGGATTTACAAAGGCAAGCTCAGACGTCACTCCGCATCCAGATGCATCGGTGTCACCACTCGACCATCCTTCTGCGCCTGCCCCAGGTTGGCATCAATGAAGTACACCCGCTCATCCGCCAACTGGCCCTTGTCTACCATGTAGTCCTTGATGGTACTGGCACGGTCCTGGCCCAACTGGCGTAGCAGCACGTCACTGGCGCTCCAGAACTTGATCACGCCATCACGCAGTTTCGCGGTGCGTTCGTCGTCGCTCAGGTTTTTCCACTCAGCCGGCGGCTGTTGTTTCAGTCGGGTGCGGTAGATGCCTTCCAGCAATGGCGCCTTTTCCTTCTCGGGTACCACGAGCAACGACGCCTGGGCGGGGACTTTGTCGCCACGGCGTTGAAGTATCTTGTAGTAGTTGTATTGGTATTCACGCTCAAGGCGATCCTTGGCGATGAACGGCCCATCGCTGCTGGCAGCCGCGGTGCCTTCGATTTCCAGGCGCAGGGTAGGGCGCTCTTTCAGCGCCTTCGCCAGGGTGTCCAGGGCGCCTTGGGCTTCTTTGCTCAACTCGCTGGAGCCAGCGGCGAAGGACACATTGCCGAGGTCTTCCGAACCACCTCCGGTAATCAGCCCACCAATGAACTTGAACGGCGCAGTGGCCGCGCGCGCCACGAGGTTGCGCAGGGTCTGCCACACAATCGGCATCACGCTGAATTGTGGGTTGTTCAGGTCACCGGTCACCGGTAGCTCAATGGTAATTTTGCCGTCAGAATCCTTGAGCAGGGCGATCGCCAAGCGAATGGGCAAGTCCACCGCGTCGGCACTGTCGACTTTCTCACCGAGTTGCAGCTGTTCAAGCACTACTTTGTTTTCAGCCTTCAGCTGGCCTTTGATAATCACGTAATGCAGGTCGAGGTTCAGACGTCCCTTGCGGATACGGAAGCCGGCGAATTTGCCTGAATACGGCGTCAGGTTTGTGAGTTCGACGCGCTTGAAGCTGGTGGCGATATCCAGCGCAGCCATCGGGTCGAACGGGTTCACGCTGCCCTTGATGGTCACGGGCGCGTATCGATCGACTTTGCCATTTATATCGACGGTGGCCGGTTTAGCCTGGCGACTGTCAATGGTGCCGATCTGCCCGTTGAGTTGCTGAATCGCCGTCGCGAAGTTCGGCGTCAGGCTAAAGTCGGCAAAGTTGGCCGAGCCGTCGTTGATTGCAATCTGACCGATGTGAATGCCCAGTGGCTTGTCTTTGCTCGGCGCGGGTTTAGCGGCCGATTTGGCGCCACTGTCGGCGGGTTGCGGAATCAGCAAGTCATCGACGTTCGTAGTGCGGTCGTCGTTGATCATGAAGCGTACATACGGTTGCAGCAGGTTGACCTTGTCGATCGACAGGCTATCGCCGTGCTGATAGTTCACGCCTTCCAGCACCAGGCGCTGCCACTTGAGGAAGTCGCGGGTCTTGAGGGTGTCCAGGGTATGCAACTGGTCGATCTGCGCGCGGCCGGTGACTTGAAACGCCAACGGCTCGGTGCTCTTGAGGTTCACATCCAGGTTGCTGCCCAGCATGCCGCTGCGCAGTTCCAGACGAATAAACGGGCTGATGTAGGATTGTGCAACCCGAAGGTCGATGTCCTGGGTGTTCACTTTCAGTTTGGCGCTGACCGGGTTGAGGTTGACCTCACCGGTTGCCTGGATTTTGCCCTGTTTACCCAGGCCGCTATCGACTTTCAGGTTAAAGGGCCTGCCGTTGAGGCTGTCGAAGTTCTGCACGTCGACATTCAGCGGGCCGACTTCCAGCTCCACGGCGGGGTTGGCCTGACGGTCGGCCAGGTGAACCTGATAGTTCCGCAGTTGCACATCCTTGAGCAGCACTTGCCAGGGTTTGCTCGGCGCAGCGGGCGCGGGTTTGGGTGAGTCAGCGGTAGCCGGCGCAGTTGCCGGCTCCGGCGCCTTGGCGGGTTTGTTCGGTTGGCTGGCAAACAGCTTCTGCCAGTCCAGCTGGCCGTCGGCTTCGCGCGCAGCCCAGGTTTCCAGCTTGTTGCTGCGAATCTTGCCGATCACGACCTGCTGCTTGGCGAGGTCCACCGTGGTGTCGCTGACGTCCAGACGCTCCAGACGCACCAGCGGCCGGCCATCCGGCGCCTTGATGGCAAACGGCGCGATGCTGGCGACGGTATTGGTCAGGTTTAACTCGGTTTCTTTGGCCAGGCTGAATTTATAGTCGGTGCTGAAATTCAGTACACCGTCTTCCAGCACCAGCGGCAGGGCGTCGCGCACATATGGCCACCAGGCTTTCATCTTGCCGTCGGTGACTTTCAGCGTGCCTTCGGAAGTGATCGGCACCAGGCTGAAATTGCCTTTCCAGTCGATCTGCCCGCCGGCAGGGCCTGCGGCCACCAGGGTCATGTCGGCATTGTCTTCGGGCAAGGTGCTGAGGTTTTTCAGCTCGAAGTCGAGTTTGTCGTAGAGAAATTCAATCGGTTCGCTGGGGCGCAGGTCCTGGAAATGCACGTAACCGCTGGCGAGCTTGATGCTGTCGATGCGCAGTGGGAACGGTTTGGCATTCGGGTCGGCCGGGGTCGGCTCACTTGGCGGCAGCTTGAACAACTGCGCAAGGTTCAGTTGGCCGGACTTGTTGAACAACACTTCGGTCTTGGGTTGATCCAGTTGCACATCGGCCAGGTGCAGGGCGCGGGTCCAGAGGCTGTCGAGTTGCAGGTTGGCATAGAGGCGCTCAAAGCCCACTTGTTCCTTGCCGGGTTCGCCGATCTTCAGGCCCCACAGCGTCACTTCCAAGCTGAACGGGTTGAGCTCGATACGCTCAATGCGCGAGGGCACGGTGGCGTAATTGGCCAACTGTTGGTTGGCAATGCGAAGCGCAATGCCGGGCAAAATCAGAAAGCCCAGCAAGCTGTACAGAGCAACAGCAGTCAACAATGCGCCGATGGCGCGAATCAATCCTTTGGGCATGGGTGACGCCATCTATGTCGAACGAGAGTGCCTTGGAGTATGGCACGGGTTTTCGGTTCCGAAGAACCCGGGCTTTCGAGACAAGTCTTACAACTGCAGGATCAGGGTCTTCAACGGCGGCTGTTGATCCTGGGACGGGAAGTCGGCTCCCGGCGTCATGATTTGCCAGTCGCGAACCGGGCGACCGGCTTTTTCGGCGCACCGCAGTACCTGTTCGCGCCAGTCATCCATGCTGACTTTTGCCAGGTTGTTGCAGCAGATCAGCACGCCGTTGTCGCCGGTGGCGAGCAATGCGGGCTTGAGCAGACTTTGATAATCACGCAACAGGTCGACGGTGCCGAAGGCGCTCTTGGCCCAGGCCGGTGGATCGAGCAATACCAGGTCATATTGGCGCTGCTCAAGACGCGGATAGCTCGGCAGCTTCTGGCCACGACGCTGGGTGATCGGCAGGCCCGCCAGTTGGCGAATCGCAGGGAAGTAATCGGACTGCACGAACTCCATGCCCGGCAAGTGCGGGTTCAGCAGGCCGTTTTCGCGACCCACCGCCAGGTTGCCCTCGGCAAAATCCAGGTTGCACACCTCGCGTGCGCCCCCCGCGGCGGCGCTCAATCCTACGCCACAGGTATAGGCGAACAGGTTCAGCACGCTTTTGCCGGCGCTGTGCTCCTTGACCCAGCCGCGCGTGTTGCGCAGGTCCAGAAACAGCAGCGGGTCTTGCCCGGCATGCCGCCCGCGCACCCGGTAATTGAGGCCCCATTCATGACCGACCAGGTCTTCCAGCGCAGCAGGTTCGGCGCCGTATACCGTGTCTTCACGGTCGATTCGTGAGTTGCCACGGGCGCGGTCGTTGTAGACCAGCAGCAATTCCAGGCCCATGAACTGGTTGATCAATTGGTGCATGTCCAGCAGGTCCGCCGTTTCCAGGGACTGATGGAAGCTCTGCACCAGCAGTTGCGGGCCGTAGCGGTCGATCGTCAGGCCGCCGACGCCTTCCTGGCTGCCGTGGAACAGCCGGTAGCAGTCGGTGCCCTGGGCGTGCAGCTCGTTGATCAGGTCTTGGCGATAATCGAGGGCGGCGCGCAGCGCCTGATTCAGGAGAGACATGGAGCGCGCCTTGCTTTGCTGGGTAAAGGTGGGCGCGGAGTTTAACAGCTATGGGCGCAAGCCTACATCAACCCCATCCGCCGATGAGCTCGCTGCACCGAACCATTGCGCATGGCCCAGCGCAGCAACGGCGCACTGCGCTTGACCCCGGCGCGGATCATTTGGCGTTGCAGCGGGCTCTGGTGTTGTTCGAGCAGGGCGCTGGCCCAGTCCGGCAGCAGGTCGATGCCAGCCCTCATCATCAGGCTCCCGAACGGCTTGGCCAGCGTGCTTGGCGCGGGCGCATTGAGCAGCAGGCGCAGTACTTCGCGACTGCGCTCATCGCACACCAGTTGCGGGCGAATACGCGCAAGATATTCCGAAACTTCCTGCCGTGAACGCGGAACATCCCGCGCGCCGAGGCTCTCGGCCACCAGCGCGATTTCTCTGTAATAACGGTCCTGATCCCGCCCAGAAAGGTTTGGGTTGCGATAACGCACATGGGCCGCGAGAAAACTGCTGACTTCCGCCACATGCACCCAGGTCAACAGTTCCGGATCGCTGGCGGCATAGGGGCGCCCATCCGGCGCATGGCCGACCACTTGCAGGTGAATGGTGCGCACCTTTTCGATCAGCCACTCGGCGTCTTTGCGTGAGCCGAAGGTGGTGCCGGAAATAAACTGCGAGGTCCGCCGCAATCGCCCGAGCATGTCCTGGCGAAAATTCGAGTGGTCCCACACGCCGGCCAGGGCCAGCGGGTGCAAGGCTTGCAGCATCAAGGCACTGATGCCGCCGATGAGCATGCTGCTGAAGTCGCCATGGACTTGCCAACTGACCGAGTCCGGCCCGAACAGGCCTGGGTCGCCCTTGGGGTTTTCCAGGTCCAGTTGGCCCAGCGACAAGCCGGTCAGGCTCATCAGCTGGGTTTCGATACGGCTGCGGATAAATTCCATGGCGACGCGGGGTTTCCTATCGGTTCAGGCGTTTGTCGATCAAACCGTCTACGACGCTGGGGTCGGCCAGCGTCGAGGTGTCGCCGAGGCTGTCCAGCTCATTGCAGGCGATCTTGCGCAAGATTCTGCGCATGATTTTGCCCGAGCGGGTTTTCGGCAGCGCAGGCGCCCATTGGATCAGCTCCGGCTTGGCAAAGCTGCCGATTTCCTTGCTGACCAGGTCCAGCAAATGTTTTTTCAGTTCATCGCTGGGTTCGACGCCGTTCATGGGGGTGACGAACGCATAAATGCCTTGGCCTTTGACGTCATGGGGGTAACCGACTACGGCGGCTTCGGCGATCTGATCATGCAGCACCAGGGCGCTTTCCACTTCGGCAGTGCCGATGCGATGGCCGGACACGTTGATCACGTCATCGATGCGCCCGGTGATCCAGTAGTCGCCGTCTTCATCGCGACGGGCGCCGTCACCGGTGAAGTAATAACCGGGGTAGGGTTTGAAATAGGTGTCGATCATGCGCTGCGGGTCGCCATACACGCTGCGAATCTGCCCCGGCCAACTGGCCCTGATCACCAGCACGCCACTGCCGGCGCCCTGCAGGATGTTGCCTTGCTCATCCAGCAACAGTGGCTGCACGCCAAACATGGGCTGAGTCGCGCAGCCGGGTTTGATGCGCGTCGCGCTGACCAGCGGGCTGAGCATGATGCCGCCGGTTTCGGTCTGCCACCACGTGTCCACTATTGGGCAGCGTTGCTCGCCAACGGCATTGAAATACCAGTCCCAGGCTTCCGGGTTGATCGGTTCGCCGACGCTGCCCAACAAGCGCAGGCTGGCGCGAGAGGTGTTCTCCAGCGGGCCGTGACCTTCGCGCATCAGGGCGCGCAGCGCGGTGGGCGCGGTGTAGAAGATATTAACCTGATGTTTATCGATCACCTGCCAAAAGCGCGAGCTGTCGGGGTAGCTCGGTACGCCTTCGAACATCAGCGAGGTGGCGCCGTTGGCCAGCGGGCCGTACACGATATAGCTGTGGCCGGTGACCCAGCCGACGTCGGCAGTGCACCAGAACACTTCGCCGTCGCGGTAGTCGAGCACGTACTTGAAGGTCATCGCTGCTTGCAGCAGGTAGCCGCCGGTGGTGTGCAGCACGCCTTTGGGTTTGCCGGTGCTGCCGGAGGTGTAGAGGATAAACAGCGGGTCTTCAGCGTCCATCGGCTCGGGCGGGCAATCGTCGCTGGCGGCGTCCAGGGCCTGTTGATACTTGAGGTCGCGGCCCTCGTTCCAGTTCACAGCCGCACCCGTGCGTTCCACCACCAGCACTGTGCTGACGTTCGGGCAACTGGCCAGCGCCTTGTCGACGTTCTGTTTCAAGGCCACTGGCTTGCCGCCGCGCACGCCTTCATCGGCGGTTATCACGGTGCGGCAGTCAGCATCGAGGATGCGGTCGCGCAGGGCGTCCGGTGAGAAACCGCCAAACACCACCGAATGCACCGCGCCAATCCTCGTACAGGCGAGCATGGCGTAGGCCGCTTCCGGGATCATCGGCATGTATATACACACCCGGTCGCCTTTTTTAACGCCACGGCTTTTCAGCACATTGGCCAGGCGGCTGACGTTTTGATGAAGTTGGCGGTAGGAAATTTTGGAAGATTTTGCAGGATCATCGCCTTCCCAGATGAAGGCAGGCTGGTTGGCGCGCTTCGCCAGATGACGGTCGATGCAGTTGTAGCTGACGTTAAGCTGACCACCAGCGAACCATTGGGCGGCGCCTGTGGTGATGTCCGAGTGCTGAACGGTGTGCCAGGGTTTGGTCCAGTCCAGAAAGCCTTTGGCCTGTTCGGCCCAGAAGGTGTCGGGTTGTTCGATGGATTGGCGGTAGAGGCGCTGATAGTCCTCTTGGCTGAGTTGCGCAGCCCGGCGCACGGCGTCGGCGGTGGGGAATGTGCTGATATCGAACATGAGCGGTCCCTATTCTTGTTTTGGCGACAAGTCATAAAGATGCACGCAGTGAGCGGAGGGTTCAAGGCCAACGTCCAAACGGACGTTGGCCCTGGTGTACCGGCTTTAACCGCGATGGCGACCGCGGAAGTAGTTGATCAGGCCCTGAGTCGAGGCGTCGTCAGCCAGGGTTTCTTCAGCGCCGGTCAGGCGGTTGTAGACGCCTTTGCCCAGTTCCTTGCCCAGCTCCACGCCCCATTGGTCGAACGCGTTGATGCCCCAGACCACGCTCTGCACGAACACTTTGTGTTCATACATGGCAACCAGTGCGCCCAAGCGACGCGGGCTGATGCGTTCAACCACGATGGTGTTGCTCGGACGGTTGCCCGGGATCACCTTGTGCGGCGCCAGCTTTTGCACGTCGGCTTCCGGAATGCCCTTCTCGCGCAGCTCGGCTTCGGCTTCGCTGCGGGTCTTGCCGAGCATCAACGCCTGGCTCTGGGACAGGCAGTTGGCGTACAGCCACTGGTGGTGGTCGGAAACCGGGTTGAAGCTGACGATCGGCACGATGAAGTCGGCCGGGATCAGTTGGGTCCCTTGATGCAGCAACTGGTGATAAGCGTGCTGACCGTTGCAGCCCACGCCGCCCCAGATCACAGGCCCGGTGTCGGTGGACACGGGGGTGCCGTCCTGGCGCACGCTCTTGCCGTTGGATTCCATGTCCAGCTGTTGCAAGTGCTTGGTGATGTTTCGCAGGTAGTGGTCGTACGGCAGGATCGCATGGCTCTGCGCGCCCCAGAAGTTGCCGTACCATACGCCCAGCAGGCCAAGCAGCACCGGCATATTCTGTTCGAACGGGGCGTTCTGGAAGTGCTGGTCCATGGTGTAGGCACCGGACAGCAGTTCCTTGAAGTTGGACATGCCGATCGCCAGGGCGATTGGCAAACCGATGGCGGACCACAGCGAGTAACGACCGCCCACCCAGTCCCACATCGGGAAGATGTTTTCTTCGCGGATACCGAAGGCCACAGCCGCCGCATTGTTGCTGGATACGGCGATGAAGTGACGGTACAGCTCGGCTTCCGAACCCCCCTGGGCCAGGTACCACGCGCGGGCGGCCTGGGCGTTTTTCAGGGTTTCGAGGGTGTTGAAGGATTTCGACGAGACGATAAACAGCGTGGTCTCGGCGCGCAGCTTCATGGTCAGCTCGTGGAACTCGCTGCCGTCGATGTTCGCCAGGTAGTGGCAGCGCACGCCTTTATGGGCGTAGGACAACAGCGCTTCGGAAACCAGCTCCGGGCCGAGGAACGAGCCACCGATGCCGATGTTCACCACGTCAGTGATCGGCTTCTCGGTGTAACCGCGCCACAGGCCGTCGTGGATGCGCCCGACCAGGTCAGTGATCTGGTTCAGCACCTTGTGCACGTCCGGCATGATGTTCACGCCGTTGACCGACAGCTTGTCACCCACCGGGCGACGCAGGGCGGTGTGCAGGGCAGGGCGACCTTCGGAGGAGTTGACGGGCTCGCCGGCGTACAGCGAGTTGATCGCGTCTTTAAGGCCGACTTCATTGGCCAGGCCCACGAGCAGGTCGCGGGTTTCGCTGGTAATCAGGTTTTTTGAGTAATCGAGGAAAAGCCCGCAGCTGCTCAAGGTGAATTGGGAAAAGCGCTGGGGATCGGCATTGAATGCTTCGCGCATGCTGAAATCCTGCATGGCTTGGCGGTGTTGATTAAGCGCTTGCCAGGCGGGCAGAGCGGTAACGTCATGAGGAGTGCGGTAGTACGCCATCGCTGCGGGTTTCCTTTTTATTACGGGGACTGCCTTTAGGACACTTCAAAGTCTGGAACGTCCGGTCTTTCATCAAGAGCTGGGTGCCAGACAGCGCTAACCATAGCGCAGGGCAATTACATTAAACCTAGCGTGTCGATATGTCTTGGCTTTGTCTGCGCTGTAGCCGGTACTTTTTTATACCGGCATGGCGGGCAGGGCAACAGGCGCGCAGTTTTAAAGCAGTAAAAGGCGGGAATGGTCAGGCGAGGTTCAGGTGCAAGTTATCGATCAGACGAGTCGCGCCCAGGTAGGCGGCAACCAGGATGACCACATCGCGATCATCCGGCGTGGCCGGGCGCAAGTGCACGCCCTGGCGCACTTCCAGGTAATCCATGCGTAAGCCTGCGGCTTCTATCTGCTGAATCTGCTCGGCGCGCAATGTGGCGAAATCACGGTTACCGGCCTTTATCGCGGCGGCAATCTGGCTGAGGCTGCGGTACAGCACCGGGGCAATGGCGCGCTGTTCTTCGGTGAGGTAACCGTTGCGCGACGACAGCGCGAGGCCGTCTTCGGCGCGCACGGTCGGCTCGCCGATGATCTGTATCGGCATGTTCAGGTCGTGCACCATGGCGCGAATCACCGCCAATTGCTGGTAGTCCTTCTGGCCAAACACGGCCATGTCCGGCTGGACCATGTTGAACAGCTTGCTCACTACCGTGGCCACGCCTTCGAAGTGCCCGGGGCGGCTGGCGCCACACAGGCCTTCAGACACCTGCGCAACGCTGACGCGGGTCTGGCCGGTGGTGCCGCCGGGGTACATTTCTTCAACGGTGGGCGCGAACAACAGGTTGCAGCCGGCTTGCAGCAGCTTTTCCTGATCGGCCGCAAGGGTGCGCGGGTACTTGTCCAGGTCTTCGCCGGCGCCGAATTGCAGCGGGTTGACGAAGATGCTCGCTACCACGAAGTCCGATTGCTGAGCGGCCTTGGTCACCAGTGTGGCGTGGCCGCTGTGCAGGTTGCCCATGGTGGGCACAAAGCCGATGCGTTTGCCGGCGCTGCGGGCGTGGGCCACGGCAGCCCGCAGTTCTCGTACGGTTTTTACGGTGTTCATGCAGAAAATCCGTGTTCGGCGCTTGGGAAGGTAACGGCTTTGACTTCGGTGACGTAAGCGCTCAACGCCGCCTGGATGCTGTCCTGGCCGGCCATGAAGTTCTTCACAAACTTAGGCGCACGGCCGGTCAGCGAGAGGCCGAGCATGTCATGGAGCACCAGCACCTGGCCGTCGGTGTCGGAGCCTGCGCCGATACCGATCACCGGCACTTTGACTGCCTGGGTGATCTCGGCCGCCAGTTCGCTCGGCACGCATTCGAGCAAAATCATGGCGGCGCCGGCTTGTTCCAGGGCGATGGCATCGGCACGCATCTGGCGCGCCTGCGCTTCGTTTCGGCCTTGAACCTTGTAGCCACCGAGGATATTCACCGACTGCGGGGTCAGGCCCATGTGGACGCACACCGGCACGCCGCGTTCAGCCAGCAGGCGGATCGACTCGGCAAGCCATACAGCGCCTTCGACCTTGATCATGTGTGCACCGGCTTGCATCAGCTTGCCGGCGTTCAGGAAGGTCTGTTCGAGGGTGGCGTAGCCCATGAAGGGCAAGTCGGCAATGATGAAGGCGCCGTCGTTACCGCGCTTGACGCTCGCAGTGTGGTAGGCGAGCTCGTCGGTGGTAACGGGCAGGGTGCTGTCATTCCCTTGAAGAACCATGCCCAGGGAGTCGCCTACCAGCAACACTTCGACGCCCGCCTGGCAACTGGCGTGGGCGAAGGTGGCGTCATAGCAGGTGAGCATGGTGATTTTTTCACCTTTGAGCTTGAGGCTCTGCAAGGTGGTCAGGGTAATGTCTGGCATGAAAAGGGTCCTCGTTCAGGCGCTTGGAAACAGCGAGTAACGCGCGTGAGTCTTCGTTTATACAGGCGCACCGTCTTGAGAGCAGTGCTTATAAGGCCTGGATTGCGCCCTTTAGCGCCGTGTTGGCGGCAGCGGGACGCCTATAGTCGTGATGAGGACGGGGGAAGTCAATTGGATGTGTTACCGCATTGTTACGACGGCGGTGTTACCCCTGTTACTGATGCGATTCAGCCCGATTGATCGCCAGTCAAGCCAGAGTCGATCACCTGTGGGAGCTGGCTTGCCTGCGATGCGGGCGACTCGGCCTATCAGGCAATCCGAGGTGATGCTATCGCAGGCAAGCCAGCTCCCACAGAGACTGCGTCACACCGTAGGCAGGCGTTCCAGGCCGACAAACGGGCAGGCTGCCAGCCAGTCACTGAGCAGTTGACCGCCGGGGAGCTGCAACGTGGTTGGCGCCAGCTCGGCCAATGGATACAACACAAAGGCCCGCAGGTGCATCTGATAGTGCGGCACCTTGAGGCGCGGCTCGTCGATCAGGCGATCGCCAAACAGCAGGATGTCCAGGTCCAGTGTACGCGGGCCCCAACGCTCAAGGCGTTCGCGGCCCTGATCGTTCTCGATGGCTTGCAGGGCGTCGAGCAGTTCCAGTGGCGCCAGGCGGCTGTCCACGGCCGCGACTGCGTTGGTGTAACGCGGCTGGCCGGGGAGCAGGGAATCACTTTGATAGAACGCGGACACGCCGGCGAGGGTGGTGCCGGGCAACTGCGCCAACGCATCTATAGCGCTGCGCAATTGCCTGTCCGGGGCAGCCAGGTTGCTGCCCATGCCGATGTAGATACGCTCCACGTTTATTCGCCCGCGGCGCCCGAGGCATCGGCGCTGCGCTTGCGCTTGCTGCCGGAGCTGCGACGACGCTTTTTCGGGCCTTCACTGGCGCCATCACCTTTGCCGCCGAGGTCACGGATCATGTCGCGGCGCTGGCTGTCATTGGCATCCTGGTAATCCGTCCACCATTCGCCCAGACCGTCGGTCTGCTCGCCGGCGCTTTCGCGCAGCAGCAGGAAGTCGTAACCGGCCCGGAAGCGCGGGTTGTCCAGCAGCAGGTCTGCCCGTTTGCCGCTGCGGCGCGGCAGGCGCTCCTGCATGTCCCAGATCTCGCGGATCGGCATGGTGAAGCGCTTCGGAATCGCGATGCGCTGGCACTGCTCGGCGATCAGCTCGTGCGCAGCTTCCTGCATGGCCGGGATCGGCGGCATGCCACGGTCTTGCAGGCGCAGTACACGTTTTGGCAGGGCTGGCCACAACAGGGCAGCAAACAGGAAGGCCGGGGTCACCGGTTTGTTCTGTTTGATGCGCAGGTCGGTGTTGATCAACGCTTCGCTGATCAGGGTGTGGGTGTACGTCGGGTTGTGTTCCAACGCCTCAGCGCTGGCCGGGAACAGCGGGTCGAACAACTGCAGGTCGACAAGCATTTCGAAGGTGTCGGCGGCGTAGCCCGAGAGAAACAGCTTGAGCACTTCTTCGAACAGGCGTGCCGACGGGATTTCCCGCAGCATCGGCGCCAGCTCGCGAATGGGCGCGGCGCTGTGTTTCTCGATGCCGAAGTTCAGCTTGGCGGCAAACCGCACGGCCCGCAGCATGCGCACCGGGTCTTCCTGGTAGCGCTGGGTCGGGTCACCGATCAGGCGGATCAGGTTGTTGCGAATGTCGTGCACGCCATTGGCGTAATCGAGGATGCGCTCGCTGACCGGGTCGTAATACAGGGCGTTGATGGTGAAGTCGCGGCGTTGCGCGTCCTCTTCCAGAGTGCCGTACACGTTGTCACGCAGGATACGGCCGCTCTCGTTGCGGGAAGACTGATTGGCGTCTTCCTCTTCATCGTTTTGCGGGTGGCCGGCGCGGAAGGTGGCGACCTCAATGATTTCGCGACCAAAGTGAATGTGCACCAGCTTGAAGCGGCGGCCGATAATCCGCGCATTGCGGAATTCGGCACGCACTTGTTCAGGCGTAGCACTGGTGGCGACGTCGAAATCTTTCGGCGTGATATTGAGCAGCATGTCACGTACGCAACCGCCCACCAGATAAGCCTGGTAGCCGGCGTTCTGCAAACGTTCGACGATGTTCACCGCGTAGCGGCTGAATTGAGCGCGCTGCAATGAATGCTGACTGCTGTTAAGCACTTCAGGCGTGCTGCGAATCTGTTGCGTACGACGCAAGGGGGAACGGAATGACTGGAACAACTTCTTCAGCATGGGATGCACTGTTTGAAGGAATGTTCGGCCATAACGAAGAATGACCGCATGATGGGTCGGGATTCTAGCATTTAGTCAGGGGATGGTGTAGGAACAAGCTGCAAGCGTTGCGCCAAAAGCTTTTATTGCCCAATTCCGGACGCTACAGGAATTCCGGAAGCTGCAAGAGTTTCGGAAACTACAAGGGGAGCCGAAGCTCCCCCAGAAGTAGTTGCGTGCTCTATTTTTATTATAGGTTGTGGGCTTCTTGTTTTTGTTGATCGCCCTCGCCATGAAGTTTCACCTTCATGACACTCCCAATCGGGAGCCAAGAGCAAACGGATTGCTTTGGTCGCTGTGTTGCTGATCTACGATCCAACCAGTTCAGGCTCTGCCTTAGGGCAGTTTTTGTTGTTCTCGGCCTGGTTGCGGGGCAAGCCCCAAATGCAACGCCTCTCCAAAAGAATCAGTTAGCTGCGCCTCCGCCGTGTTGTTTTTGTTATGCGTGAGTCGATTCGTCTTATTTTTATTGTCTGGTACATAGCTTGTTATTGTTTTTGTACTAAGCATATAGCAGGGTGCGTGCCAACTTTTGTACCGCCCAGCAAAACCGGGGGTTTGACGCGAATTCGGCGTTGCGCAAGGCAAAAAAAAGCCGGGGCTTCGTTACCGTAAGCCCCGGCTTTTGTTACGCGAAAATCACGCGGTAACAGTTTTTTCACATCTGAGGGTGTTACCTGTGGGGGCGCACCCTCACGTTTCGCTGGCAACCCCGGTCTTGCGCCGTGGAATGCCCAGGCGCTGGCGCCGTTCCCACAGGCATTTACGGCTCACGCCGAGTTTTCGAGCCAGCTCGGTCTCGGTCATGTGGTCCTGATGCTCCAGAACGAAATGCTGGAAGTAATCTTCCAGTGACAAATCTTCCGTCGGCTCATGGCTGGTAGTGCTACCGCCGCCCTGTTGCGGGGCCAGGCCGATGAAATCGTCGTCGTCCAGATCGCTCAGCTCAATATCGATGCCCAACAGCTCAGCGGAAATTTCCGGGCTCTCCGACAGGATTACCGCACGTTCCACGGCGTTTTCCAGTTCCCGCACGTTACCCGGCCACGAGTAATGACGAATCGCTTGCTCGGCGTCCGGAGCAAATTTCAGGTCGGTGCGGTTGATGCGTGCACTCTGGCGCAGCAGGAACGCGCTGGCGATTTCATTGACATCAGCGCCACGCTCACGCAGCGCTGGCAGCTTCAGCGCGATTACGTGCAGGCGGTAATACAAGTCTTCACGGAACTGGCCGATCTTGGCCAGGCTCTTCAAGTCCCGGTGGGTGGCCGCGATCAGGCGAACATCGACCTTCTGCGACTGTACCGAGCCCACGCGGCGAATTTCGCCTTCCTGGAGCACGCGCAGCAATCGCGCTTGGGCTTCGAGGGGCAATTCGCCGATTTCGTCGAGGAACAGGGTGCCGCCATCTGCGGCTTCCACCAAGCCCGCGCGCCCGGCGCTGGCGCCAGTGAATGCGCCTTTCTCGTGACCGAACAGCTCGGACTCGATCAAGGATTCAGGAATTGCCGCGCAGTTCACCGAAATCATCGGCGCCTTGGCACGTTTGGACAGGTTGTGCAGGGCACGCGCCACCAGTTCTTTACCGGTACCCGACTCGCCCTGGATCAGTACATTGGAGTCAGTCGGCGCGACTTTGCGGATCTTGCTGTACAGATCCTGCATGGGCGGGCAGGAACCGATAATGCCGATCTCGCCATTGCTGTTGTCGACGCCCGGCTTGTCGGCGGCCTTGCCGGCAGGACGCTGTTCGGCGGGCGCAGTGCCGGCCGACTGACGGTCACGCAGGATGCGGGCCACGGCCTGGAGCATCTCGTCGTGGTCGAAAGGCTTGGCGATGTAGTCCACCGCGCCCATCTTCATCGAGTCGACCGCCGAGCGCAGGCTGGCGTAGCTGGTCATGATCAGCACCGGGGTGCCCTGGCCAAGCTTGATCAGCTCGGTGCCGGGTGCGCCAGGCAGGCGCAGGTCACTGACAATCAGGTCGAACGTGGGAATGCTGAATCGCTCTTGGGCTTCCTGCACCGAGCCGGCTTCGCTGACTTGGTACTGATTCCGTTCAAGCAGGCGACGCAAGGCAGAGCGGATAATGGTTTCGTCTTCGACGATCAAAATGTGCGGCATTGATTCAACTCTCTCGACGGTCTCAGTTCACAGCGGACGTCGCTTCGACATGACGCGGCAAGGTCACCCGAATACGGGTGCCGCGTTGGCTTTCGGGGTCAGCCGGGCTGTCGATGGTGATTTGTCCATAATGCTCTTCAACGATGGAATAGACCAGTGCAAGGCCCAGACCGGTACCTTCACCAGGGTCCTTGGTGGTGAAGAAGGGTTCGAACAATCGGTCCATGATGTTCTGCGGAATGCCGCTGCCTTCGTCCTCGACGATCAGGTCGACCGTGTGCTCGAAAGCCTCGGTCTTGACCCGTACTGCGCCGCCGGCTGGCGTTGCATCGCGGGAGTTGGACAGCAGGTTGATCAACACTTGGGCCAGGCGTTGCGAGTCGCCATCCACCCAGTGGTCCGGGTCGCACAGGTTAAAGAACTGTACTTCGAAATTACGCCGGTTCAAGGCCAGCAGCCCAATGGCGTCCTGCGCCACTTCGGCCAGGCAAACTGCCTCGTCCTGATTCTGATGGGCGCCCGCGTGGGCAAAACTCATCAGCGACTGCACGATGCGCGACACGCGCTTGGTCTGTTCAAGGATCTGCCCGCTGATCTCGGTAATTTCGCCGTCTTCTTCACGCTCTTCCCGCAGGTTTTGCGCGAGGCACGCGATACCGGTGATCGGATTGCCGATTTCATGGGCCACACCCGCGGCCAGGCGGCCAATGCTCGCCAGGCGCTCGGAATGCACCAGCTTGTCTTCGAGCATCTGGGTTTCGGTCAGGTCTTCCACCAGCAACACCAGGCCACTGTTACCGGGCGCGAGTGGCTCGTCGATCGCGGCTTTGTGCAGGTTCAGCCAGCGGGTCTGGCCGTCGAGCGCCAGGTGCTGTTTGTGTAAGTGTTCGTCGGGCAAGTTGATAAAGCCTTGTAACAGTTCTTTCCACGGGTCGCCCAGAGTGTTCAGGCGCGAGCCCACCACCCGTTGCGCGGCGATGCCGGTGAGTTCTTCCATGGCCTTGTTCCACATCAGGATCTCTTGGTCCTTGGCCAGGGAACACACGCCCATCGGCAGTTCCTGCAACGTCTGGCGGTGGTAACGACGCAGGGCATCGAGTTCGGCGGCGAGGCCGGTGAGGCGTGAGTGGTAATCCTCCAGCCGGCTCTCGATGAAGTGGATGTCTTCGGTCACGTAGTTTTCGCCGCCGGCCTTATAAGGCAGGAACGTCTCGACCATGTCCTGGGACACGCTCGGCCCCATCAACCCCGACAGGTTGGCTTCGATACGGTCACGCAGACGGCGCAGCGCATAAGGGCGGCGCTCGTCAAACGGCAGGTAGAGGTCGCGCAGGGCTTGTTCGACTTCCTTCTGCGCCGCCTTTGCGCCGAGGGGTTTGGCCAATTGCGTGGCGAATTCCTGAGGCGAGGCAGCATGCAGTTCGCGGCGTTGCGGGCGGCGTACGTTGTCCACCGCGCAGGCTTCGGCGGCGCTGGTTTCTTCGGGGCTGGCGTTGGTGAACAGCGAGATCAGGGTGAACATCAGCACGTTGGCGGCCAGGGAGGCGATCGCCGCCATGTGCCAACTGGTGTCGTCCAGCACGTAGATCATGTTCAGCAGTGGGATGTAAAAGCCCTGCAGGTTGCCGACCAGTGGCAACAGCATGGTGACGACCCACACCAGAATCCCCGCCAAGAGCCCGGCGATAAACCCGCGACGGTTGGCGGTCGGCCAGTACAGCACCGACAACACGCCCGGCAGGAACTGCAGGGTGGCGACAAACGCGACGATGCCAAGGTTGGCCAGGTCTTGCCCGGCGCCCAGCAACAGATAGAAACCGTAACCGGCCATGATGATCGCGACAATCAGCCCGCGGCGGGTCCATTTCAGCCAGCGATAGATGTTGCCCTCAGCCGGCGGCTGGTAAAGCGGCAGCACCAGATGGTTGAGCGCCATGCCTGAGAGGGCCAGGGTGGTGACAATGATTAATCCGCTGGCCGCCGATAAGCCGCCGACGTAGGCAAGCAGCGCCAGGGCCGGGCTGTTGGCGGCAATGCCGATACCCAGCGTGAAGTATTCAGGGTTGGTGGTGGCGCCAAGCTTCAGGCCTGCCCAAAGGATCAGCGGCACCGCCAGGCTCATCAGCAACAGGAACAGGGGCAAACCCCAGCTGGCGCTGACCAGCGAGCGCGGGTTGAGGTTTTCGGTGAAGGTCATGTGGTACATGTGCGGCATCACAATCGCCGAGGCGAAGAACACCAGCAGCAAGGTGCGCCACGGGCCTTCCTGCAGCGGCGTGTGCAGCGCGGCGAGGGCGGTCTGGTTTTGCAGCAACCACAGCTCAAGTTGTTGTGGGCCGTCGAACACGCCGTAGAGCGCGTAGAGGCCGACGCCGCCGATGGCGATCAGCTTGATCACCGATTCAAAGGCAATCGCAAACACCAGTCCTTCGTGCTTTTCGCGGGTGGCGATGTGGCGCGAGCCGAAGAAGATCGTGAACAGGCTGATCAGCGCGCAGAAGGCCAGGGCAACGCGGTGTTGCACCGGCTCGCGGGTGAGGATGCTGATGGAGTCCGCCACCGCCTGAATCTGCAACGCCAGCAACGGCAGCACGCCGATCAGCATGAAGATGGTGGTCAGCGCGCCAGCCCACGTGCTTCGAAAGCGAAAGGCAAACAAGTCCGCCAGGGACGACAGCTGATAGGTGCGGGTGATTTTCAGGATCGGGTACAGCAGCACCGGCGCCAGCAAAAACGCGCCGGACACACCGAGGTAACTGGACAGAAAACCATAACCGTACTGGTAGGCCAAACCTACCGTGCCATAGAACGCCCAGGCGCTGGCGTAAACGCCCAGGGACAAGGTGTAGGTCAACGGATGGCGAATGATCGCCCGCGGAATCATTCCGCGCTCACTGATCCAGGCCACCCCGAACAACGCGGCCAGGTAGGCGGCGCTGATCAGCAGCATCTGGGTGAGGCTAAAGCTCATCGGCATCTTTTTGGCTCTGCAGGATGAAGGTCACGACGATCAATATCAGCCACAGCAGATAAGGGCGGTACCAGGCGCCCGTGGCGTCGATCCACCAATCCATGATGGCGGGGGAAAACAGGTAGATCCCGACGACCAGCAGCAGGACCAATCGATAGATGTACATGTTGGCCTCTGATTAAAAAACTGCGGCGATGGTAACGGATGGCTGGGAAGCTGCAAGCGCCTTCAGCTCAATTGCGCTTCGGCCAGCGTGAGTGTGCGCGGGATCTGCGTGGCATCCCAGTGCGCGATGCCCCAATCGAGCAGTTCGCGTGGGCTGGCGTGGAGCAATTCGTTGCCGGGTTGCTGGCCCAGGGCGCGCAAGGCTCTCAGCAGCAAGGGCGTGGCCTGTTCAGCCGTTAATGGCGGGGAACGGTAGGACTTGCCCAGCTTGTTGCCGTCCGGCTGGGTGATCAGCGGCACGTGCAAGTAGCGCGGTTGGCGCAGGCCGAGCAACTCCTGCAGGTACAACTGACGTGGCGTGGAGTCCAGCAGGTCGGCGCCGCGCACGATATCGGTAACGCCTTGCCAGGCATCGTCGAGCACCACGGCCAGTTGATAGGCATAGAGGCCGTCGCGGCGACGGATGACAAAATCGCCGACATCGCGGCCCAGGTGTTGTCGGAATTCGCCTTGCACGCGGTCGGTAAAGTGGTACTCAAGCTCCGGGACGCGCAAACGAATGGCAGCATCCTGCCTGTCGTGACCGGCGTTGCGGCACAGGCCGGGGTAAACCCCGTTGTACGGCTCCAGTTGTTTGCGCGAACAGGTGCAGGCGTAGGCCAGGCCGTGGTTGAACAGGTCGTTCAGCACTTTCGCGTAGGCCTCATGCCGCTCGCTTTGCAGGACCCGTTCGCCATCCCACTCGAAGCCGTAGCTTTCCAGTGCGTGCAGAATCGCTGCCTGGGCGCCGGGTTCTTCGCGGGGTGGGTCGAGGTCTTCCATGCGCATCAGCCAGCGGCCATTGTTGGCGCGGGCGTCGAGGTAGGAGGCGAGGGCGGCGACCAGTGAGCCGAAGTGCAAGTGGCCGCTGGGCGTGGGGGCGAAACGCCCGATATAGGTAGAGGCTGTCATGGGCCGGATACTACTGGAAAATCGCTGAACGCCAGAAACAAAAATGGGGCGTTTGCACGCCCCATTCGTTCAGCTCGGCATGTATTACTTGCCGACCTGTTTTTCCTTGATTTCAGCCAGGGTCTTGCAGTCTACGCACAGGTCCGCGGTTGGGCGGGCTTCCAGGCGGCGAATACCGATTTCGACGCCGCAGGATTCGCACCAGCCATATTCTTCGTCTTCGATCAGTTGCAGCGTTTTGTCGATTTTCTTGATCAGCTTGCGTTCACGATCGCGAGCGCGCAGTTCGAGGGCGAATTCCTCTTCCTGGCTGGCACGGTCTGCCGGGTCCGGGAAGTTGGCGGCTTCGTCCTTCATGTGGTCAACCGTACGGTCGACCTCCTGCATCAAGTCCTGCTTCCATTTCTGCAGAATCTTGGTGAAGTGCTGGCGCATGGGCTTGCCCATGTACTCCTCACCCTTCGCTTCGACGTAAGGTGTGAAGCCACTGAGGCTCTGCTGCTGTTGCTTTGCTTGGGTGGACATGAATAGACCGCCTCTCACTCTTCTAATCCATTGCGCAGGATTGCAACGTCACCGACACCTGCCGGCCCTGCGGCTGCAAGCGGGCGAACTTACCAGATAGATTCAGGGTGCGCCACTCCCGGTTGTCGAGGGCCATCATGGGGGGTGGCAAACAACAACAGCCCGCCATGGCTGGACCTGTAACGTCTCGAATAAAGATTTTAGTCGTTTTGCGCGCGCTTGCCCTGGCCGCCTGAGTGGCCGGGCAGGCAATAGAACATGTTTTACCGCGCGGGTTCGGTAGAATCCGGATTTTGTCCTCACGCTTAAGGAAGGCTAATGGCTCAGCCCTACAGTGCGCGCAGTCGCGCCATCGAACCTTTTCATGTCATGGCATTGCTGGCGCGCGCCAATGAGCTGCAAGCGGCCGGCCACGACGTGATCCACCTGGAAATCGGCGAGCCGGATTTCACCACGGCCGAGCCGATCATTCAGGCCGGGCAAGCGGCGTTGGCCAATGGCAAGACCCGCTACACCGCCGCCCGTGGTTTGCCCGAGTTGCGTGAAGCGATCAGCGGGTTTTATCAGCAGCGCTACGGCCTGAACGTGGACCCCGAGCGCATCCTGATCACTCCCGGTGGCTCTGGCGCGTTGTTGTTGGCGAGCAGTTTATTGGTCGATCCAGGCAAGCACTGGCTGTTGGCTGACCCGGGTTACCCGTGCAATCGCCACTTCCTGCGGCTGGTGGAAGGCGCGGCGCAGCTGGTGCCGGTCGGGCCGGATGTGCGCTACCAATTGACCGCCGAACTGGTGGCCAGGCACTGGAACGAGGACAGCGTCGGGGCGCTGGTCGCGTCTCCGGCCAACCCTACCGGCACTATTCTTACGCGTGATGAATTGGCCGGGTTGTCGAGTGCGATCAAAGCGCGAAACGGGCATCTGGTGGTGGATGAGATCTATCACGGCCTCACGTATGGCACCGACGCGGCCAGCGTTCTGGAAGTCGACGACGACGCCTTCGTGTTAAATAGTTTTTCCAAGTATTTCGGCATGACGGGCTGGCGCCTTGGTTGGCTGGTCGCGCCGCCCGAGGCGGTGGGCGAACTGGAGAAACTGGCGCAAAACCTCTATATCAGCGCGCCGAGCATGGCCCAGTACGCTGCATTGGCCTGTTTCACCCCGCAAACCCTGAGCATTCTGGAAGAGCGCCGCGCCGAATTCGGACGGCGTCGTGACTTTTTGCTGCCAGCCCTTCGTGAGTTGGGATTCGGCATTGCCGTAGAGCCCGAAGGTGCGTTTTATTTGTATGCCGATATCAGCGCGTTCGGCGGCGATGCCTTCGCGTTCTGCCGTCATTTCCTTGAAACAGAACATGTGGCCTTTACGCCTGGGCTGGATTTCGGCCGTTATCAGGCGGGGCATCATGTGCGGTTCGCCTACACGCAAAACCTCGATCGACTACAGGAAGCGGTGGAACGCATCGCCCGTGGCTTGCGGAGTTGGCAAGCCTGATGCGCTTTCATCCTCCCCTCGAAAAAGGTCGGCTGATTCGCCGCTACAAGCGTTTTCTCACCGATATCGAAACCGTGTCCGGCGAGTTGCTGACGATTCACTGCCCGAACACCGGTTCGATGCTCAATTGCATGGTGGAAGGTGGCCAGGTCTGGTTCAGCCGTTCCAATGACCCCAAACGCAAGCTGCCGGGTACCTGGGAAATTACTGAAACGCCGCAAGGCCGACTGGCGTGCGTCAACACCGCGCGTGCCAATCAATTGATCGAGGAAGCGTTGCGCGCCGGGGTCATTACCGAACTCAACGGTTTCACCGCGTTGAAGCGCGAAGTGCCCTATGGCCAGGAAAAAAGCCGTATCGACTTTCGCCTGGATTACCCCCACGGCGCTGCGTATGTCGAGGTCAAGAGCGTCACCCTGGGCTTCGATGGCACTGCGGTGGCGGCCTTTCCGGATGCGGTGACACAGCGCGGGGCCAAGCATTTGCGCGAGCTGGCGCACCTGGCGCGCGAAGGTGTGCGAGCGGTGCAGTTGTATTGCGTCAACCTCTCGGGCATCGACGCGGTGCGCCCGGCGGTGGAAATCGACGCGGGTTATGCTGCTGCGTTGCGTGAAGCCAAGGCGGCCGGTGTGGAGGTGTTGGCCTACGGTGTGCGCGTCACGCCAGAGGAAATAGTCGTCGATCGTCGGCTCGACGTGTTGATGGGCGACTAGAGTTCAACCCACAGGCCCTGTTCGTCTTCGCGGCCGGGCAGGGCGGTGAGGTGTTTGCCCGCGCAGGGGCCGGCGATGCATTCGCCGCTTTCGATCAGGAACAACGCGCCATGTGTGGCGCACTGGATCAGGCTGGCGCTGGCGTCGAGGAATTGGTCGGGCTGCCAGTCCAGCGGGATGCCGCGATGGGGGCAACGGTTGATATAGAAGTAGGCCACGCCGTCCCGGCGCACTGCCAACAGCTTGCAACCATCGATTTCAAAGCCGCGGCTGCTGTTTGGCGCGAGGGTATCGGAGGGGCAGAGAAACTTCATTTCAATCCTTAAGTGCCTTGACGTGCAAATGCAAACAATTATCAAATGCCGGCTTCGCCCGTTAGCTGACCGGGCGCTCTGTACGATGCCAGACAGGGGGTTTCTGTCACATTGATGAGTGCTTGAGCGGCCCCGCCCCTGGAAGGAAACCCTGTTATGCGCCTGAGTACCAGCGCTATCGCGCTTGTTGCCTCACTGCTGGTTAACCACGCGGCACAAGCCTCTGAACTGCCGCAACGCCTGGTCAGTGCCGGTGGGGCGCTGTCGGAATGGGTCGCGGCGCTGGGCGGGGAGTCTAAATTGGTGGGGGTCGATACCACCAGCCAGCACCCGGAGTCGCTCAAGGCGTTGCCAAGTATCGGTTACCAGCGCCAGTTATCGGCTGAAGGCATCCTCAGCCTGCGCCCGCAGGTACTGCTTGGAACAGAGGAAATGGGCCCGCCGCCGGTGCTGGCGCAGATTCGTGGCGCGGGGGTGCAGGTAGAACTGTTTTCGGCCGAGGCCGATTTGCCAACCTTGAAGGGCAACCTTCAACACCTGGGCAAGTTGCTCGGCAGCGAAGGCAAAGCCAACCAATTGTTTACCGGCTATGAACAGGCACTTGAGCAGCAGAAGAGCTGGCTCACCAAGGCCCAAGCCACGCAAAAAGCGCCGGGCGTGTTGTTGGTTCTGGGGCACGCGGGGGGCAAACCGTTGATCGCTGGTAAAGACACCGCTGCCGATTGGATGTTGCAACAGGCGGGCGGGCATAACCTGGCGACTCACACGGGCTACAAGCCGTTTTCGGTGGAGTCGCTGGCAGGCTTGAGCCCTGATGTTTTGGTATTTGCCGACCGCGCGCTCACGGGTGACGCCGCACGGGCGGCCCTGTTCAAGGAAAACCCGATTTTGGCGTCTACGCCGGCCGCCAGGAATGGCCGCGTGTTCGAACTCGACCCGACGTTGTTGGTCGGCGGGCTGGGTCCGCGTCTGCCACAGAGCCTGGTGAAACTCTCCGCCGGGTTTTATCCGTCCCAGGTTAAACCCGCCCCATGACCACGTTGGTTAAACCGAAAACGCTGTTTATAGGGCTGTCGCTGTTGTGCGCATTGGCGATCTGGCTGTCATTGGCGCTGGGGCCGGTCAGCCTGCCATTGCTGGATACGCTCAAGGCCGCCTTGCGCTTGGTGGGTGTGCCGATTGAGGCTCAAGGGTTGGAGCAGGCCGAGTTGATTCTGGGGCAGATTCGCTTGCCGCGTACCTTGCTCGGCTTGGCGGTTGGCGGCGTGCTGGCATTGTCGGGTGTGGCGATGCAGGGTTTGTTTCGCAACCCGCTGGCCGATCCTGGGTTAGTCGGTGTGTCCAGTGGCGCGGCGCTGGGAGCGGCTATTGCCATCGTGGGTGGTTCGTTTTTTGGCGGTTTGCCGGATGCATTGGGGCCGTATCTCTTGTCGCTGTGTGCATTTCTCGGTGGGTTGGGTGTGACGGCGCTGGTTTATCGCCTCGGGCGGCGCAACGGCCAGACCAACGTCGCGACAATGCTGCTTGCCGGCATCGCCCTCACGGCCCTCGCCGGCTCAGCGGTGGGGCTCTTCACTTACTTGGCGGATGACGCCACGTTACGCACCCTGACCTTCTGGAACCTCGGCAGCCTGAATGGCGCCAGCTATTCGCGGTTGTGGCCGTTGCTGTGGGTGAGCGCAGCCGTGGCGCTTTGGTTGCCGCGCCGGGCCAAAGCGTTGAATGCATTGTTACTGGGCGAGTCGGAAGCCAGTCACTTGGGCATTGATGTTGAAGGACTCAAGCGCGAGTTGGTGTTTTGCACCGCCTTGGGTGTGGGCGCGGCGGTGGCGGCGGCGGGCATGATCGGGTTTGTCGGGCTGGTGGTGCCGCATTTGGTGAGGTTGCTGGCGGGGCCGGATCATCGCGTGCTGTTGCCGGCCTCGGTGCTGGCGGGCGCGAGTTTGCTGCTGTTCGCAGACTTGGTGGCGCGCCTGGCCCTGGCCCCGGCTGAACTGCCAATCGGCATCGTGACCGCATTTATTGGCGCGCCGTTTTTTCTCTATCTGTTATTGCGGGGGCGTGCCTGATGCTGCGTGTGGAAGGGCTGCAGATCCGGCGTGGTCGAAAAATTGTATTGGCAGATGTCACCCTCGACCTGATGCCGGGGGAAGTGCTGGGCGTGCTGGGGCCCAATGGTGCGGGCAAAAGTACCTTGCTCGGGGCGTTGTGCGGGGAGTTGCAACCGGATCAGGGCACTGTGTGGCTGGATCAGCAGGCGTTGCAGAACTGGACCGGCACGCAACGTGCTCAGCGGCTGGCGGTGCTGCCTCAGACGTCGACACTGGATTTTGCTTTTCGCGTAGAGGAAGTAGTCGGCATGGGCCGCTTGCCTCATCAAACAGGCCGGGTGCGAGATGATGAGATCATCAAAGCCGCCCTGCAGGCTGCGGATGTCGGGCATTTAAGTGGTCGCAGCTACCTCGCGCTGTCCGGCGGCGAGCGCCAGCGTGTGCACTTGGCGCGGGTGCTGGCGCAGTTATGGCCGGGTGAAGCGGGGCAGACATTGCTGCTGGATGAGCCCACATCGATGCTCGACCCCTTGCACCAACACACAACCTTACACGCCATCCGCACCTTTGCCGATCGAGGCGCGGCGGTCTTGGTGATTCTTCATGACTTGAACCTTGCAGCGCGCTACTGCGATCGCATTCTGTTGCTGGAAGACGGGCGTCCCTATGCATTGGACACGCCGTCAAAGGTGTTTCAGCCTGAGCCGCTCAAGGCCGTGTTTGGTCTGGATGTGTTGGTACAGCCGCATCCGGAGCGTGGGCATCCGTTGATCATCGCGCGCTGAAATCCACTTTTCCACAGGCAAAAAAAGACCCGGCAAGAGCCGGGTCAAATAACCGTGATTAGCCTGATGAGGAGATAATCTGAGAGTCCGAACCAATGGTCTTTCAGTTATCGGCTGATCTCGCGACCAGTTGCGATAATCATAACGATTCTCATTTGAGAGTCAACATTTGTTTTTGCGTGATCTGCTGGTTTTTCTCAAACACGTCTGCGCGATGCCTGTAAATAAAGGGTTTCAGCGCCGGTCTAATTCTTCTGGCGCGCTGAAAGTGCGTCCAGCTGACGGTTCAACGCCTCTTTGCGCTCCGCCGGAATATCGTTCCAGTGCACGTCCATCAATGCGCCTTCGATTGCATACAGCAGCACTTTCGACGCCCGGAACCCACGAGTGCGCACGGCTCGATAAGCGTCAACGGCTCCAAGGCGGCGCAAGTCGGACGCGCTGTGAATGCCCACCGCGTGCAGCCACTGCGCCGAGGTCTTGCCAAGGTTTTTCAGGTGTTGCAGCTCATCGTTCATCAAGCCTCCTTGCGACGGCCGAATGGGGCGGTGGGTATCGTGACCAGGCAAGCCTGAACAGGAGTGTAGCGCTCAGCAGCAAAAGCGTAGTTCTTTGGTCCGGATCGGCTGAAAAGCTATAAGAATGCGGGGGGATTTATCGACAGGCAGGCGAGCGGCATCCGGCCCGCATGATGCGGGGCCGGGGCCTGATGAGTGGCATTACTTGGTGCGGTAACGCAGGCGAGTGCCGAAATTGACCGACATCAGGATTTCGTCGGCAGTCAGCTCAGGGGGGAAGTAAGTGCCGGATATCTGCGCATGGGCCAGGCTGGCGCCCTCCAGTGAGCAGCCGCGCAAATCCAGGCCGCGCAGGTCGGCGGAGCGGAAGTAGGCGTCGGTGAAGTCAATGCCGGTGGCGTCCAGGTCGCGCAGGTCCAGCCCTCGGAAGTCGCCGCCGCGCATGTCGATGGCACCGTCTTTAGGACGTTCCTCGTTGAAGCCGCGAATATCGTCTTTATGCAGGAGCACGTAGAGCGGGGAATCCAGAAGCTTGGGCTGACTCATGATGGCGACTCCTGTTGGAATTATGGCGCCATTATAGTGCCACTATTGCTCGGTCGTGCACCGTCGATCGGTGACACGACCAAGAAATATTTCTTACAGGCCGGGCAGGCGCTGGCGAATGTGCGCCACCAAGGCATCCAGCGTGCCGCTTTCGTTGGTTTCCACACGCTTGCTCAGCAGCAGTTCCTCGGCAGACAGCGGGTCGCGATTGGCCTGCTGCGCTTCAATAACGGTCAGTGTGGCGTCGGACGGATCGTTTTTATCGGCCTGACGTTGCGCCAGCCAGCTGGCGATAACGGCTTGCGGTGCGTTGCAATCCAGAATCAGGAATGGCGCGCCGGTGGCTTCGGCAATGCTGGCGGCGGCGTCGCGTTGTTCGCGTTTAAGGAACGTGGCATCAAGTACCACCGGGTAGCCGGCGCGCAACACGGTGTTGGCGATTTCGTTCAAGCGCGCATAGGTAGCGGCGCTCGCATCGGCAGCGTAGATGCCGGCCTGTGGTGTGTTCTCGACCTGTTGTTCGCCAAACAGACGTTTGCGCTCTACATCCGAACGCAGGCGCACGGCGCCCAGCGCTTCCACCAGACGCATCGCAACGTGGCTTTTGCCGACAGCCGAAACGCCGTGGGTAATCGCCAGGAAGCGCGAAGGAATGGTGCTGTAGCTTTCCGCGAGGTTGGCGTAGTTGCGGTACTGGCGCAGGGTGGTGGCGCGTTGCACCGGGTCGGCTTCGCTCGGCATGCTGAACAGCGCCACTTTGGCACGCACCAGCGCACGGTAGGCTTTATAGAAGTTGAGCACTTCCAGGCCTTGGTAGTCGCCAGTCAGTTCCAGGTATTGGCTGATAAAGCGCCGTGCAAGGGGCTTGAGGCCACGGTCTTCCAAGTCCATCGCCAAAAAGCCGGTGTCGGCGTACACGTCGGTGAAGCGGAACGGCTCGTTGAACTCGATGCAGTCGAAGATCACAACCTTGCCATCGATCAGGGTCGCGTTGCCCAGGTGAATATCACCGTGGCATTCGCGGGTGAAACCGTCGAGCTTGCGCTGTTGGAACAGCGGCTTGAGGCGTTCGAAGCTGCTTTCAGCCCAGGCTTGCAGGGCGTCGAGTTGTGTCAGGTCGGCCTTGTCGCTGAGGAACGGGCGGATCTGTTCGAAGTTCTGGCTTACCGGTGCCATCACCTCGTCCGGGGTGCCGGCGGGGTGTTCCTGTGGGACCTTGGGTGCGGTGAGGTGGAAATGCGCGATCTGCCTGGCCATCTCATCGATGTGCGCGCTGGTCAGTTCGCCATTGGCTTGAAGCGTGCTGAGCATCTGGCTTTGCGGGAACTGGCGCATTTTCAGCGCGTACTCGATCACCGGGCCGTCGCCACCCAACTGCGGCGCTTCGGCGGTGCCAGTAATCGGCAACACTTCAAGATACAGATCTTCGGTCAGGCGTTGATTGAGGCGCAGCTCCTCATTGCAGAAATGACCGCGATCTTCCAGGACCGTGAAGTTGAGAAAACCAAAGTTCATGGGTTTCTTCAATTTGTATGCATAGGGACCGGTCAAAATCACCCAGGAAATATGGGTTTCAATGACTTGAAACGCTTCAACCGGGTGAGGGTATAAAGCCGGGTTTTGCAGGGCAGCGATCAGGGACTGGCTCACGGGCGATCCTTCAAAGACTGGGAGAAATCATGGCGGGCATTATGGCCGCTACGAGCGGTCGTGCAAACCGCTGTCCGGCTCATGTTGATCATCAATAAAGTGCGTATAATCCGCCGCCATGACTCGAACCCGATCTCCCCGTTCCCGTAAAAAACCTCCTTCCCGCGGCCTGCGCCCGTGGCTGGGCTGGGCGCTCAAGCTAAGCCTGGTGGGCCTTGTGGTGCTCGCTGGCTTCGCGGTGTACCTCGACGCCGTGGTCCAGGAGAAGTTCTCCGGCAAGCGCTGGACCATTCCGGCCAAGGTGTATGCACGCCCGCTGGAACTGTTTAACGGCCAGAAGCTGAGCAAGGATGACTTCCTCACCGAGCTCGACGCCCTGGGCTATCGCCGCGAACCCGTGAGCAATGGCCCGGGTGCGGCAGCGGTCAATGGCAATACCGTCGACCTGAATACCCGTGGCTTCCAGTTCTATGAAGGGCTGGAAAAAGCCCAGCCAGTGCGTGTGCGCTTCTCCGGCGATTACGTGGCCGAGCTGTCGTCGCTCAATGGCACCAAGCTGCCGGTCGTACGCCTGGAACCGCTGCTGATCGGCGGTATTTACCCGAAAAACCTCGAAGACCGCATCCTGATCAAACTGGATCAGGTGCCACCGTATCTGCTCGAAACCCTGGTCGCCGTAGAAGACCGTGATTTCTACAGCCACTGGGGTGTCTCGCCAAAGTCGATTGCCCGCGCGATTTGGGTCAACACTTCCGGCGGCAAGATGACCCAGGGCGGCAGTACGCTGACGCAACAATTGGTTAAAAACTTCTACCTGACCAGCGAGCGCAGCCTGACCCGCAAGCTCACCGAAGCGATGATGGCGATGCTGCTGGAGCTGCATTACAGCAAGCAGGAAATTCTCGAGGCGTACCTCAACGAGGTGTTCGTCGGGCAGGATGGCCAGCGCGCGGTGCACGGTTTTGGCTTGGCGAGTCAGTTTTTCTTTGGTCAACCGTTGTCCGAGTTGAAGCTGCACCAGGTTGCTTTGCTGGTTGGCATGGTTAAGGGCCCGTCCTATTACAACCCGCGTCGCAACCCGGAGCGTGCGCTTGAGCGCCGCAACCTGGTGCTCGATGTGCTGGAGCAGCAGGGCGTCGCCACCGCCGAACAAGTTGCCGCCGCGAAGAAAATGCCACTGGGTGTAACAACACGCGGCAAGCTGGCCGACAGTTCCTTCCCGGGCTTTATCGACCTGGTCAAACGCCAGTTGCGTGAAGACTACCGTGACGAAGACTTGACCGAAGAAGGCCTGCGGATCTTCACCAGTTTCGACCCGATTCTGCAGATGAAAGCCGAAGCGTCTGTCAACGACACGTTCAAGCGTCTGACCGGCCGTAAGGGTGCTGACGACGTCGAAGCGGCCATGGTCGTGACCAACCCGGAAACCGGTGAGGTTCAGGCCATGATCGGCAGTCGCCAGGCCAGCTTCGCCGGTTTTAACCGCGCACTGGATGCCGTGCGGCCAATCGGCTCGCTGGTCAAGCCGGCGGTCTACCTGACGGCGTTGGAGAAACCGAGCAAATACACCCTCACCAGCTGGCTGTCGGATGATCCGCTGTCGGTCAAGTTGGCGGATGGCCAGGTGTGGACGCCGAAAAACTACGAGCGCCGCTCCAATGGCACGATATTCCTGTACCAGGGCCTGGCGCATTCCTACAACATCTCCACGTCGCGTCTTGGGCTTGAAGTCGGTGTGCCGAATGTACTGAAGACCCTCGCACGTTTGGGTATCACCCGTGAGTTCCCGGCGTTCCCATCGATGTTGCTGGGGGCGGGGGCCATGACCCCGATGGACGTGGCAACGATGTACCAGACCATCGCCAACGGCGGCTTCAATACGCCGATGCGCGGCATCCGAAGCGTGCTGAACGCTGAGGGCGAGCCGCTCAAGCGTTACCCATTCCAGATTCAGCAGCGCTTCGACGCAGGCTCCATCTACCTGATCCAGAACGCCATGCAGCGCGTGATGCGAGAGGGTACCGGGCGCTCGGTCTACAACGTGCTGCCGGCGAACCTGACGCTGGCGGGCAAAACCGGTACGAGTAACGATTCACGCGACAGCTGGTTCGCCGGTTTCGGCCAGGATGTACTGGCGGTGGTGTGGCTGGGGCGCGACGACAATGGCAAGACGCCGTTCACCGGTGCGACCGGCGCGTTACAGGTCTGGACAAGTTTCATGCGCAAAGCCGACCCGCTGCCGCTTAATATGCCGCAGCCGGATAACATCGTGCAGGCCTGGATTGACCCGCACACAGGGCAGGGCTCTGATGCCAACTGCCCGGGCGCGGTGCAGATGCCGTATATTCGCGGCAGCGAGCCACCCGCCGGCCCCGCATGCGGTGGCAGTGCCCCCGCCAGTGCGGAATCGGTGATGGATTGGGTCAAGGGCTGGATGAATTAAGCAAAGAGGGTTTCAAGTGAACAAGTGGTGGATTCCAGCTATTACAGCTCTGGCTTTGCTCAACGGTTGCGCCAGCGTGCAGCGCGGCTCGATTCCGGTAGTGGACTCGAGTACGTCTGTTTCGAATAACGATCGCATCTCGGCCAAGGGCGGTTTCCGCCAGACCGTGACCACGCGTCCCGCTCAAGCCAAGGCTCAGGCCATGCCGCAGGATTCGGGTGTGGTGGTGATGGTGCCGGGTGCTGGTGCGGCCACGTCGGCGCCGATCAGTGCCGAGCCGTGGACGCCAGGCCCAAGCACGTCTGGGCCGGTTGATTCGACGCCAATTCAAACGGCGCCGGTTAATCAGGGCAGCTACACCATGCCGTCGACGCCGAGCGGTATTCCCTCGTCGTCCTCCAACTCGGGCGGTCTGTCGGCTGACGAGCAGCTGGATGGCCCGGTACTGGCTTTGTTGACCACCGCCCAGCAACAGCAAGCCGGTGGCGACTTGAACGGTGCATCGTCAAGCCTTGAGCGCGCCCAGCGCGTGGCACCTCGTGAGCCGCAAGTGCTGTTTCGCCTGGCCCAAGTGCGCCTGGCCCAGGGTGATGCGCCGCAAGCTGAGCAGTTCGCCCGTCGCGGTCTGACCCTGGCTAACGGTCGCCCTGACCTGCAAGCCAATCTGTGGGGGTTGATTGGTGACGCCCGTGCCGCCCAGGGCGACGCTGCCGGTGCGGCTCAGGCTCGGCAAAAAGCCAAGGTCAGCCTCTGATGGATTCGCGTTTTCCAGCGATTGCCGAACAGTTATTGCTGATTGAGCGTGAATTGCGCGTGCAGGGCTGGTGGGACGAAGTGTCCCCCAGCGCTGAGGCGCTCAGCAGTGTCGAGCCATTTTCGGTCGACACGCTGGACTTTCATCAGTGGCTGCAATGGATCTTCCTGGTGCGCATGAAGCAGATCCTCGAGCAGGATCTGCCATTGCCAAACGCGTCGGGGATTATGGAGATGGCCGAGATGGTCTACGCCGATCGCCCGCAAGAGAGCCTTGGCTTGCGTAATGCGCTGAAAAAGTTCGACCAATTGATCGTCGACGCTCGTTAATTGCCTGACTGCCGGGTTTTTCGGCAGTCTTGCGCACATTTCTACCGCTTGACGACATTCAGGCGAGTTTTATCCCTCCTCAAAGCCCATTCTTCTACGTTCTCATGCGCTTAGTTGGAAAAAAGCGCAATTATTGCTTGACTTGAACGGCCTGAAACAGAAGAATCCAAAGTCCGCTGTATCGGGACTGCCAGAAGCAGGCCCGCTCAGCAGATCATGAGGCGCATATCCGCGCCGACCTGTAACACCCGCAACGCGTTACCTCGCGCTGGGTGGGAAAAGCCCGCAACACTTGGGACGATCCCAATACTTGCTCAGTCAGTGCTGACGTAGTCGGCGACCACCGTCGCTCATGCTCTGTTGAGAAGTAAACCTATTAAGACCCGTCGGTTTTTAACGGACGGTATTCTGGCGTTTTAGAGGTGAACAACGTGGAGCTTTTATCTGGCGGTGAGATGCTCGTCCGCTTTTTGCGTGACGAAGGCGTCGACTATATCTACGGGTACCCAGGTGGTGCTCTGCTGCATGTTTACGACGCACTGTTCAAGGAACCGGCTGTTACCCACATCCTGGTTCGCCACGAACAGGCCGCGACCCATATGGCTGACGGTTACGCCCGTGCCACCGGTAAAGCCGGCGTGGTCCTGGTGACGTCCGGCCCAGGCGCGACGAATGCCATCACCGGCATCGCGACTGCGTATATGGACTCCATTCCGATGGTGATCATTTCTGGCCAGGTCGCGAGCACCATGGTCGGTACTGATGCATTCCAGGAAACCGACATGATCGGTATCTCCCGGCCGATCGTGAAACACAGCTTCATGATCAAGCATGCCTCGGAAATTCCGGAAATCATGAAAAAGGCGTTCTACCTCGCGCAGTCCGGTCGTCCGGGTCCTGTCGTCGTAGATATCCCGAAAGACATGACCAATCCGGCTGAAAAATTCGAATACATCTTCCCGAAGAAAGCCAAGCTGCGCTCCTACAGCCCGGCCGTTCGTGGGCACTCTGGGCAAATTCGCAAGGCGGCAGAAATGCTCCTGGCTGCCAAGCGCCCTGTGCTCTACTCGGGTGGCGGCGTGATTCTGGGCGGCGGTTCCGCACCGCTGACCGAGCTGGCCAAACTGCTCAACCTGCCGGTTACCAACACCTTGATGGGCCTCGGCGCATTTCCGGGTTCCGACCGTCAGTTCGTCGGCATGCTGGGGATGCACGGCAGCTACACCGCCAACCTGACCATGCACCACGCCGACGTGATCCTGGCCGTCGGCGCGCGGTTTGATGACCGTGTGATCAACGGCCCGAGCAAATTCTGCCCGAATGCCAAGATCATCCACATCGACATCGACCCGGCGTCCATCTCCAAGACCATCAAGGCCGACGTGCCAATCGTGGGGCCTGTGGAAAGCGTGCTGACCGAAATGGTTGCTGCGCTCAAGGAGATCGGCGAAGCGCCGAACAAGGAATCCGTTGCCAGTTGGTGGAAGCAGATCGACGAATGGCGCGGTGACCGCGGCCTGTTCCCTTACGACAAGGGCGACGGCAGCATCATCAAGCCACAAACCGTGATCGAAACCCTGTGCGAAGTGACCAAGGGCGACGCCTTTGTGACCTCCGACGTGGGCCAGCACCAGATGTTCGCCGCGCAGTACTACAAGTTCGACAAGCCTAACCGCTGGATCAACTCCGGTGGCCTGGGCACGATGGGCTTTGGTTTCCCTGCGGCCATGGGCGTGAAACTGAGCTTCCCCGAATCCGACGTGGCGTGCGTCACCGGTGAGGGCAGCATCCAGATGAACATCCAGGAACTGTCGACGTGCCTGCAGTATGGCCTTCCGGTGAAGATCGTCTGCCTGAACAACGGCGTGCTGGGCATGGTTCGTCAGTGGCAGGACATGAGCTACAACAGCCGTCACTCCCATTCCTACATGGAGTCGCTGCCGGATTTCGTCAAACTGGTTGAAGCCTATGGCCACGTCGGCATTCGCATCACTGATTTGAAAGATCTGAAGCCGAAGATGGAAGAGGCGTTCGCCATGAAAGACCGCCTGGTGTTCCTGGATATTCAGGTGGATACCAGCGAGCACGTCTACCCGATGCAGATCAAAGACGGCTCAATGCGCGACATGTGGCTGAACAAGACGGAGCGTACCTAATCATGCGGCACATTATCTCCCTGCTTCTGGAGAACGAACCCGGCGCTCTGTCTCGTGTTGTCGGCCTGTTTTCGCAACGTAACTACAACATCGAAAGCCTGACCGTGGCCCCGACCGAAGACCCGACCTTGTCGCGCCTGACGTTGACCACCGTCGGCCACGATGAGGTGATCGAGCAGATCACCAAGAACCTCAACAAGCTGATCGAAGTGGTCAAGCTGGTCGACCTGTCGGAAAGCGCCCACATCGAGCGCGAGCTGATGCTGGTCAAAGTCAAGGCCACGGGTGCCCAACGTGCCGAGATCAAACGCACTACCGACATCTATCGCGGGCAGATCGTTGATGTGAGCGCCAGCGTTTATACCGTTCAACTGACCGGTACAAGCGACAAACTGGACAGCTTCATCCAGTCGATCGGGACGGCCTCGATTCTGGAAACTGTACGCAGTGGTGTCACCGGGATTGCCCGTGGCGACAAAGTACTCAGCATTTAACCCAATTAGTGAATGGCCTCACGGCCTGGATATATAGAGGAACCTCATGAAAGTTTATTACGAAAAAGATTGTGACCTGTCGATCATCCAGGGCAAAAAAGTCGCCATCATCGGCTACGGCTCCCAGGGTCACGCGCAAGCTTGCAACCTGAAAGACTCCGGCGTTGACGTGACTGTTGGCCTGCGTAAAGGCTCGGCCACTGTTGCCAAGGCTGAGGCCCATGGCCTGAAAGTGACTGACGTTGCTTCCGCTGTTGCTGCCGCCGACCTGGTGATGATCCTGACCCCGGACGAGTTCCAGTCCGCGCTGTACAAGAACGAAATCGAGCCGAACATCAAGAAAGGCGCCACCCTGGCCTTCTCCCACGGTTTCGCGATTCACTACAATCAGGTTGTTCCGCGTGCTGACCTCGACGTGATCATGATCGCGCCGAAAGCACCGGGCCACACCGTGCGTTCCGAGTTCGTCAAAGGCGGCGGTATCCCTGACCTGATCGCGATCTACCAGGACGCATCGGGCAACGCCAAAAACGTTGCGCTGTCCTACGCCGCAGGCGTTGGTGGTGGTCGTACCGGCATCATCGAAACCACCTTCAAGGACGAGACTGAAACCGACCTGTTCGGCGAACAAGCCGTTCTGTGCGGCGGTACTGTTGAGCTGGTTAAAGCTGGTTTCGAAACCCTGGTTGAAGCTGGCTACGCGCCGGAAATGGCCTACTTCGAATGCCTGCACGAACTGAAGCTGATCGTTGACCTCATGTACGAAGGCGGTATCGCCAACATGAACTACTCGATCTCCAACAACGCCGAATACGGTGAGTACGTGACTGGCCCGGAAGTGATCAACGCCGAGTCCCGTCAGGCCATGCGCAACGCCCTGAAACGTATTCAGGACGGCGAATACGCCAAAATGTTCATCACCGAAGGTGCTACCGGCTACCCTTCGATGACCGCCAAGCGTCGTAACAACGCCGCTCACGGTATCGAAATCATCGGCGAGCAACTGCGCTCCATGATGCCGTGGATCGGTGCCAACAAGATCGTCGACAAAGCCAAAAACTAAGTCGTACGCATCAAGAGAAAACGCGGCTTAGGCCGCGTTTTTTCGTTTGGGGGCGGGTTCTGGTATAAAGCTGCATCGTTTGCGGGCGAACGCTCCCCGCAAGTATTTGTCGAATTCTTTTCACATCGTTGCAAGGTAAAGTCCATGACCGAACGTCCCGAAGAGCCAAACCAGGCCTCTGACGCCGAAAGCTTGCTGCCGATCGATGAGCATGTCGAAGAAGGGCATGACGCGGAAGGTCGCAAGGTCCGGCATCGTGGCATCTATCTGCTGCCCAACCTGTTCACCACGGCAAACCTGTTTGCCGGGTTCTACTCCATCATTAACTCCATGAGCGCTCAAAGCGCCCTGGCGGCGGGTGACGCGGCGAGTGCCAGCAAGTACTTTGGTTTTGCTGCCATCGCCATTTTCGTGGCCATGGTGCTTGATGGTCTCGATGGTCGTGTCGCGCGGATGACCAATACCCAAAGCGCCTTCGGTGCCGAGTACGACTCCTTGTCGGACATGGTTGCCTTTGGTGTTGCGCCGGCGCTGCTGGCGTTCGCCTGGGCACTCGGTGACATGGGCAAGGTCGGCTGGATGGTTGCCTTTATCTATGTCGCGGGCGCCGCATTGCGTTTGGCTCGCTTCAACACCCAAGTGGGTACCGCCGACAAGCGTTACTTCATCGGTTTGGCCAGCCCGGCGGCTGCGGGTGTGGTGGCGGGTATCGTGTGGGCATTCAGTGACTACGGCATCCAGGGTTCCAAGATGTCGTTCCTGGTGGCCTTGATGGTTGCGGCGGCCGGCATGTTGATGGTCAGTAACATCAAGTACAACAGCTTCAAGGAATTCGACCTCAAGGGACGCGTGCCTTTTGTGGCGATCCTCGTAGTCGTGCTGGTGTTCGCAGTCGTGTTCAGCGATCCGCCGCGTATTCTGCTGCTGGCGTTCCTGGTCTATGCTGCTTCAGGACCAGTTCAGTATTTGCTGCATATGCGTCGGGACAAAACATTGTCTTAATGTAATTTCCCCCATACTCCGCAGTCTATTGGTGCATCAGTCCTCCAATGCTGCGGAGTTGCCATGTTAATCAAATTGCCAAAAGCATCCGATTGCCACGAATCGGATGTCACGCCCGAATCCTTTTACCTCTCTCGTCGCAGCTTGCTCGGCGGTGCGCTTGCTGGTGTGGCCGCCAGTAGCTTGCCGCGCTGGGCCAGTGCCGAGGAGGCCGCCCGCTACGCCGATGTCGATCCGGGTAACGCGCCTAAATGGTTTACCGAGAAACTGCCAGGGACTAAATGGCAGGCGGTCACGGTGAAGGACGAGGCGATCACCCCGTTCAAGGATGCAACCCACTACAACAACTTCTATGAGTTCGGCACAGGCAAGGGCGACCCGGCGACGAATGCCGGTTCTCTCAAGACTGAACCGTGGAGTGTTGTAATTGACGGCGAAGTTGCAAAGCCTGGGCGTTATGCCCTGGAAGACTTCATGAAGCCTTATCAGTTGGAAGAGCGTATCTACCGTTTGCGCTGCGTTGAAGCGTGGTCGATGGTCATTCCTTGGATAGGTTTCCCGATTTCCGCCTTGCTCAAGCAAGTTGAGCCAACGTCCAAGGCCAAGTACATCCGCTTCGAAACCTTGCAAGATCCTAAAAGCATGCCGGGTCAGCGCTCAAGCTTCGGTTTGATCGACTGGCCTTATGTAGAAGGCTTGCGTCTGGATGAGGCGATGAACCCGTTGGCGATTCTGGCGGTGGGCATGTATGGGCGAGAGCTGGCTAACCAGAATGGCGCGCCGCTGCGTTTGGTAGTGCCCTGGAAGTATGGCTTCAAGAGTGTGAAGTCCATTGTGCGGATCAGTCTTGTCAGCGAGCAGCCAAAAACGACTTGGCAAAGCATTGCTGCGGATGAGTATGGGTTTTATGCGAATGTGAACCCTAAAGTTGATCACCCCCGATGGACTCAGGCGCGCGAGCGTCGGCTGCCGAGTGGTCTGTTCAGCCCCAATGTGCGAGAGACGCAGATGTTTAATGGGTACTCCGATGAGGTTGCTTCTCTCTATACCGATCTCGATCTGCGGAAAAACTACTGATGCGCTATCCGATCTGGCGCATTGGCGTCTTTATAGCAGCGGCGGTGTGGCCGTTCTTCTGGCTATATGAAGCGTGGAGTTCTGCGCTGGGGCCAGATCCGGGAAAGGTGCTGGTTGATCGGCTGGGGTTGGGTACATTGATCCTGTTGCTGATCACACTGGCGATGACTCCGCTGCAAAAGCTGAGTGGTTGGGCGGGGTGGATAGCCGTGCGCCGGCAGTTGGGGTTGTGGTGCTTTGCTTATGTCGTACTGCACTTGGCAGCTTACTGCGTGTTTGTCCTGGGGCTGGATTGGTCGCAGTTGGGCGTAGAGTTGCGCAAGCGGCCTTACATTATTGTGGGGGCGCTGGGTTTCCTCTCTTTATTAGTGCTCGCGGTAACGTCCAATCGCTACAGCCAACGTCGTCTTGGGAGTCGCTGGAAGAAATTGCACCGTCTTGTCTATGTGATTCTCGGGCTTGGTTTATTGCACATGTTGTGGATTGTGCGAGCGGATCTTAAGGAGTGGGCTGTCTATGCCTCTATAGGTGCGCTGCTTCTAGTGCTGCGGATACCCCCGGTCATGCGCCGAATCCCGCGTCTTATTGCGAAAAAACCGGTTTCTGCAACAAAAGCGTAATTAAGGGTTGACGACAGATTCTGGAAGTCTATAATTCGCCCCACTTCCGGCGCAGTCGAAACGGAAAACTCCTTGGTAAACAAAGAGTTAT
>NZ_JAFCTN010000044.1:0-46097 GCF_049896045.1 Pseudomonas sp. PWP3-1b2
TTGCTCGCGAATGCGGTGTGTCAGTTGATAAATTCCTTGGCTGACCGACCGCATTCGCGAGCAAGCCCGCTCCCACAGGTGATCTTCATACATCTGGAAGAATGCGATCCGCCCTGGCAAAAACAGCGCCTTTGATTCAACCACTCAGGTCGGCTACTAGGCCGCCGTGCTTTTGGTTTTGATCTTAGGCGCCCCGTTAACCACGCTGGCCGCACGCAGGCTTGAATCGCGGCGGCCCACGGATTCAAGCCGGAGTGCGGGCACACCGAGCCACAGCGAGGTGCCGATTGGTGGGGCGGAGACCTTTTGCTTACTTTTGGGTCTTTCCAAAAGTGAGCCGCTGTAAGAGCGGAACCAATACCAGCCGTTACCTCAGCAACGGAGATACACACCCAAAACCCGCCACCGCGCCTAACCCAAGCTCAACTCAGTAACAGCCTTGACCAACACACCAATATCCCCAGCCGACGTCACCAACCCCGGGGTCACCCGAATACAACTGCCAAACGCCGCCCCAACGCGCGTAGTGGTAAACACATCGTAATCGCGCAGCAGGCAGTCAGCCATCGCCTGCTGATCCCGCCCAACAAACTTGAACGCCGTAATCCCGCAATACAACCGCGGATCATCCGGCGTCAGCACCTCAACCCCCGGTAACGGCCGCACCTGAATCACCCACAAATCCCGCAGGTAATTCACCCGCGCGCCCTTGGCCGCTGACCCCCCCAACGCGCGATGCTCTTCAAACACTAACGGCAACGTCATCAGCGCAGGAAAATTCGGCGTGCTGTACGACGTCCGCGCACGCACATCGCTGGCCGGGTAGTGAAACTCACCCATGTCCGGGTCGATATCCGCCAAGCGCTCCGTCGCTATATACAGAAAGCCCAACGTCAGCGGCGCGCCGATCCATTTGTGCAGATTAAAGCCGGCAAACTGGATACCCAACTCGGGCAGGTTGAACTCGATCTGCCCCAACGCATGGGCCCCATCGAGGATCACATCCACCCCATGTTCCCGTGCCGCCCGGGCGATCGCCTCAACCGGCATCACCAGCCCGGTGCGATGGGTAACGTGGGTCAGCGCCATCAATTTCAGACGCGGGTAGCGCACAAAAGCGTCGCGATAAGCCTGCACCAGGCTGTCGAAACTGGCCGGGTGCACGTGGGACAGTTCAATCACCTCCACACCACGAACGCCCGCCAACCAGCGCATGGCGCCCTTGACCGTGTCGTACTCCAGGTCACTGATCAACACCTGGTCGCCCGGTCGCAGGCCGTTGTAGTTGCGGATCAACGACTGCAAGGCCTCAGTGGCATTGCGGGTGAACGCCACCGAATCAGGGTCCACGTCGATCAACTCGGCCAGTTGCCGACGGACCTCGACGTTCTCGCCCTGCTCGAAGCGCTGGCGCACGTAGAGCGAGTTACTGCGGTTGATAAACGCAACGTGCTCCAGATACTGCGCCCTTACGTCGCGGCTCATGCGCCCGAAGTAGCCGTTTTCCAGATTGATCGGGCCGGGCTCCAGTTCATAGCGCTGGGCGATGGCTTGCCAATGACGTTCGTTGTTTGCATTGCGTGGCATGGCGCGGCTCTTGATTAGTGGCGAGGGGCAGGTTTGCCGTGTTTGGCGCGCAGGGGTTCCAGCAATTCGGACAGGCCATTGCTGTCGATTTCCTGCATCAATGCCAGCAAGCCACCCAATTCGCCGTGGGGGAAACCTTCGCGGGCGAACCAGTTCAGGTAGGGGCCAGGCAGGTCGGCGATGATCCGGCCTTTGTATTTGCCAAAGGGCATTTCGCGGGTAATCAGCAGTTCGAGTTTTTCGGGGTTCATGGGCTTCAAGCAGTTAAGTCTAAGCCTTCGAAAATACAGGCATTCTGCATGAAGGCCAAATGACAGATCATGCAAATAACGTAGATACAGATGGTTCAATAATTCTTAAGTTATTGAAAATAAAAGATAAATCATTTTTTAAAAACCTGGCACGGGCGCTGCAATCATTAAGTCAACCTTCTAACCCGCATAAGGAAATTGAAAAATGACTGACATCAATAAAGAATCCATCTCCGTGCTGAACGACCTGATCGAGACCAGCATTGACGGTCAGAAAGGCTTCAAAGAGTGCGCCGAAGATATCAAGCACCCTGAGCTCAAAGCACTGTTTGCCAAACGTTCCGCTGACTGCGCAACCGCTGCCGCTGAACTGAAAACCGCCGTTCGTGCCCTGGGTGGCGATCCGGAAGATTCCGGCAGCGTCGCCGGTGCTCTGCACCGTGGTTGGGTCGACGTGAAGTCGATGGTTACCGGTAAAGACGAAGAAGCCGTCCTGAACGAAGCCGAGCGCGGTGAAGACCACGCACTGAAGGCTTACAAAGAAGCGATCGAGAAGATCAACAAGCACAACCTGCTGGGCATTCGTGACCTGGTTGAGCGTCAGTACCATGGCGTACAACGCAACCACGACCAGGTTAAAGCCCTGCGTAACCAGGCTCGCGCTCAGTCTTGAGCCGTAGCTGAATAGAAAAAGCCCCGCAGATGCGGGGCTTTTTTTTGAACCTGTAATCAGCCAATGCTGATCGGTGGCAACTCGGTCAACGTCACGACCTGCTGCTTGCGCGGTGCCAGAATTTCCGCTTCGCCGTCTACGACCAACTCATCACGCTGGTTGAACACGCGGGTGGCAATGCGCACGCGAAACTTCGGCAGTTTCTCGAGGATTTCCAGACGTACGGTCAGGGTGTCGCCAATTTTTACCGGCTTCTGAAAGCTCATCTGCTGGCCGATGTAGATGGTGCCCGGCCCAGGCAACTCGCAGGCCACGGCCGCGCTGATCAATGCGCCGCTGAACATGCCGTGGGCGATACGCTCTCTGAAAATGGTCGCCTTGGCGTACTCGGCATCCAGGTGCACCGGGTTGTGATCGCCGGACATGGCGGCGAATAGCTGGATGTCACGCTCTTCGACGGTTTTGCTGAAGCTTGCGGTCTGGCCGACTTCGAGGGCTTCGTACGGGGTGTTGGTAACCTGAGTCATCTAAAGGTGCATCCTGTGGCTAAACGGTAATGTAATGATCTGATTTTAAACGAATTGGTTATTCGCAGTGGGCCGGCCTGCGCAGCGTCAGAGCCTGGTCGAGCCATGTCACCACATCCGCAGTGACGGCATCGCGGTTGGTTTCGTTGAACAGTTCGTGTCGCGCCTGTGGGTAAAGGTTCAACTGCACGTGTTGGCAGCCGGCGCCACGCAGCGCGTGGGTCAGGCTTTTGAGACGCTTGCCCTCACTCACCGGATCACATTCGCCGCCGATCACCAGGATCGGCAGGCCCGGATCGATCTGGGCGAGATTGGACGCTTTGCTGATTTGCTGCAAGCCGCCGAGCAGGTCGACCCACAGCTGGTTGGTGCAGCGAAAGCCACAGAGTGGGTCGTTGATGTAGTTATCGACTTCGGCAGGGTCGCGGCTGAGCCAGTCAAACGCTGTGCGGTTGGGTTTGAACGCCTTGTTGAATGAGCCGAAGGACAGAAAGTCGATCAACGCACTGCGCCCGCGCATACCCTGGCGCGCCCGTTCAAGGCGCGCAATCACCCGCGCCGCACGGTACAGCGCCACCGGCTGGAAATTCGAACCGCTGAGAATCGCGCCATTCAAGCTCGCGCTGTGGTGCAACAGATAGGCCTGGGCAATATAGCTGCCCATGCTGTGGCCAAGCAGGATGATCGGCAGCCCGGGCTGTTGATGCGCGATGTGTTGGTTGAGGCTGGCCAGGTCGCCGACCACTTTGCTCCAGCCATCCTTTTCGGCATACAGCCCCAGGGTACCTTCGTCGGCTGTGCGGCCATGGCCCCGCTGGTCCAGCGCGTATACACCGAAACCTGCGCCACACAACGCTGCAGCCAGGCGCCCGTAGCGGCCACTGTGCTCGGCCATGCCATGGGACAGCATGATCATCGCCCTGGCCGGGCCTTGCGGCAGCCATTGATTGACGTACAGGCGGCTGCGGTCATTCGCGGTCAGCCAGAAGGTGCTGTGGTTCATGGCGCTTCCTTTGCTCGGGGTCGTTGCAGTGTATGCGCATCGGCCAGGGGCTGGGGTATCTGCCTACACGTTGGGAGCAAGATTCACACAATAAATGACACAGTCGAGTGTATTTGCCTGTTTGGTTATAGCTGCTAACGTCCTCGAAGCTCCGCTTTTTATCGCTACAGAAAAGCGGCCGGACACACTCAGGTAAGAGGACAAGAATAATGCAACCTGATTTCTGGAATGACAAACGCGCCCCGGGCGTTCCCAGCGACATCGACCTGAGCACATACACGTCGGTGATCGAAGTTTTCGAGCGTTCCTGCAAGGCCTTTGCCGACCGTCCGGCGTTCAGCAACATGGGCATCACCCTGACTTACGCCGAGCTTGAGCGCCAGAGTGCGGCGTTCGCCGGCTACCTGCAAAACCACACCGACCTCAAGCCGGGCGAGCGCATCGCGGTACAGATGCCCAACGTGCTGCATTACCCGATTGCCGTGTTTGGCGCATTGCGCGCCGGGCTGATCGTGGTCAATACCAACCCGCTGTACACACCGCGTGAAATGCGGCACCAGTTCAAGGACGCCGGCGTGCGGGCGCTGGTCTACCTCAACCTGTTCGGTTCACGGGTGCAGGAAGTGTGCGCCGACACCGAGATCGACTACCTGATCGAAGCCAAAATGGGCGACTTGATGCCCGCCGCCAAAGGCTGGCTGATCAATACCGTGGTCGACAAGGTCAAGAAAATGGTCCCGGCCTACAGCCTGCCACGCGCCTTGTCGTTCAAGCGCGCCTTGCGCATGGGCGCAGGCCTCGGCCTGACCCGGCATCCCGTGACACTGGATGACATCGCCGTGCTGCAATACACCGGCGGCACTACCGGCCTGGCCAAGGGCGCGATGCTGACCCACGGCAACCTCGTGGCCAATATGCAGCAGGCGCGGGCGTGCATGTCCCAGGTCGACGATGACGGCCAGCCGCTGATGAAGGAAGGGCAGGAGGTGATGATTGCGCCGCTGCCGCTGTATCACATCTATGCTTTCACAGCGAACTGCATGTGCATGATGGTGACCGGCAACCACAACGTGCTGATCACCAACCCGCGGGACATCGGCGGCTTTATCAAGGAGCTGAAAAAGTGGCGGTTCTCCGGCCTGCTAGGGCTGAACACGCTGTTTGTGGCGCTGATGGATCATCCGGAATTCAAGACCCTGGATTTCTCCCACCTCAAGATCACCAACTCCGGCGGCACCGCGCTGGTCAAGGCCACCGCCGAGCGCTGGAAGACGCTGACCGGCTGCTCCATCGGCGAAGGTTACGGCCTGACGGAGACGTCACCGGTGGCGAGTACCAACCCGTACGGCAGCAAATCGCGCTTGGGCACAGTGGGCATTCCGGTGCCGGGCACGGCGATGAAGGTCATCGACGACGACGGTCGTGAGTTGCCGTTGGGTGAGCGCGGCGAGCTGTGCATCAAGGGCCCGCAAGTGATGAAGGGCTACTGGCAGCAACCGGTTGCCACCGCCGAAACCCTCGACGCCGAGGGCTGGCTCAAGACCGGTGACATCGCGGTCATCGACGTTGACGGCTTCGTGAGCATTGTCGACCGCAAGAAAGACCTGATCATCGTCTCGGGTTTCAACGTGTACCCCAACGAGATCGAAGAGGTGGTGATGGCGCACCCGGCCGTGGCCAACTGCGCTGTGATCGGCGTGCCGGATGACCGCACGGGGGAGGCGGTGAAGCTGTTCGTGGTGGCGCGCGCCCAGGGCGTGAGCCTTGAGGAGTTGAAGGCGTACTGCAAGACCAACTTCACCGGGTACAAAGTGCCCAAGCATATTGTGTTGCGGGACTCATTGCCGATGACGCCGGTAGGCAAGATTTTGCGCAGGGAATTGCGCGACATCGCCTGACATAAAACGCCGTTAAAAATGTGGGAGCTGGCTCGCCTGCGATAGCTATCTTTCAGTCACCGGATGTATCGACTGATAGACCGCCATCGCAGGCAAGCCAGCTCCCACATTGTTGTTAATCGCCCTGTAAGACCCATTCCAGAGCCTTTTGCTGGGTGAATGTGCTGCTATTTAAAGTGTGACCAAATATTGTAGGACAGTCATGTTTATGACTGTGGAGCCCTCCTTTGGCTCTAGGCGGCCCTTGGCAAAGCTGCTACTCTCGGCGCGCTTTGTGACGTCTCGGCCTGCTTGAAAGCGCCAGATTCACCTTAAAAAAACATACACCAATAATAATCGCATCAAATGCGATGATGAATTCGCGTCGCTGAGGAGTGGGCTTCCATGAACGAAGACTTTTGGAAGGATAAGTACCCCGCCGGGATTGCTGCAAACATCAATCCAGACGAGTATCCAAATATTCAGGCGGTACTGAAACAGTCCTGCCAGCGCTTCGCCGACAAACCGGCTTTCAGCAACCTGGGCAAAACAATCACCTACGGTGAATTGTACGAATTGTCCGGTGCCTTCGCCGCGTACCTGCAACAGCACACCGACTTGAAGCCAGGCGATCGAATCGCCGTGCAACTGCCCAACGTCCTGCAATACCCGGTCGCTGTGTTCGGTGCTATCCGAGCCGGCCTGATCGTGGTCAACACCAACCCGCTGTACACCGCGCGGGAAATGGAACACCAATTCAACGACTCCGGCGCCAAAGCCCTTGTATGCCTGGCCAACATGGCGCATCTGGCGGAAAAGGTCGTGCCCAAGACCGCCGTCAAGCACGTGATCGTCACCGAAGTCGCCGACCTGTTGCCACCGCTCAAGCGCTTGCTGATCAACAGCGTCATCAAGTACGTGAAGAAAATGGTCCCGGCGTACCACTTGCCCAACGCCATCAAGTTCAACGACGTGCTGGCCAAGGGTCACGGCCAGCCGGTCAACGATGCCAGCCCGGCGAGCGGCGATGTCGCCGTGTTGCAATACACCGGCGGTACCACGGGCGTTGCCAAGGGCGCGATGCTCACCCACCGTAACCTCGTGGCCAACATGCTGCAGTGCAAGGCGCTGATGGGCTCGAACCTCAACGAAGGCTGCGAGATCCTGATCACGCCGCTGCCGCTGTACCACATCTATGCGTTCACCTTTCATTGCATGGCGATGATGCTGATCGGCAACCACAACATTCTGATCAGTAACCCGCGCGACCTGCCGGCGATGGTCAAGGAACTGTCGAAGTGGAAGTTCAGCGGTTTTGTCGGCCTCAACACGTTGTTCGTGGCGCTGTGCAATAACGAAGGCTTCCGCAAACTGGACTTCTCCGCGCTCAAAGTCACCCTATCGGGCGGCATGGCCCTGCAACTGGCGGCCGCTGAACGCTGGAAAGACGTGACGGGCTGTGGCATCTGCGAAGGCTATGGCATGACCGAAACCAGCCCGGTGGCCAGCGTCAACCCGATCCAGCACACCCAGATCGGCACCATCGGTATTCCGGTGCCCTCGACCCTGTGCAAAGTCATCGCGGATGACGGCACCGAGCTGCCGCTGGGTGAAGTCGGTGAACTGTGCGTCAAGGGCCCGCAAGTCATGAAGGGCTACTGGCAGCGCGAAGACGCCACCGCCGAGATGCTCGACAGCGACGGCTGGCTGAAGACCGGCGACATCGCGATCATCCAGCCGGACGGCTACATGCGTATCGTGGATCGCAAGAAAGACATGATTCTGGTCTCCGGTTTCAACGTCTACCCCAACGAACTCGAAGACGTGCTGGCGACCCTGCCGGGCGTGTTGCAGTGTGCAGCCATCGGCGTGCCGGACGAAAAGTCCGGGGAACACATCAAGATCTTCATCGTGGTCAAGCCAGGCGCCACCCTGACCAAAAACCAGGTGATGGAACACATGCGTGCCAACGTCACCGGCTACAAGGTGCCCAAGGCCGTGGAATTCCGCGATGCATTGCCGACCACCAACGTGGGCAAGATCCTGCGCCGTGAGTTGCGGGATGAAGAGTTGAAGAAGCTCGGTCTTAAAAAGTAACCCGTAAAAAACCCCGCGAATGCGGGGTTTTTTATTGTTGGATTGAAATGCAATCCAATGTGGGAGCTGGCTTGCCTGCGATAGCGGTGTATCAGCCACCTATTCAGGCACTGACAGCCAGCCATCCCAGTCAAGCCAGCTCCCACAGGTTTAACCGAGTTGTTACAGGGCGAACTGCGCGAAACTCACACCCGCACCCGCCGGGCGCACATCCTTCAGGAACGAGTCCTTATCTGCACTCAGCTCCAGGGTGATTTCCGGGCTGCGCTTGCCCGCGTTGCGCACCACCAACCCTTCAAGCTTTTCGCGCATGAACGCCGTTGGCACCTTCAGGTGCAGCAACTGGTCGGTCTCGGCGTTGTGCATCAACAAGTGAAGCCACTCGTACTGGCCCACCGAAATACGGCCCACCGGCAGGTCGAACCACCAGATGTTGCGTTTGCGGTCCAGGTCCGTGAAGTGGCAGTTGTTCATGCCGAGTACGGCACCGCCCAGTTCCAGGTTTCTGCGGGCGATAGCCTGTGCTTTATTGAGTTTCATAACCTTCCTACGGGATCTGTTATTCAGCGTTATAGCCTGAATGTGCCGCGCATTCTCGTGGGTTGGCCGCAAAACATAAAGCCAAACCTGTTCATGGCGATGAAATGCTCGCTGAAAATAATTGAAACTCTGCGCAAATGCCTTGGGTCAATCGTTACGTAATGACCAAAAACCATCGATTGTTCCAGGAGAAATACCATGAGCAGCACATCGGATAAGGCAAAAGGTTTGAAGGACGAACTGGTCGGCAACGTTAAGCAAGGCGTTGGTAAAGTCACCGGCAACGACAAACTGCGCGCAGAAGGCGTAGTGCAGGAAAAGAAAGGCGAAGTCGAAAAAGCGGTGGGTGACACCAAGGACGCGGTAAAAAAAGCGACCAAGTAGCCCTGATTCCCTGGCTGGTTTCAGCAGCCAAACGGCCATCCACGGATGGCCGTTTTTGTGTCACCTGATGCGGTTAAAGTTCGAAATTGTTTCAAGGTCGCCAAATAGGCTACCTTGATGTAGAAAACGGCCCCTGAGTCGCCCACGAACTCTACCTTTTGCGGCGAAAGGAGACGCTATGATTTTTCCGGTTTTACAAGGCCTCAAGCTCCATAAAGTGCTGGTGCGCACTGTCACCGAGTTTCTCGATGACGAGATGCCCACGTACGCTTCGGCGCTGGCCTACCAGATGCTGTTCTCGCTGTTTCCCTTCCTGCTGTTCCTGATTGCGTTGATCGGTTTCCTGCACCTGCCGGACTTTTTCAGCTGGTTGCGTCTGCAGTCGGAACTGGTCTTGCCGCCCCAGGCGCTGGAGCAGGTCAACCCGGTGATCGACCAGCTACAGCAATCCAAGGGTGGCTTGCTCTCGGTGGGTATCGTGATCGCGCTGTGGACAGCCTCCGCGGGTGTGCGGTTGATGATGAGCGCGATGAACGCCGCCTACGACGTGGTTGAAGGCCGACCGATCTGGAAGCGTTTCCCGCTGTCGGTGTTCTACACCATCGGCATCGCCGGCATGCTGCTCGCCGCTGCTGCGCTGATGGTACTCGGCCCACAGGTCATGGAATGGCTGGCCGGGCAGATCGGCATGCAGGAATTCGTGGTCACCTTATGGACCATCGTGCGCTGGCCGCTGATCGTTATTTTGCTGATGTTCGCCGTGGCCCTCATGTATTACGTGATGCCCGACGTCGAGCAGAAATTTCGCTTTATCACCCCAGGCTCGGTACTGGCCGTGGTGGTGTGGATCGTCGCCTCCCTGGGCTTCGGTTATTACGTCAAAACCTTTGCCGACTACAACGCCATGTATGGCAGTATCGGCGCGATCATTGTCCTGCTCCTGTACTTCTATATTTCTGCCGCCGTGTTGCTGCTGGGGGCTGAGATGAACGCCGTGATCGAACACATGTCGGCCGAAGGCAAGGACCCAGGTGAAAAGGAGTTCGATGAGCACGCCGGCACAGATGAAAAACAGCACGTCTGCGGCCTAGGCCGTGACCACTCCAAGCCCACCACTGACGAAGCCTGATCGATGATCCGTGAAATCCTGAAAATGGGCGATGAGCGCCTGCTGCGAATTGCACCGCCGGTTCCGCCGGAAATGTTCGACAGCCCCGAGCTGTGGCAATTGATTGATGACATGTTCCAGACCATGGAACACGTGGGCGGCGTAGGCTTGGCCGCACCGCAGATTGGCGTTGACCTGCAACTGGTGATTTTTGGTTTTGAGGCCAGCGAGCGCTACCCGGATGCGCCGCCGGTGCCGCAGACCATCCTGATCAACCCGCTGATTACGCCGCTGAGCCCAGTGATGGAAGAGGGTTATGAAGGTTGCCTGTCCGTGCCCGGCTTGCGAGGGGCGGTGGACCGGTATCAGGAAATTCGCTACGAAGGGTTTGATCCCAAAGGCGAGCCGATCACGCGGATTGCCGAGGGTTTTCATGCGCGGGTGGTGCAGCATGAGTGTGATCACCTGATTGGTCGGTTGTACCCGTCGCGGATCACCGACTTCAGCAAGTTCGGGTATATCGAAGTGATGTTCCCGGAAATGGATCCTGCAGCGGACGAGTAACCCTCTGACACACCCAAACAACTGTGGGCGCTGGCCTGCCAGCGCCCACAGTTGTTTGGGTGAATCGGTTTATTTGGCAGGTTTAACGAACCGCAACGTCATCCGGTCCGACTCCCCAATCGCCAGGTACCTGGCCTTATCCTGCTCCCCAAGCTTGAGCGACGGCGGCAACGTCCACACCCCGCCCGGGTAATCCTTGGTGTCCTTCGGGTTTGCATTCACCTCACTCTGCCCGGCCAGCTTGAACCCGGCATCCGTCGCGAGCTTCACCACTTGCGCGGTGGTCAGGTAACCGCTGTTTTTGATCGCTTCCAGATCCGCCCCATCCTTGGCTCGGTGATCTTCCACACCCAGCACGCCACCGGGTTTGAGCACCGTGTAAAACGCGCTGAACGTGGCCGGTGCGGTGCCGGCGTCCACCCAGTTATGCACATTGCGAAAGGTCAGTACGGCGTCCACCGAATCGGGTTTGCCGAACACCGGGGCTTTGGGGTCAAACTCGACCACCTCGGCTTTGCCATAACGCGCTGGGTCGGCGGCGAATTTCTTTTTCAGGTTGGCTTCGGAGGTCGCCGCGTAAGCGCTGCTGCTGGCGGCTTGTACGGCGGCAATGTAGTGCCCGTGATCCTTGAGCAACGGCGCCAGCACTTCGCTGTACCAACCGCCGCCGGGGGTAATTTCAATGACGCGCTGCCGGGCGCCCAGGCCAAAGAATTCCAGGGTCTGCTGCGGGTGGCGATAGCCGTCGCGGGCAGCGTTGGCCGGGTCGCGCCAACTGCCGGCGAGCACGCTGGCGTATTGCTGCGCGCTGATCGGAGCGTCGGCTGCCTGGCTCAAGGCCGGGAAGAGGAGGGCGGTGAGGGACAGCGCTGCAAGTGTGCTTTTCATGATCGTCCTGTAAGGGGCCACGGTGCCGTCGAGGCTAGCACGTGCCCTGCGCGGGCTGATCACACATTATCCGCAGTCGACCTCACCAAACGGTCTAAGCCCATCGCGATCATCGGCTTGTTGCGCTTGTAGCGCACCAGCCGCTCGCTCAGCGATTGTGGCAACAGCGTGTTTTGCGTGAACCCCATGCGTTGATACAACGCTTCCAGGTCGGGATGGCACAGCAACCATACCGTCCCTTCGCACGACGCCACGGCCTGCAGAATCAAACGCGCCGCCAACCCCTGGCCGCGATACGCCGGGGCCACGAACACCCCGGTCAACCACTGCCCGCCCACCACAGGCGTCAGGCACAACCCGGCCACAATCTCACTCTCCCGAGCCACCCACAAACGCCCGCCCTTGAGCGCTTTCATCGACGAATGGTGGTGGCGGTAAAACTTGTTCAGCAGCGGCCACAGCGGCTCTGCCAGCACTTCAATGTTCAGCTCGGGCATGGGGTTCAGCAAACGTAATCGAGGGCCGCGGATTATAAGCGCCTTCTGGCGGGCAATAGGTGGTATACCCAGTGCTACATCCCCGTTCAGTGGAGCACGCATCATGGCCAAAGGTATGGATTCAAAGAAAGCCGCGAAGAAAAAACCGGCAAAGACCGCCGATGAAAAACGCGCCGACAAGAAAACCAAAAAGTCCGAGACCGGCCTGTTCGGTCACTGAGTTACACGCTTAGAACCAAACGGTCTGCAAGATTTTCCGGCCTCACTGCACAGAGCAGGAAACACCTGCTCTGAGCGGCCGATGGCAAACTACCTTGATCTGACCCACCGCCGGGAAATCGAAGCCCTGGCCCATCGCTTCACTGCCCGCACCGAATGGCCAACCTGGCTGTTACTGATCGGCGTGTATGCCGGCTGGTTCGCCGTGATACTAGGCAGCCATTGGCTGGGCCTGTGGCTCAGCACTCTGTTGCTGATCCCGCTGGTGACGCTGTGGCTGTCGGTGCAGCACGAACTGCTCCACGGCCATCCCACGCGTTCACTGCTCGTGAACAAACTGCTCGGCTACGCCCCGTTTGCCGTGTGGTACCCGTATACCCTCTACCGTAACAGCCACCTGCTGCACCACAACGACGAAGACTTGACCCTGCCCGGTATCGACCCGGAAAGCCGCTACCTGAATCAATGTCAGTGGGACAACAGTTCGCTGGCCGAACGTGGCGTTCACTGGCTGACCAAAACCCTGCTTGGCCGCTTCCTGCTCGCAGCGCCCCTGGCGGTTGGCCGACTGGCGCGCAACGAGTTGCGACGCCTGCCGCAGGTGTGGCCGATGTGGCTCGCCCACGGCACCGTGACGGTGCTGATGCTGAGTTTTATCGCCCACTACAGCGCGTTGCCGGCGTGGCATTACGTGCTGCTGGTCACCGGGCCGGCCTTGTCCCTGGCGTCGATCCGTTCCTACTATGAACACCGCCCGCACCCGCAGCCGGAACAGCGCACTGTGCTCAACGAAGCGTCCTGGCCGTGGACGTGGCTGTTCCTCAACAACAACCTGCACCTGGTGCACCACGATTTACCGAAACTGCCCTGGTACCTGTTGCCAGCGGTCTACCATGCGCGCCGCGAACAATGGGTGGCGCGCAGCGGAGGGTTTGTGGTGCAAGGCTACGGCCAGTTGATCAGCCGTCATGGCCTGAAAGCCATCGACAGCCCCCGGCACCCTTTTGCGTGAGAGATGACCATGAGTGACCGCTACGCCGAGCTGCTGATGTACGTCGCGCCCGAGCCCGTCCAGCAGGCGAACCAACTGTGGCTCGCGCGTATCTTCGAGCGCCTGAACCTGCGCCGCGGCAACGCCGACCACCTCGACCTGCATGGCCTGTGGCTCGCCCCGCAATTGCTCGTCACCCAAACCTGCGGCTATCCGCTGATGACCCAACTGCGCGGCCAGGTCCGTGTCATCGGCCGCCCGCGTTACGAACTGGCCCACAGCAGCGGCGGCGAGCATTGCAGCCTGTTGCTGACTCGCGACGACAACCCACGCATCGCCCTGGCGGATTTCTACAACAGCCGTGGCGTGATCAATGGCCACGACTCCAACAGCGGCATGAACCTGCTGCGCGAGCGCCTGGCCCCGTTACAGCGCGACGGGCGTTTTTTCGCCGGCCTCGGCATCAGCGGCGCCCACCGTGAAAGCCTGCGCTGGCTGCGCGAAAACCGCGCCGACCTTGCCGCCATCGACAGCGTCACCTTCGATTACCTCGCGCGGTTCGCCCCGCAGGAAGTCGCTGGGCTGCGCGTTGTCACCCACAGCGCACCGAGCCCGACCTTGCCCTACATCGGCCCGCCAAGCCTGAGTGATGAACACGTCCTGCAGATTCGCGAGGCAATGAACCTGGCGTTGCAGGATTTACCCCACATTGCCGAAACTCTCGGCCTGCGCGACGTCCTCCCCGCCAGCGAAGACGACTATCACGTGCTGCTGGACTACCAGCAACAAGCCGCCGACCTCGGCTACTCGACGCTGCAATGAGCGTTCCCACATGCAGCAAAGGGATGCTTCGCGCGACGCTCCTCGTATTTCTTTAAGTTATATAAAAATGCCTTTTAAATATTATTAAAGAATAAGCGGTCTTGTTAGGATCGCCCCAACCGGAACACCGGACATAACGCGCAGCCTACTCAGATGGAGCCACTATGTCCGGCGCCGACATTTCTCACCACGATTACGTGGGCGGATTATTCCGCAGTCATTACGACTGGCTGTGCAGCCGTCTGCACCGCCACCTTGATTCCCGTGCGCACGCCGAAGACATCGCCGCCGCCACTTTCTGCCAGTTGCTGAACTCGCCGAGTCTGACGCCGATCCGTCAGCCCCGCGCCTTGCTCACCACCATTGCTCAGCGCCAGATGTACCAGCTGTGGCGCCGCCGCGACCTGGAGCGCGCCTACCTCGACGCCCTCGACAACGACGAAATGTCTACCGTGCCTTCGCCCGAAGACCTCGCGCACCTGCTCGAAGCCCTGCAAGCCATCGACACGCTGCTCGACGGCTTGCCGGCCAAGGTCAAGGCGACCTTTTTACTCTCCCAATTCAATGGCCTGACCTACCCGGAAATCGCCGCCGAGCTGGGTATTTCCCAGCGGTCGGTCAGTGACTACATAGCTCGCGCCTTTAACCGTTGCCTGCGGCTGTGCCTGGAATGAAGCGCCACGGGCGGCTCAGTGATGACTTTCACAACAACGTGAACTGCACACCGATCCAGTGTGGGAGCTGGCTTGCCTGCGATAGCGCAGTGGCAGCCAATGATGAAGTTGGATGTGCCGCCCTCATCGCAGGCAAGCCAGCTCCCACAGTGGATCTGCTGTGTTTTGAAGACCGAATCACCAAGAGGCTACCCATGAAAAAACTCAAAACCCTGCTCGGTGGCTCGCTGCTGGCGCTGACTCTCCTGGCCCAACCCGCCCACGCTGGCGAAGCGGTCAAACCGATTCTCTTCGGCGACATCACCTGGGAAAGCGGCAGCCTGATCACCGAAGTGCTGCGCGTGATCGTCGAGAAAGGCTACGGCCTGCCCACCGACACGTTGCCCGGCAGCACCGTGAGCCTGGAAGCCGCCCTGGCCAAGAACGACATCCAGGTGATCGGCGAAGAGTGGGCGGGGCGCAGCCCAGCGTGGATCAAGGCTGAAAGCGAAGGCAAAGTGTTCGGCCTGGGCGATACCGTCAAAGGCGCCACCGAAGGCTGGTGGGTGCCGGAGTATGTGATCAAGGGCGACGCCGAGCGCGGCATCAAACCGCTGGCGCCTGAGCTGAAATCGGTGGCTGATTTGGCGCGCTACAAAGATGTGTTCCGCGACCCCGAAGACCCGACCAAAGGCCGCTTTCTCAACAGCCCTACCGGCTGGACCTCGGAAATCGTCAACAGCCAGAAGCTCAAGGCCTATGGCCTGAGCGACAGCTTCGTCAATTTTCGCACCGGCTCCAGTGCGGCGATGGACGCCGAAGTGGCGTCGTCGGTCCGACGTGGCAAACCGGTATTGTTTTACTACTGGTCGCCCACGCCGCTGCTGGGCCGCTTAAAGCTGATCCAACTGGAAGAACCGCCATTTAATGCCGAGGCCTGGAAAACCCTGGCCGACGCCAGCAACCCGCACCCCATCGGCACCCGCTCCCTGGCGGCGCACCTGGCGATTGGCGTGTCGGCGCCGTTCAAGACGCAGTACCCGCAACTGGCGAGCTTTTTTGAAAAAGTCGACCTGCCGATTGACCTGCTCAACACCACCCTCGCGCAGATGAGCGAGAAGCGTGAGCCGCCGCGCCAAGTCGCGCTGGCGTTCCTCAAAGAGCAACCGCAGGTCTGGCAACACTGGGTGCCGGCGGACGTGGCGGCCAGGGTCCAGGCAAGCCTGTAACCGAACGGAGGTGGTAGATATGCTTAAGTTTTTCAGCACGATCCTGGCTTCAATGGTGTTTTTTGGCGTGGCATCAGCAGCCGAGCCCGCCACCTTGCGCATCGGCTACCAGAAAAGCTCGGTGAGCATGGTGCTCGCCCGTGAGCACAAACTCTTCGAAGAGGCGCTGCCCGGTACTCAAGTGCAGTGGATCGAATTCCTCGGTGGGCCGCCGCTGATCGAAGCGCTGAACGGCGGCAGCCTGGACATCGGCAATATCGGCGACATTCCGCCGATCTTCGCCCAGGCCGCCGGCATTGATTTGCAGTACTTCGCTGTGGAGCCCAACGACGGCAAGACCGAAGCGGTGCTGGTGCCCAAGGCCAGCACGATCCAAAGCGTGGCCGAACTCAAAGGCAAACGCGTGGCACTGCTCAAAGGCTCCAGTGCGCACAACCTGTTCCTCAAGAGCCTGCTGCGCGCCGGTTTGCAGTGGAAGGACGTAAACGTGGTGTACCTGTCGCCGTCCGACGGGCGCGCCGCGTTTGAGCAGGGCAAAGTCGATGCGTGGGTGGTGTGGGACCCGTACTACTCGGCCGCCGTGGTCGACGGGGCCGCCCGTGTATTGGGCGACGGCCAGGGCCTCAACCCGGCCGGCAGTTTCTTCGTGGTCAACAGCCCGTTTGCCAAACAGTACCCCCAGGCCATCGCCACGGTTATCAAGACCCTGGCCAAGGCCCAGCGCCTGTCCCTCGACCAGCCGGAGCAGAGCATCGCCTTGATGGCCAAGACCCTCGGCCTGCAACCTGCGGTGGTGAAAAGCTACTTCGAACACCGCTCGCCCGCGCCGATCCGCCCTCTGGAAGCCGTGGATGTGGCCAACCAGCAGCGCACGGCCGACCTGTTTTTCGCCAACGGCCTGATCCCGAAAAAGGTCGATGTGCAGCAGATAGTGTTCAAGGGCCCGTGAGTGTATGTGGCAACCGGGCTTGTTGAGGTGAACAGACTTGTTGTGGCGAGCGGGCTTGCTGTGGCGAGCGGGCTTGCCCCGCGTTGGGCTGCGAAGCAGCCCTAAAACCATTCACCCAGGTACATCTGGAAAAGCAGGGTGGCCTTGAATGGGGCTGCTTCGCAGCCCAACGCGGGGCAAGCCCGCTCGCCACGACAAGCCCGCCTGCCACGACAAGCCCGCCGCCTAAGTGAATTGCAGGTCAGGCGGCCTCGGCAGCCAGTGCAGCGGCTACAGCTGACCGTTCCCCCACTCTTTGCTGAAACGCTGCCAACGCCGGCCATTCTCCCAGGTCAATCGCGTGAAACGCCGCCCAGCGCAGCACCACGAACAAATACGCATCCGCCACCGAATACTGCTCACCCAACAAATAATCCTGCTTCTCGAGCGTGCGCACCAGAATCGCAAACCGCTTGAATAACGTGGCCAGGAACATCGCCCGCACGTCACCCTGAATCGCATCATTAAAGAAAACCGCCAACCCGCCATGAATTTCACTGGCGATAAAATTCAACCACTCCTGCAACCGCACACGCTCCCAGCTGCCATTCACCGGCGCCAACCCCGCCTGCGGCTTCAAGTCGGCCAGGTATTGCAAGATCGCACTCGCCTCCGTCAGTACCTGACCGTTATCCAGCTGCAGCGCCGCCACGTAACCCTTGGGGTTGATCTGCAGGAAATCCTGGCCGTCGGCGGTGGTTTTCGCCTGGTTATCCACCTGCACCAGCTCAAACGGCACGCCCAATTCCCGCAACACGATGTGCGGAGCGAGGGAACAGGCGTGTGGGGAGAAATACAGTTTCATCTAGGGCTACTCGGTAGGGTTTGCGCCAGTCTCACGGCCATGGCACCGTGCGTAAAATTAAACCTTCAGACCCTATCCATAAGGACAGCTACTGCCATGATGAACCTGATGCACTGGCGTCTGCTGGTGGCCGTGGCCGATCACGGCAGCATTACCGCCGCCGCCGAGCAGGTGGGCATGACCCAGTCCGCCGCCAGTCAGGCCATGGCGTCCATGGAAGCCACGCTGGGTGCGCAACTGTTTACCCGTGAGCCGCGCAAGACGTTGCCCACTGCGCTGGGGCTAAGCGTGATCGAGCAGGCGCGGGTGATGATGGCGGCGCTACAGACCATTCGCGCCACCGTGGATGAAGCGCGGCCCTTGCTGCGTGGGAGCATTCGCATCGCCAGTTTCCCCATGGTATTGGCCACGTTTCTGACGCCGCTGTTGCAGCGTTTCCGTCAGTTGAACCCGGGTATCGAGGTCACCACCCTGGACGTTACCGACAGCGAAGTGCACACCTTGCTCCATGCCGACCTGATCGACCTCGGCGTGGTCCTTAACCCCAAGCCCGAGCGCAACGCCACGGTGTTGGGCCGTGACTTCTGGATGGCGGTGCTGCCCGTCAGCCATCCTTTCGCACAGCGCCCGTTTGATGCGACGGTGACGCTGGCCGAGCTGCTGGAACAACCCTTCGTCCTCGCCACCGGCGGCTGCACCGCCAACGCGCGCAGCCTGGGAGCGGCGGCCGGGCTGACGCTGCGCGATGTCCGCGTGGAAGTGCGCGAATGGAACAGTGCCTACAGCCTGGTGCGCGAAGGCGTCGGCGTTACATTGGTGCCGGAAATGGCCTTGCCAGCCCAGCGCAATGGCCTGCGCGTCATGCCGCTAACGGTGCCGTTGCACCGCGAGTTTGCTTTGGTCGGCTCACCCAGCCGTGCGCCATCTGCGGCGGTCAATGCATTGTTAAAGATGCTGGCGGACTAGTGGCCTTGCATAGCGCCAAGCCCTGTCTATGCTCACCCAGAACCGTTGATGACGTTTGGCGTATAAAGCGTTTCGGATGGTTATTTCCCCATGAAGGTTTGCCAGTACTAACCAACAATTGAATGGAATGCGCCTTTCGGGCGCCGGGAATCAAGGGTGATCTGACCATGTTTAACCGCCAGCGCAAATTTGACCTGCAAGAAATCCAGCGTTTCTCCTGCGCCCTTACCGAAGCCAATGCCAAAATCGCCGCCATTGGCCGTTCCATGGCAATGATCGAGTTCGACCGCAACGGTGTGATCCTCGATGCCAACGACAATTTCTGCAACGTCATGGGTTACGACGTCGAGGAAATTCGCGGCCAGCATCATCGAATCTTTTGCGAAGAGGCCTACACCCAAACCGAGGCCTACACCACGCTGTGGCGCGACCTTGCACGGGGCGAGTCGCTGAGTGGCACCTTCACGCGCCTGAACAAACGCGGCGAAGAAGTATGGCTTGAAGCCAGTTATATGCCGGTGCTGGACAGCAACAATCAGGTGCAGAGTGTGATCAAAGTGGCGTCGGATATTTCCGCGCGCGTGCACCACGAACACGAAAACCAGAGCCTGATCGACGCCATTAGCCGCTCCATGGCGGTGATCGAGTTCAGCCCGCAAGGCCAGATCCTCAACGCCAACGACAATTTCCTGCGCACCGTGCAGTACTCGCGCGAAGAAATCATCGGCCAGCATCACAGCCTGTTCTGCCACCGCGCCGAGGTTGAGTCGCCGGCGTACAAGGCGTTCTGGGCCTCGCTGAATCGCGGCGAATACCACTCGCACCGGTTTGAACGCAAGAATAAGTACGGCAAAACCCTGTTTCTGGAAGCGTCTTACAACCCGATTTTCGACGCCAGCGGGCGCCTGTACAAAGTCGTGAAATTCGCCAGTGACATCACCGACCAGGTCACCACCCTGCGCACCGCCGCCGACTCGGCCCACGCCACCTCGGTACAAAACGACGCCTGCGCGCGCAAGGGCTCGGAGGTGGTGCAGCAAACCGTGCAGATCATCGAAGAAATTTCCCACGACCTGAACGAGGCCGCGCAGAGCATCGATGCGGTGAGCAAGCAGTCGGACATCATTGGCTCTATGGTGCAGACCATCCGCAGCATTGCCGAGCAAACCAACATGCTGGCGCTCAATGCGGCCATCGAAGCGGCGCGGGCCGGTGAACACGGGCGCGGGTTTGCGGTGGTGGCGGATGAGGTGCGCAGCCTGGCGGCACGTACCAGCCAGGCCACGGTGGAGATTGTTGACGTGGTGCGCAAGAACCACGACCTGTCGGTGAGCGCGGTGTCGAGCATGCAGTCAAGCCTGACCCGCACGGGGCTGGGGGTGGAATTGGCGAACGAGGCGGGGCAGGTGATCCTGGAGATTCAGGAGGGGTCGCGGCATGTGGTGGATGCGATCAGTCAGTTCAATTCCACCCTGCAACTGCAGTAAACACACGCTCAATGTGAAACCTGCCTCTGTGGGAGCTGGCTCCCACACAAGCCAGCGTTCACATTGGTTCAGTGGTGTCTGTTAGATCGCGGCCAGGGTTTCTTTCACCGACTGCGCAGGGTCAGTGGCTTTTGCCGCTACCTGCTGCTGGGCCTGCTGCTTCACCCGGTCAGCCACTTCCTTGGAAATAGCGTCCTGCTTATCCTGCGGCATCGCCTGCACTTGCGCCTCGGTCAAACCCTGCTCCTTGAGCAATTGCTCACGGATGCGTTCGGCCGGGGATTTATTCATGAACTCAGTGAACTCAGCACGCGCGGTGCCGCTGGTGGAATCGGTGGCCGGTAAACCCGTGGTCGGCGCGCTGGCCGTTGTGCTCGCTTGCAACTGCACGCGGGTTTTGGCGAAGGCTTCGTCGACGCGGTCGTTGGCCTTGTTCAGGTCGGTCTGTGCAGTCGGCACGGTGACGCTTTGCTGCGCAGCTTGCGCGGCGCCGCTGTAGAGCGCGCTGGCGGCGGCGTTGGCCGGGTCCATGTCGGAGCGCTTGAGCTGTTGGATCGTCGCCTGGGCCTGGGGATTGTTGTTAACCAGCATGATCATTCACCTGCGGATAGGTTCGGTCCCACAGATGGAGCAATTAGCATGCCGAAGGTGATGCCCCCGGTTTTATTGGGGATGGCGCCGCCGCCGCGGCAACAATTGTCCCGCCAGCGGCGAACCGTTGCCGTCAGTCGGCGATGTTTTCCAGCGCCAGGTTACGGGTGCGTGGCCCGAACCAACTGATGGTAATCATCACGATCAACATGCTGCTGGCGATAAACGCCAACACCCCCGGCGTGCCCAGGTGTTCAAGGATAAAACCGATCAACAGGCTGCTGAACACCGTGGATAAACGGCTGAACGAATAGCAAAACCCCACCGCCCGTGCGCGGATGTTGGTGGGGAACAGTTCGCTCTGGTAGGAGTGGTAACTGAAGCTCAGCCAGGCGTTGCAGAAAGTGATCATCACCCCGCAAATCACCAGCCCCACCGCCGTGGTTTGCAGGGCGAACAGGCTGCCGAAAATCATCGCGCCCATGGCCGAGCCGACGATCTGCCATTTGTTTTCGAAGCGGTTGGCCACCTTCACAAACAGCAACGGCCCCAGCGGGTAGGCGAGGGTGATGATGAAGGCGTAGAGCAAACTGTGGGTCACGCTGACGCCCTGGCCCGACAGCAAAGCCGGCAACCAGTTACCGAAACCGAAAAAGCCGATGGCCTGGAACACATGAAACACGATCAGCATTAACGCACGGCGACGGTACGGCGGTTGCCAGATATCGGCAAAACGCCCGCTGCCTTGCACGCTGATGGCTTCCGGTTCCGGCTCATCCAGCGGCTTGCCGTGATCCTTTTGGCAGCGTGCCTCAATCGTGTCCAGAATGTTGCCGGCCTCATCGAAGCGGCCTTTTTGCGCCAGCCAGCGCGGCGACTCCGGTAAACGCTTGCGCAGTTGCCAGATAAACAGCGCAAACACCGCACTGCTCAACACCACCAGGCGCCAGCCGGAAATGCCGAACGGCGCCTGGGGCACCAGCCACCACGACATCAACGCCACCGCTGGCACTGACAGAAACTGGATAAAAAACGCAAAGGCAAACGCCGAACTGCGCATGCGCTTGGGCACCAGTTCCGAGAGGTAGGCGTCGATGGTCACCAGTTCGATGCCCAGCCCGATGCCCACCAGAAAGCGCATGCAGATGATGCCCAGCGCCGAGGTCTGAATGCCCATCAGCACCGTGGCCACCGTGTACCAGATCAACGCAAAGGTGAAGATCGCCCGGCGCCCGAAACGGTCGGCGATGGGGCTGAGCAGGCTGGCGCCGAGGAACAGGCCAAGGAAGGTCGCCGAGGCGAACGCCGCCTGGTCGGAGAAGCCGAACACGCCCTCGCTGCCGGTGTGGAAAATTCCGTCGCTGATTAAGCCTGGGCTGATGTAGGCGGTCTGGAACAGGTCATACAGCTCGAAAAAACCACCAATCGAGAGCAGCGCCACCAAGCGCCAGATCGTGGCGACGGCCGGCAGGCGGTCGATGCGTGCACTGATATGAGCGGCGCGAACCGGGTCGATGCCGTCGGTATTTGAGGCGGTAAGAGTCGACATGGGGCGAATTCCAGGGGGCGGTGACCTGGGATCTTAGCGGGCTAACGGAAATCGGCGCTTGTGAAATTGCGTGCGGCCGGCCACACATTCGCCGATTTATTGCGCCAAAACCTCAGGTTTCAAGGTTTTATGGCGCAGGGTCTCAGTCGGTGACGGGAATGTCGAAGGTCTGGAAGGCGTCATCCACCGGCTGATAGCCCAGCACCCGCGTGGTTTCGCTGAGGTCCAGGCGCTTGAAACGATTATTGGAAATGCCATGGGCGATCAAGTGTTTCACGCCCTCGGCCTCCACCGAACGTTGCAACAGCTGCACCGCGTCACGCGGGCTGAGCCAGGCGCTGAGCTTCACGGTGAAATCCTTGTTGTTAGTTATGGCCGTCGAGGGCGAAGGTTTTAAAGCCGGGGCGCCCGCCGAGGCGCGCGTAATACGCCGCGATGGCGGGGTAGGGCGGGCGCTCCATGGGTGTGTTTTGCCAGCGGTGCACCGAGAGGCCAATGAGGATATCGGCCAGGGTGAACTCGTCGCCGGCAACATAGGCGCCGGTTTTCGCCAACTGCTGTTCCAGCAGGCCCATTTTGTCGTTCCACTGCTTTACGGCGGCGGCAATCTGCGCCGCGTCGAGGCCGTTCGGATTGTTGCGCACCAGCGCGGTAAAGGCGTCGCCCCAGGCGCGATTGAGCTCGACGGCTTGCCAGTCCACCCACTGCTCGACCCGCGCGCGCGGCGCAGGTTCGGCGGGGAGCAGGTCGTAGCGCTGGTAAAGGCCGATGAGGTAGCGGCAGATGGTGTTGGATTCCCACAGCACGCCGTGATCGTCAATCAACACCGGCACCTGGGCGTTGGGGTTCAGGGCCAGAAACTCAGGGGATTGAGTGGGCTTGAAGCCAATGCCCCAGTCTTCGCGGGTGTAGTCGATGCCCAGTTCCTGGCACGTCCACAAGACTTTTCGCACGTTGATGGAAGAAGTGCGACCCAAGATTTTCAGAGAATGTCCCATGGTGCTTTCCTTGCGGGGGAGAGCAACCAATCTAACAGGGGCCGCCAGCCACGGCGATGCTTCCAAGCGGGCAGGATCAAAAATGTGGGAGCTGGCTTGCCTGCGATGGCGGTGTGTCAGGCAATGAAGTGTTAGCTGGCTCACCGCCATCGCGGGCAAGCCAGCTCCCACCTGTTTAACTGAGCAGGGCTTTAGATTCGCGGTGTTTGCTGATCCATGGCCTGGCCGACCAGCAGTACGCTCAGCTCGCTTAATTGATGAATCGCCAAGGCGACGTCGCGCTGTTTGCCTGTGAGGTCGTCGGACAGGTCAAGTAATAATGTGGTGACGGAAGATACCGCTTCGTAGCCGTTGATCAGCAGGGTTTCGGTAGGGGTATCGGGGATGACGGTGAAGAGCGTATTCGGGGGATTGACGCTTTGCATAGTTGAAGTACCTGACTTGTGCCTTCACCCTTTTCGCTACTAAACGATTGGGTGGCAGCTGCACGCAGGTTAGTAGACCGGTAATCCCACACAAACCCGGCGCGCCCGAAGGCGCCCTACGCACAGCCACCATGATGGCTTATGCATATAGTGTGGGGACATTCAGGCTACTAAACCCGATCACCGAGAAATTCGGCGACCGGCCAACCTTAGTGGCCCCCGACCCAAGCGCACAAGCCGGCCGATTCTGACGTAAGCGTAGGCAACGGGGCAAGGCGCTTACCTCAATGTCAGCCGGGTCCTACAGGCGTCCTACATCTCAAGCGGGCAGGGTCAAAAATGTGGGAGCTGGCTTGCCTGCGATGGCAGTGTGTCAGGCAATGAAGTGTTAGCTGGCTCACCGCCATCGCAGGCAAGCCAGCTCCCACCTGTTTGACCGAGCAGGGCTTTAGATTCGCGGTGTTTGCGTTACGTGCTCTCGCGCACTTGCAACTCAAACCCCATATCCACCACCGGCTTGGCGATTTTGTTGCCTGCCATGATCGTCAACAAATGCTCCGCCGACCTGCGCCCGATCGCTTCACGCGGCGTGCTGATGCTGCTCAAGCGCGGCACCATAAAGGACGACGCCGGCAAGTCGTTAAACCCCAGCACCGCCACGCGTTCCGGCACGCTGATGCCATGGCGCAGCGCTTCCAGCAACGCGCCATGGGCCAAGTCATCGTTACCAAAGAAGATGGCATCCACATCCGGATGCGCCGCCAGCAACTGCAGGAACAACTCGCCGCCCAAACCCACAGACGAGGGGCGCGGGGTCAGCAATTCCAGCGCCGGGTCATACATGCCCGCCTGCTGCAACGCGCGGCGGAAACCCTCACCGCGCAGCAAGGTGCGCTGGTCCAGCTGCGCGCCGATATACGCCAGGCGCTTGCGCCCACGGGACAGCAAATGCGCTGCCGCCGTCTCCCCGGCGTTCAACTGCGAGAACCCGACGCAGTTCACTCCGGCATTCGGGTCCAGGTCCATCATGTACACGCAGGGCACATGGCTGGCCTCGACCAGCCGTCGCGCGCTTTCGGTGCGGTCAAACCCGGTCAGCAACAAGCCGCGTGGCTGATAAGCCATGTAGTTGCGCAGCAGGTTTTCTTCTTCATCGCGCGAATAATGGGAGTTGCCGATCAGCACTTCAAAGCCCTTTGGCCGCAGCACCTGGTGGATGGCTTCCAGTGTTTCGATAAACAACAGGTTGGACAGCGACGGCACGATCACCACCACTGAATGGCTCTGCGCCGACGCCAACGCGCGGGCGGCAGGGTTGACCACGTAGTTCAGTTCGGCAGCGGCCTGCTGCACTTTTTCCACCAGTTCGGTGGCCACGGTGCTGATGCCCCGCAAGGCGCGGGAGGCGGTAATCGGGCTGACGCCGGCCAGGCGGGCAACTTCATTAAGGGTCGGGCGACCCGTGGTGCGCAATTTTTTATCGTTCTTGGAGGTCATCAGGCGGCTTGCCAAACAAAAATCGAGGCACTAAGGTAGCGCTGTCTCCAAATGGCTGCAAATGCTTGAACGTTGGGTTGCCTGATCCCGTTCAAATGATTGGAGCGGATGCACGCGTCACTCCATAAAAATGACAAGACGGCGCGGGAAAAGCCTGTTTTTGCACTAGCGTTACAGCGTGCAAAGGTAGCGCTATCTGCGTCCTGAGGTGTTTCATGAGTCAACCTGTTACTGCCCTGGTCATCATGGGTGTTTCCGGCTGTGGCAAGTCCAGCGTCAGCGAAGCCCTGTGCCGCCTCAACGGCGCCACCGCCATTGAAGGCGACAGCTTTCACCCCGCCGCGAACATCGAAAAGATGAGCGCCGGCCACCCCCTCAACGACGACGACCGCGCCGGCTGGCTCGACATCCTCTGCGATGAACTGCGCCGTTCGCTGAAAGCCGGCGAACACCCGGTGCTCACCTGTTCAGCCCTGAAAAAGAAATACCGCGACCACCTGCGCGAAGCTGCGCCGGGCCTGGGTTTTGTGTTTCTGGAGCTGACCCGCGCCGTCGCCGCTGACCGTGTGTCCCATCGCCCCGGCCATTTCATGCCCGCCAGCCTGATCGACAGCCAGTTCGCCACCCTTGAATCGCCCGTGGGCGAGCCGCTGACCCTGGCCCTCAACGCCAGCGAAGACAGCGTCGAGGAACTGGCCGAGCAAACCAATGCCTGGTGGCTGCAACACGGCTTTGAACCAACCCATTAATTTTTTGCCGGAAAAGATAGCGCTGTCCCCGGCGAAAGATTCAACACCGGCTTTAATAACAACAACAAACAGGAGAGACCCCCCCATGTTTGGCATGTCCCACGAGTCCTACCTGCTGCTAGACGCAGTGGTCACAATCATCGGGCTGATCTTTTTGATCACCAAGTTCAAGGTGCACCCGTTCATTGCACTGATCATCGCGGCCGGCTTCCTCGGCCTGACCTCGGGCATGCCCGTGGACAAGATCATCAAGGCGTTCCAGGACGGCTTCGGCGGAGTGCTCGGCTTTGTCGGCATCATCCTCGCGCTGGGCACGATGCTCGGCAAAATGATGGCTGAATCCGGCGGCGCCGATCAGATCGCCCAGACCCTGATCCGCGCCTTCGGCAAAGAGAAAGTCCAGTGGGCCATGATGTTTGCCGCGTTCCTGGTGGGCATTCCGCTGTTCTTCGAGATCGGCTTTGTGTTGCTGATTCCGCTGGTGTTTATCGTCGCGCGCCGCACCGGCGTGTCGCTGATCAAGATCGGCATCCCGCTGCTCGCCGGCCTCTCGGCAGTCCACGGCCTGGTGCCACCGCACCCGGGCCCGCTGCTGGCCATCGGCGTGTTTGGCGCGGACATCGGCAAGACCATTCTGTACGGCCTGATCGTCGCATTGCCGACTGCCATCATTGCCGGCCCGATCTTCGGTACGTTTATCGCCAAGTACATCCCGGGCAACCCGTCCCAGGAACTGGTCGACCAACTGGCCCGCGAGACAGAAAACAAGAACCTGCCAAGCTTCAGCATCACCCTGATCACCGTGCTGTTGCCGGTGTTCCTGATGCTGCTCAAAACCTTCGCCGACGTCGCGCTGCCGGACGGCCACGCGATTCGCAACTGGATGGACATGATCGGCCATCCGATCACCGCACTGCTGCTGGCGTTGCTGCTGTCGCTGTACACCTTCGGCCATCGCCAGGGCATTCACTCCAAGCAAATCCTCAAGCTGCTCGACGCCAGCCTTGCGCCGACCGCCGCGATCATCCTGATCATCGGCGCCGGTGGTGGTTTCAAGCAGATGCTGGTGACCAGCGGCGTGGGTGACGTGATCGGCCATATGGCGGTGAACGCGCAAATCAACCCGATTTTGCTGGCGTGGCTGGTGGCGGCGGTGATTCGTGTGGCCACCGGTTCGGCCACCGTGGCGACCATTACCGGCGCAGGCATTGTGGTGCCGGTGGTGGGGATGATTCCGGGGGTTAACCGTGAGCTGCTGGTGTTGGCGACGGGGGCGGGTTCGTTGGTGTTGTCTCACGTCAACGATGCGGGGTTCTGGCTGGTTAAGCAGTACTTCAACATGACCGTGGTCGAGACGTTCAAGACCTGGACGGCGATGGAGACCATCCTGTCGGTGGTGGCGCTGATCTTTATCATGCTGCTGTCGTTGGTGGTGTAAGCCACACCGCCTGAACTACTGTGGGAACCGTGCCCAATGTGGGAGCTGGCTTGCCTGCGATAGCATCACCTCGGTACATCTGAAACATCGAGGTGTCTGCATCGCAGGCAAGCCAGCTCCCACACAAGCCAGCTCCCACATTAATTGGGTTTCTTCAGGTGGTTAATGGTCAGGCTTTAGTGACCAAACCATCCGCGCGGAACATCCCGCGAATCCCGCGCACGGCCTGGCGAATCCGGTCCTGGTTTTCGATCAGCGCAAAGCGCACGTGATCATCGCCGTACTCCCCAAAACCAATCCCCGGCGACACACACACCTTCGCTTCCAGCAGCAGTTTCTTGGCAAATTCCAGCGAACCCATGGCGGCGTACGCTTCGGGAATCTTCGCCCAGACGTACATCGACGCCTTCGGGTTCTCGACCATCCAGCCCAGCTCATGCAGGCCTTTGACCAGCACGTTACGCCGCTGGCGATACTGCTCGGCGATGTCCTTCACGCACTGTTGGTCGCCTTCCAGCGCCGCGATCGCCGCCACTTGCAGCGGGGTGAAGGTGCCGTAGTCGTGGTAACTCTTGATCCGCGCCAGGGCGTTGACCAGTTCCGGGTTGCCGACCATGAAACCAATGCGCCAGCCCGCCATGTTGTAGCTCTTGGACAGGGTGAAAAATTCCACCGCAATGTCCTTGGCGCCCGGCACCTGCATGATCGACGGGGCTTTCCAGCCGTCGTAGACGATGTCGGCGTAGGCCAGGTCGTGCACCACCAGCACGTCGTATTGCTTGGCCAGCGCAATCACGCGCTCGAAGAAATCCAGCTCCACGCACTGCGCGGTGGGGTTGGACGGAAAGCCCAGAATCATCATTTTCGGCTTGGGAATCGAGCCGCGAATCGCCCGTTCCAGCTCGGCAAAGAAGTCCACGCCAGGGATCAACGGCACCGAACGCACCTGGGCGCCGGCAATCACGGCACCATAGATGTGAATCGGGTAGCTGGGGTTGGGCACCAGGACGGTGTCGCCCTGGTCCAGGGTGGCCAGCATCAAGTGCGCCAGGCCTTCCTTGGAACCGATGGTCACGATGGCCTCGGTTTCCGGGTCGATGTCCACTTCGTAACGGTCTTTGTACCAGCGGGAAATCGCCCGGCGCAGACGCGGAATGCCTTTGGAGGTGGAGTAGCCGTGGGTGTCTTCACGCTGGGCGACGGTGACCATTTTTTCCACGATGTGTGGAGGCGTGGCGCCGTCAGGGTTACCCATGCTCAAGTCGATGATGTCTTCGCCGCGCCGACGCGCAGCCATCTTCAGCTCGGCAGTGATATTAAAAACGTAGGGGGGGAGTCGATCTATGCGCGCAAAGCGGCGCGGCGAACCTTGGTCTGCCATTGTTGCCTCAGGAGTACGTAAGCGCCCGGAACCGTCCGAGCGACGTCGGCCACTGCGGTGGCCTGCGGGGCAGACAATACGGTCGATGATGGCCAGTTGTCCAGATGCGTAGGAAAATTTTCTGCTTGGAGTGCAGGGTGGATATCCCCCTATACTCGATGCGGGTTTGTTCCCTCATAAGAAGGAGACTGTTCGTATGGATCAGCAGACAAAACAACCGTTAGAGCCACGCATGGAAGCCGGCAAGGCACTGGTCATCGCCGGTGTACAAGGGCGTTATTCAAAGGCCACCATCGGCGATATCCCCAAGCTGTGGGAGCTGTTCGACACCTGCATCAAAGACATCACCAAGCGCGTCGGCGGCGTGACGTACGGCGTGTGCCATAACCCCAACCACGGCGAATTCGATTACCTGGCCGGGGTTGAAGTGCCAGGCAAGAGCGACGTGCCGGGCAACTTCGAGTGCGTCGAAATTCCGCCGCTCAACTATGCCGTGTTCCCCCATCACGGGCCGGTGCAGGCGCTTGAGCAAACGTACGAACGCATCATGTTCGAATGGCTGCCGCACTCGGGCTACAAAGTGATGGGCGCAGATTTCGAGCGCTACAGCGCGGACTTCGATGCGCGCAAAGGCACCGGAACCGTGGAAATCTGGTTGCCGGTTGGCGAAAGAGGCTGACCGCGGCCCCTGCAGAAGCATGGGAGTTACCTTGTCCTGGGATGATTACAGGGAACTCATTCAGCCGCCGAAGCTGTTTTGGTAACCCTGCGTAGATTGTCGGATAGCTCTCGCGACTTCGGGGGCTAACCGGCAGTACTCGTCTTCGCGTTTGAGCACCACTTCCAGGGTTTGAAGTAACGCCTGGATGCGCGCTTCGGGATTTTCGACTTCGCAGGTTCGCGCAAACTCAAGAATGCCCAAACGTGACGCAAACAGAGATTTGTTACCGGACAAAGTCAACGCGAGCGAGTCTTCGGGAATATAGGCAGTGGTGTTCACAATGTCGTAAGCCGGCGCGAGCCGCGTGTCCGATTTGATTGGATCACTGTAAAGCACGCCGAAATTCTTCAAATGAGCATCGCCGTTACCCACGATGCAACTCAGTGCCACGCTGTCGAACAATTGCGCGAGCGAGCTATGGATGTTTTCTGGTGAACAGAACACGCGCACGGCTTTGGCAACGGCGGCGTAGCTCTTGGTGTATTTCTGTTCGGTAGACAGGCCCATGAGCGTAGTCATGTCTTCGAAGCCTAACGGGTTGAGCTGCTCGTCCCGGTCAAAGCGTCGCATGATGAACAATTTGTGGTTCTGAGACAGGTAAAACGGCGGCACGTGAAGGCCAGCGTCCCGAGCAATTGACATGCACAGGTATTCATTAATGGCCAACCCCGGAAACTCGTCGCGCCCGCTTTTGATGATCAGATCGTCTGTTTTTGAGGTGAATTTTTGATCGGGCGTTTGAGGTTTTTCCGGCACCAGCACTTTGGGCTGTACGCCGGAAATGCCCGCTCGCAGGATGTAGCGGTCTACCAGTTCGACGAACAGATCTTCCGCGCCGTCCCAGGCGAGAATTTCGTCGAGATTCTCTCCCGTTGCGGGAGGGCTGTTGCGCTGGATCAACGCGTTGACCTGGTCTGACGACACAAACACCCGGCCGATCGGGGCACTGCTACCCGACAATGCCAACAACAGCATGGGGTCGACTTTCACGGTCTTGGCGAGGCGATTGCGCAATTGCTCCAGCACGTAGCCTTCCGGCAAGTTCATCTGGAAGATGGGGTGGAGTTCTCGGCGGCGATATTCTTCTGCCCGAACCGGCATCGTCAGGCTGACTGCGTTTTGTGCCTGCGCTTCGTAGCCGTAGCGAAACAAATAGTCTTCGGCACTCATCAGCACACTACCGCTTTCGCCTTGAGGAGTATGCACGCGCAAATGAGGGTTATTCATTGAACAAATCCTCCAGCTCCTCCAGCGTTGGCAGGGTTACCGGTACCAATTTGAATTCGCTGCCCAAGGCTGCAATGGCCCGGGCATAGGCATTCATTGACACTGAAAGGCTTCCTTTTTCAATGTCGATCAGTTTTTGCCGGGTAATCCCCGCCAACTTCGCCAGATCCGCCTGTTTGTAGCCACGATTGAGGCGCAGGGCTCTTAGTTGCTGACCGAGTCGCTGAGTAATAACGGAAGTGTCCATGTCACGTATTCATTACCTTGATAATCATAAGTTACGTATACGTTACATTTTACTGTTGTCAAGGTGGCCCCGACCAAATACCCATTTCAGCCTGCGCTCATACCCGATTCTGCCCTTATACGCCTCCCCGTTATCCACCCAGCCAGCCCCCAGATACAAACGCATCGCCGCCACATTGTCCGCGTCCACCGACAACTCCAGTGCCTTGATCTCTGGCCACGCCTGCACTGCCGCCTCGGGCAGTGCCTGCAAACACGCCTTGCCAAACCCTCGGCCCTGGTGCGCGCGATCCACTTGCAGCGCGTGCAGCGTGGCGCTGTGTTCATCCGCCCAATGGGGCAGGCACGGCGGGCGTTTGAGCAGGAGGAAGGCGACGGGTATTGCGTCGGCGAGCAGGGCGAAGCCTTTGACGCTGGCAGGGTTGGGATTGACCAGCAGGCTGTTCAGCGCGCAGTAGATATCCCCGGAATACGCCAGCTGTTCGGGGTGCACTTGCAGGGTGTCGAGCTGCTGTTTTTGCACGAGGCTCAGCGTCTCATAGGGGACGAGGCGGGTTTCCATCAGGGGTGCATCCAGAATCCTACAAAGAGGCTGGATTCTATCGGGTTTGCCGCAGGCGGGCTTCCGGGTTTTTCAACCCAAGGTGTGCTACATGTTTAAAGTGCCGGGACTGGAAGTGATGAGTCGAGCATCAGCCCCAACATCCAGCTTCCCGCAGGCCCCGGCGGGTGGTGGCGCGACCACAGTACATCCACCGCCACCGAGCGTGGCCAGCTGCGCACTGTCAGTTCAACCAGCCCCGCATTGCCAAACCGCTCCACCAGCCAGCGCGGCAGCGCCGCCCAGCCGAAACCGAGTTGAGCCATTTCCATCAGCATCAGAAAACTCGGTGCCGACCACACGCGTCCGGTGGGGCGTATCTCGTTGGGGTTGATGACGCTCGCCAGGCGCAGTTCGCGGTGTTGCTGCAAGGTCTGTGGGTCGATGCCTTGCAGGCTGGCCAGCGGATGCGTGGGGGCAACAAACAGCGCGAGTTCCGCGCGCTCCGCCACCGGGGCACGGCTCAGGTCGGGTGGATAAATCTCCTGGGCCTCGATAAACGCCATCTGTGCCCGGCCGCTTTGCACCAGGTCGATCAAGTCTTCGCACTCGGCAATCAGCCATTCCAGCTCCAGGTCCGGGTAGCGTTGTTCAAAGGCCTTGAGGGCGATTTCGAAGCGCTCCGACTGGTAGGTGTCGGACATGGCGATACTGACTTTCGGCTCCAACCCTTGGGACAACTGGCTCGCTGCCATCTCCAATCGGCTGCTGGCTTCCAGCACCTGTTCGGCCCGTTGCAGCAGCACATGCCCGGCCGGCGTCAGCGTCGGTTTGCGGCTGCTGCGATCAAACAGCACCACATCCAGGTCGATTTCCAGGCTCGCCACCGCCGCGCTGACGGTGGACTGGCTTTTGCCGAGTTTGCGCGCCGCCGCAGAAAACGAGCCTTGGGTGGCGGCCTGCACAAACGCCTGCAGTACTTCGTTTGAAGCCATGACTATCGCCTTGGTCGATGGTTATTGGTTATGAAGTATCGAGTCAAAGGGTAATCATGGCAACCATCGTCACTCACGGAGCGCAGGTTATGAGCCCTAACAAGTCGATTACTGAACGCGTTTTCCAGGCCTTGGGGTTTGAAGGCTTGGCCTTGTTGATCTGTACGCCGCTGTTGGTCTGGATTACCGGCCGACCTGCCCTGGAAATGGGTGCGGTAACCCTGGGCCTCAGCCTGCTGGCGCTGAGCTGGAATATCATTTTCAACAGCCTGTTTGACCGGTTGAAAGTGCGCCTGCAATTGTCCGGTGGCGCCCGGACTCGAGTGTTGCACGCGCTGATGTTTGAAGGCGGGCTGATTATTGTCGCTGTGCCGCTGATTGCGGCGTGGATGAACATCAGCCTGATGCAGGCGTTTATCCTCGACATCGGCGTGTTGCTGTTTTTCCTGCCGTACACCTACGTGTATCACTGGGCGTATGACGTGATTCGGGAAAAAGTCGTACAGCAACGTGTACCGAGTCAAGCGTGAACGAGGCAACGAAATCCACAAGCGCCCTTACTGCGCGTGGCGGGCAAATGCCGCCACGCGCAGTAAGGGCCAGCCCTTTCAAGGTCTTTAGGCAAAACAGGCGATAAGTACTCTGTGGCGAGCGGGCTTGTCCCGCGTTGGGTTGCGAAGCGACCCTAAAAAGGAAGGATGCGGTGAGTCAGGCACTCTTCGGCTGCTGTTTTTGGGGCTGCTTCGCAGCCCAACGCGGGACAAGCCCGCTCGCCACAGGGATGGTGTTCGCCCTATCAGACAGATTTCCAAAGACCTTGAAAGGGCTGGCAGTAAGGGCGCAAGGGGAAATGCCTGTCAGGGATCTGCAGGCATGGAGGCTGGCGTAGCCTGTTTAAAGGAACATGCCACCCGAGGCTTCAATGCGCTGCCCGGTGATCCAGTTGCTGCCGTCGGCCAGCAGAACCGAGAGCGCGCCGCCGATATCGTCCGGCAAACCGACGCGGCCCAGGGCCGTGTTGTTGGCAACCATGCTGTTCACCTGCGTATTGTCGCGTACGGTGCCGCCGTTGAAGTCGGTGGCGATCGCGCCGGGCGCCAGGGTGTTGACGGTGATCCCGCGCGGGCCCAACTCCTTGGCCTGATAGCGCGACAGCACTTCCACGGCACCTTTCATTGAGGCGTAGGCCGAAGACCCCGGCAGGGTGAAGCGCGTCAGGCCGCTGGAGATATTGATGATGCGCCCGCCATCGCTGATCAGCGGCAGCAGTTTTTGCGTAAGAAAATACGGTGCCTTGAAGTGGATCGCCACCAGTGTGTCGAACTGTTCTTCGGTGGTGTCGGCATAGCTGGTATGCGCGCCCACACCGGCGTTGTTGATCAGAAAGTTGAAGTGATCCTGTGCGAAAACATCCTTGAGTACGCGGCCGACTTCGCCGACAAAGTCATTGAAGGTGCCGCTTTGGCCCACATCCAGTTGCAGCATGGCGGCGCGACCGCCCAGGGCTTCAACCTGTTCGACCACGGCTTGAGCCTCGGCCGCAGCGCTGTGGTAAGTGCCGATGATGTCGACGCCTTGGGCTGCCAGGTGCAGTGCTGCGCTTTTACCGAGGCCGCGGCTGGCGCCAGTGATCAGTGCGATTTTACGAGACATGGTGGATTCCTCTGAGTGATCGTGGGACTGAGTGTATTTGTCCGCCCATAACGTGATAAACAGAGCAATACCGGAAACACTGGCCGGATAAGGCGAACAATCCCATGAACAAGCTTGAGCTGTTGCGCACCTTCGTGTGGGTCACCGAATTGTCGAGTTTTACTCAAGCGGGGGAGAGCCTGGGCTTGCCGCGCTCTACCGTGTCCGAGCATGTGCAGGCGTTGGAGGAACTGCTCGGCGCGCGCTTGTTGCAACGCACCACGCGTAAGGTGCAGGCGACGCAGGACGGGCGTGTGTTGTACGAGCGCAGCAAGGATCTGCTCTCGCACATGGAAGAACTGGAAGGCCTGTTTCGCCAGGACGAGGCGCAACTCAGCGGGCGTATTCGCGTGGACATGCCCAACGTGATGGCGCGGGAATTGATCCTGCCGCGCCTGCCAGCGTTCATGGACGCGCACCCATTGATCGAGCTGGAAGTCAGCAGCACCGACCGCCAGGTCGACCTGCTCGCCGAAGGGTTCGACTGCGTATTACGCGTGGGCGCGCAGCCCGACCAGTCGGTGGTCGCCCGGTTGCTGTGCAGCATGCCGATGATCAACTGCGTGAGCGCAGGCTACTTGCAACGCTACGGCAAGCCCGAGACCCTGGCCGACCTGGCCAACCATTATCTGGTGCATTACGTACGTCCACTGGGCTCACGCTCGGCAGGCTTTGAATACCTGCAAGGCAACAAGGTGCACCGCCTGCCCATGGCCGGGCGGGTTACGGTCAACAGCACCGATGCCTACAGGGCGGCCTGCGTGGGCGGCTTCGGCATTACTCAGGTGCCAACCCTGGGCATTCGCGATCTACTCGCCAGCGGCGAACTGGTGGCGGTATTGCCGCAGTACCCGGCCCCGGCGCTGGATGTGTCGTTGCTTTACGCGGGTCAGCGGCATTTGCCGCAGCGAGTACGGGTGTTTATGGACTGGCTGGCCGCCACCTTGCAAGCCCAGCTCTAACGCCCGTCAGTTACTGCCCCTGTGGCGAACGGGCTTGTTGTGGCGAGCGGGCTTGCCCCGCGTTGGGCTGCGAAGCAGCCCCAAAATAGAAGAACGCAGTGGGTCAGACACTCCTCTGAGCCTGGTTTCAGGGCCGCTGCGCAGCCCAACGCGGGGCAAGCCCGCTCGCCACGCTGACAGTGTTCGTTCTCTAGCGCCGCGCCGACAACTGCTGCGGCGCCAGGAAGGCGTCGTGGAAGTAATCACGAAACGCCTGCATCGCCGGGGTAAACGCGCGCTCGCGGTGCCAGGCCAGGCCCACGCTCATCGGTGTGACTGGGTCAGTCACGGTCAATGTTTCGATGCGTTTGCCTTCCAGTGACCAGGGCCGGTGCACCAGGTCTGACAGAATCGCCACGCCGCTGCCGTTGGCGACCATGCTGCGCACCGCTTCCACTGAACTGGTGCGCAACCGCACGTCAGGCGTTTGCCCGGCGTGTTCCCAATAGCGCATGGCGCTGTGTTCGGCCTCGTCGACGGTGAGCAGGATGTAGGGTTCCCGGGCCACATCTGCCAGGCTCACGGCGCCGCGGTCGCACAGCGGGTGATGGCTGGGCAGCCACAGGCGGCGTTCCGAGTTGAAGAGGATTTCGGAGACGATATCCGGGTGGGTGAGGTTGGCGGTGAGGACCACGGCCATGTCGAATTGGCCGTCGAGCAGGCCGTGCTCAATGGCCTGGCGCTCCTGCTCGAACACTTCGATGGTCACGTCCGGGTGCCAGTGCTCCATGCGTTGCAGGTGGTGGGGCAGGAAATAACCCAGCACGGTGTAGCTGGCGGCGACACGCAGCACGCCGCTGGCGCGGTAATCCGGCAGAGGGCTGTTCAGCGCATCGTCCACACTGCGCACGATCACGTAAGCGCGGTTAAGAAAGTGCCGCCCGGCGTCGGTCAGGTTCATGCCCTGGGCCGAGCGCACGAATAGCTGCACGCCGAGCATGGCTTCCAGCTCCTTGATCGCGGTGGTGACCGCCGACTGGGAAATGTTCAGGTGAATCGCCGCCTGGGATATCTGGCCGATCTCGGCGGTGGCGATGAAATAGCGGACTTGGCGCAAGGTCAGGGACATGGCTTTATCTGTTTTTCAGAAGATGGGCCATCTGATAATAGATCTTCCCAAGGGGTCAAGCCGCGGCCTACTTTCAGCCATCACCTTTTTGGCGGAGCAGCCCCGATGCAGGCAGTGGATTTCAATTCAGACATGGGCGAAGGCTTCGGCCCCTGGACCATTGGCGACGGCGTCGACGCCGAGCTGATGGCCTATATCAGCTCAGCCAACATCGCCACCGGCTTTCACGCTGGCGACCCCGGCACCATGCGCCGCACCGTCGAGCGCGCCAGGCAACTGGGCGTGGCCATCGGCGCGCACCCCGGCTTTCGGGATTTGGTCGGGTTCGGGCGTCGGCACATCAACGCACCGGCCCAGGAATTGGTGGACGACATGCTCTACCAACTCGGCGCCCTGCGGGAAATCGCCCGTGCCCAAGGCGTGACCCTGCAACACATCAAGCCCCACGGCGCGCTCTATATGCACCTGGCCCGTGACGAAGAAGCGGCGCGGTTGTTGGTGCAAAACCTGCAAATCATCGAGCCGACGCTGTTGCTGTACTGCATGCCAAACTCGGTCATCTGGCGGGTTGCCACCGAACTGGGGCAGCCGGTGGTGCGCGAGTTTTACGCCGACCGTGAGTACGACCTTACGGGCTCCATCGTGTTTACCCGCACTGTTCGCGCACTGGACCCAGCAACGGTGGCGGCGCGCGTCCTGCGTGCGTGTCAGACCGGGTTGGTCAAAACGGTAGAGGGCGAAGACCTTTTTATTGAATTCGATTCCATCTGCCTGCACAGCGACACCCCCGGCGCCCTGGAACTGGTGGAAGCCACGCGCGAAGCCCTGGACACGGCGGGCATTGACGTCAGAACCCCCCAATAAGATCGATCCGTCATTTTTTGCCTGCCTTTCTACAATGATTCCAAGAGGAATAGACATGGCTCAAACGTCCCCCATTCGCTACAGCTTCGGCGGTGATGAACACCTGTTTGCCGAGGTCAGCGACAGCATGTCCCTGGAGGCCTTTTTCAAAGGCATGGCGGTGACCCGCGCCGTCGAGCGCCTGGCCCTGGAAGGGGTGCTGGACGTGTGCCTGGCCAATGCGTCGTTCCAGATTCGCTTCGACCCCGACCGCATTGCGCCCCACGTGCTGCTCGACGCCGTGCAAAGCGCCGAAGCCCAGGCCGTGGCCGAACGCACCTTGCACACGCGCATTATCGAAATCCCGGTGCTCTACAACGACCCCTGGACCCATGAAACCCTGATGCGCTTTCGCGACCGCCACCAAGACCCCACGGGCACTGACCTGGAATACGCCGCACGCGTCAACGGGCTGGCCGACGTCGACGCATTCATCGCCGCTCACAGTGGCGCGCCGTGGTTTGTGTCGATGGTTGGCTTTGTCGCGGGCCTGCCGTTCATGTTCCAGATGGTCGAGCGCGCGCGGCAGTTGCAGGTGCCCAAGTACCTGCGCCCACGCACCGACACGCCGAAACTCACCCTCGGCCATGGCGGTTGTTTTGGTTGCATCTACTCGGTACGCGGCGCCGGCGGTTACCAGATGTTCGGCGTGACCCCGGCACCGATCTACGACCCGGCGCAGCAGTTGGCCTACCTCAAGGAACACATGGTGTTCTTCCGCCCCGGCGACATCGTGCAGTTCAAACCCATTGACCGCGATGCCTATGACCTGGCTGTCGCGCAGGTAGACGCGGGCCGTTTCGACCTGCGCATCCGCCCGGTGGAATTCTCCCTCGACGCGTTTCTCGCCGACCCCATCGGCTACCCGAAAACCCTGCAGGAGGCGCTGGCATGATCAAGGTCCTCAAACCCGGCCTCGCCACCTCCGTACAAGACCTGGGCCGCGAAGGCTATTACCACCTGGGCATCCCGCCCTCCGGCGCGTTGGACCAATACGCCTTGAGTGCGGCCAACCACCTGGTGGGCAACCCGGTCGGCGCGGCGGGCCTGGAATGCACGCTGATCGGGCCTGAGCTTGAGTTCCAGGAGGACGCGCTGGTGGCCCTGAGCGGTGCCTTGATGTCGCCGCGCCTGGACGGTGAAGTGGTGCACCAGGACACCGCGTTCCAGGTACGCGCCGGGCAGGTGCTGCGTTTTGAATTTCCCAAGGCCGGCGCGCGGACGTACCTCGCGGTGGCCGGGGGCATTGATGTGCCGGTGGTGCTCGGCAGTCGCTCGACCTACACACTGGGCGCACTCGGTGGTTTTCAGGGGCGGCGGTTGCAGGAGGGCGATGAGTTGTCCATCGGTGAAGCCAGTGGGCTGGGGCGTGCGGGCAACAGTTTGCCCATGGCCTTGCGCCGCTCGGTGGGGGGCGATGTAACCTTGCGGGTGGTGCCGGGGCTGTATTACGAGCGCCTGACTTCTGCGGCCAAAAGCAGTTTTTTTGCCGAACCCTGGACGGTCGGTTCCGAGGCGGACCGCATCGGCTATCGCTTCAAGGGCGGCAGTGCGTTGAGCTTTCAGCCACGGGAGCAGCCGTTTGGCGCGGGGTCGGATCCATCGAATATCGTCGACAGTTGCTACCCGATCGGGTCGATTCAAGTCCCTGCGGGTTTGGAACCGATTGTGCTGCACCGCGATGCGGTGTCGGGCGGTGGGTACGCGATGATTGGCACGGTGATCAGTGCAGACCTGGATTTGATCGGGCAAATGCAGCCGAATCAACGGGCGGGGTTTGTGGCGGTGACACTGGAAGAAGCCTTGGAGGCGCGGCGGGTTTACAAAAAACGCATGAAGGCGATGGCCGCACTCTTCAACAACTGAATACATGCACAACCAACTGTGGGAGCTGGCTTGCCTGCGATGGCTATTTATCGGTCAACAGATTTGTTGACTGTTATATAGCTATCGCAGGCAAGCCAGCTCCCACAGTTTTAGACGGTGTTGGGTCAGAACAGTTTGGTGAACAACCAGTAGAGGCTGCCTGAAAGCAAAATCGCCGCCGGCAACGTCAGCACCCACGCCAACGCCAGATTGCGGATGGTCCTCATCTGCAACCCACCCCCGTTAGCCACCATGGTCCCGGCCACACCCGACGACAACACGTGCGTCGTCGACACCGGCAACCCGTAGATGTCTGCTGCGCCGATGGTCAACATCGCCACCATTTCTGCCGAGGCGCCTTGGGCGTAAGTCAGGTGGGTTTTGCCGATCTTCTCGCCCACCGTCACCACGATGCGCTTCCAGCCAACCATGGTGCCAAGGCCCAGGGCGATGGCTACCGCGATTTTCACCCACAGCGGAATAAAGCGCGTGGAACTATCGATCTGTTCCTTGAACAGTTTCAGCTTGCCTTGGGTGTCAGCGTCAAAGTTGCCGACCTTGCCCTTGTCCATCAAGCGAATGGTTTCGCTGGTCAGGTACATGTCGTTACGCACGTTGCCCACGGCTTCGGCGGGCACTTTGGCCAGGGAGCCATAGCCTTTTACTTCGTCACCGATGTGCCCGGCCAGCGCGGCGAGGGCAGGTACCAGCTCCGGCGTGGCTTCCTTGGTGCGCACATAGGTCGAAAGAATCGGGCGCGGGTCACCCGCCAACGGTTGCGGCGCGCTTTTCACCAGGGCCACCTGGGTCACTTCAGCCACTGCCGCAAACTGCATCGATTGCTCGGCGGGCATGGCGCGGTTCAGCGCGTAGGCCATCGGCAGGGTGCCGACCAGAATCAACATGATCAGGCCCATGCCTTTCTGGCCGTCATTGGAACCGTGGGCGAACGACACGCCGGTGCAGGTGGCGATCAGCATGCCGCGAATCCACCATGGCGGCGGGGTGTCGCCCTTCGGCGCCTTGTACAGCGCGCGGTTTTTCACAAAGGCGCGCAGGGCGAGCAACAACAACGCAGCAAAGGCAAAACCGATCAGCGGCGACAGCAGCAGCGCGTAACCAATTTTGGTCGCCTGGCCCCAATCCACACCGCTGGTGCCGTCACGCCCGTGCATCAAGGCGTTCGCGACACCGACGCCGATGATCGAACCGATCAGCGTGTGGGAAGACGAAGCTGGCAAGCCCAGCCACCAGGTGCCGAGGTTCCACAGGATGGCGGCGATCAGCAGGGCGAAGATCATTGCGAAACCCGCCGACGAGCCCACCTGCAAAATCAGCTCGACCGGCAGCAAGGCGATAATGCCGAACGCCACCGCGCCGCTGGAGAGCAGCACCCCGAGGAAGTTGAAAAACCCCGACCACACCACCGCAAAATGCGGCGGCAGCGAGTTGGTGTAGATCACCGTGGCGACGGCGTTGGCGGTGTCGTGGAAACCGTTGACGAATTCGAAACCCAGGGCGATCAACAGCGCCACGCCGAGCAGCAGGAACGGCGTCCAGGTGGTGACCACCGTGCCCAGTTCGTGCATGTCGTGCATCAGGCTGTAGGCGGTAAACAGCAGGCCCATGGCGAGCACGGCGAAGAACATGATCACCGTCACCAGGCCCGGCTTTTTGTCCAGCCGGGGTTTGGCGTCTGTGGGTGAAGCGGTATTGGAGGCAGTCAGGGAAGGGGTGGCCATGCCGGAGCATCCAGTGTGGGGAAGGATGTTTGTCATGATCATTGCAAAATGTTACAGAGATGCTGCGGTAAATCAGTGTTTGGGGAATTGGGGGTGCCACTTGTCCAATGAACACTGCAGAACTAATGTCAGAGTGCAATCAACTCCCACAGTTGACCTCATTTCAGGCTTAGTAATCCTTGCGCTTTCTGAAGGCCCAACGCCCGGCAATCACGGTGAACGTTGCCACCAGCGCCACCAGAATCCAGAAGCCTTCCGGGTCGGTTGAAAGCGGCACACCTCCCACGTTCATGCCGAAAAAGCCGGCAATGATGTTGATCGGCAGCGCCAGCACCGTCACCACGGTCAGCGTAAACAGCGTGCGGTTGCTCTGTTCATTGAGGTTGGCCGCGATTTCTTCCTGCAACAGCTTGATGCGCTCACCGAGGGCCGTGAGGTCGTTGATGATCAGCGCGAACTCCTCGGTGGATTTGCGCAGCTCCTTCACGTCTTCCTTTTGCAGCCACTGCGGCGGGCGGTTGAGCAGGCGCAGCAATGAGCCTGGTTCCAGCGCCAACAGGCGTTGCAGGCGCACCAGCACCCGGCGTGCGGCACCGAGTTCGGCGCGGTTGGTGGAGAGGCGCGAGGACAGCAACTGGTCTTCGATATGGTCGACGCTGATGCTGGTCTTGCGCACGATCTGGGTGAGCACTTCGCCCTGGTCGCGCAGCAGATGCACCAGCAACTCCAGCGGTGAGCGAAAGCGTTCACCGGCCTTTACCGACGAGCGCAGTTTATCCACCGAGTGCAGTGGTTGCAGGCGCGCACTCACCAGCAAGCGGCTGCGAGCGCACACCCACAGCGTGGAAATATCCGAGGACACCATGCTGCTGAAATTGAACACCACGTCGTTGACCACCGCCAGCAAGGCCGAGTCCACGTGTTCGATGCGCGTTGAGCGCGAGCCTTCGTGCAGCGCTTCGAAAAATTCCTCCGGCAACGACAGGTGCGCCTGCATCCAGCGCTCGCACGCGGCGTGAGCCAGGTTCAGGTGCAACCAGAGGAATTCTTCCGGGTCTTGCGGCGCCTGCAAGGCGGCCAGCGCGGTGGCTGAGTCGATCTGCTCGCCCTTTTCGCCGGGGCGAAAACGGAAACCGTAAAGCAAGCCAAACAGATCGGGATCCTGGTGGCCGTGATCAATGCTGTGGTTCATGAAGGCTCGCAGAGAGAGCGCCTGTAGGACGTTCACAGGTTCGCGTGTGCGAATCATTGCAAGGAAATTTGACATTTTTGTGACGGTTTTGAATTTATTTCGACGCGGTGACATTTTATTGACCGTTTGTCAGCAACCGTTCAAGAAGCGTCTGGAATGGCCGATTCAAGGCATAACGAACTGCTGTGAATTAGCGGTGGTTTCGATGACAAGGAAGTTGCGGCGTTCATGCACCCTTTCCCTTGTATCGAGGCTTTTCCCCGATGAATGTTTTGCGAACCTCCTTGAGAGCCCAGATCTTGTCGCTGCTCGGTGGCAGCCTGCTGGCGATGTTGTTGATCGCCCTGGCGTGTTTCAACTTCCTTTCCAATGGCGTACAGAGTTATCGCAGCCTGATCGACGGGCCGCTGCTCACCTCACAATTAATCGATGAGGCCAACCTGCAATTCAAAGTGCAGGTGCAGGAATGGAAAAATGTGTTGCTGCGCGGCAAGCAACCTCAGGACATGGAGAAGTACTGGGGCCAGTTCCAGGACCGGCAGCGCGATGTGCAAGGTATCCTTGCCCGTCTGGTGACTCACACGAATGGCGACGCGGCGCTGAGCCAGCGCATCGAAACCTTGCGTCAGGAGCACCTGCAACTGGGCGTGGCCTATCAGAAAGGGCGCGATGCCTACCTGGCTGCCGGCGCCGACCCGAGCGCGGGTGACGCTGCGGTCAAGGGTGTGGACCGCGCCACCAGCGAGCAGATGAGCGCGTTAGTCAGTGACTTGCGCGAGCAAGGCGCGAAGCAATCGGTGGCCATCAGCGCTTACGCCGAGCGCACAGTGATGGTCGGGCTGGCCATCATGTTGCTCTCAGGTGTATTGATCGGTCTGTTCAGCCTGTGGCTGATCAACCGTAACTTGATCTTGCCGATTCGCGGTTTGATCGACTACGTGACTCAATTGAGCCACGGCCGCTTTGCCGAACGTGTCGCCAGTCGCCGCCAGGATGAATTGGGCCATCTGGCCGCCGCCGCCAATACCCTGCGAGATTTCCTTGCCGAAACCTTCAGCCGCCTGCAACGCAGCGCCACGGACCTTGTCAGCGCCAGCGGCGAGTTGAACTCGATCGCCGGGCAAATGGCCACCGGCACCCATGAGCAATTTAACCGCACCGATCAGGTGGCCACAGCGATGACCGAAATGTCGGCCACCGCCCAGGAAGTCGCACGTCACGCGGCCAGCGCATCGCGTGCTGCCGATGAGGCGGATCAATCGGCGCGGGAGGGCGGTGAAGTGATGCAGGTCACCATCGCCACCATTGGCCAGATGCGCAACGAAATCCTCAACACCGGCACTATCATCCGCCGCCTCGAAACCGACAGCGTGCGCATCGGTAAAGTGTTGGAGGTGATTCGTGGGATCGCCGAGCAGACCAACCTGCTTGCCCTCAATGCCGCCATTGAAGCCGCACGCGCAGGCGAGGCCGGGCGTGGTTTTGCGGTAGTGGCCGATGAAGTGCGCAGCCTGGCGCAACGCACGGCGGCATCGATCATCGAGATCAACCAGATTATTCACGCCGTGCAAACCGGCGCGGTGGATGCGGCGCAGGCGATTATGAGCGGGCAGTCGTGCAGCGATGAGAGCGTGGCAAAAGTCACCGAGGCTGGCGCGATGCTCACCCATATCACCCAGGCCGTGGAAGCGATCCGTGACATGAACCGCCAGATCGCCACCGCCGCCGAAGAGCAGACCTCGGTGGCCGAAGATATCTCGCGCAACATCACGCAGATCACCGCCGTCGCCACCACGAATATGGACAATGTGCAGCGCACCGAAGTGGCGAGCCAGAACCTGCGCGGGTTGTCGAGTGAGCTGAATGAGGTGACCGCGCGTTTGGGGGCATAAAAAAACCGCGTCACTTTAAAAAGTGACGCGGTTTTTTTGGGCGTTTGAATTACGAGTCTTGCTTGTCCTCCAGCACTTCACCGGTTTTGGCGTCGAGCTTCACGTCCCACTTTTTGCCGGCGGTGTCGGTCAGGTCTGCTTCGTAGACCAGGCGACCGGCTTCGTGATCCAGCTCGGTGTCGGCGATGGTCGCGCCGGGGTGTTTGGCCAGGGCAGCGGCGTTGAGTTTCTCGAACGCCATCACATCGCCGGATTTGAGCAGGGCTGGAATCTGGTCCGGACGGACATCAGCCTGGGCCAGACCGGCAGTCAGGGTCAGGGCGGTAGCAGCGAACAGGGCAGTCAGGGTCTTCATAGTCAGTGTCCTTGTGGGTGAGCTGTTTAAGTGGCGCCAGATTAACCAGCGCAACTTAACTCATCCTTAATGGCGCACTGACACCAGCGACTCAGTAGCCGTTGTCCTTCAGCAGGTCCGATACGCTCGAGGACGGCCAGCGCTTGAAGTACTTCAGCAGTTCGGCGGCGCGGTTGGTGAAGATGCCATCGACGCCGGCTTTCATCACTTTGTCGAAGTCCACCGGCTCATCCACGGTGTACACATGCACCAGCAGGCCCTTGTCGTGGGTCAGCTTGTTCATTTCAGGTTTCACCAGGTCGGTGTAGCTCTGATCACCATGGTTGGTCAGCTCAGCCGAAGGGCCGGTGCCGATGGCGCCGAGGCTCTTGGCTTCGTCGACCCATTTTTCGAACTCGGCCGCGTCTTTTGGCTCTTGCTTGGCGTAGTAGGCGGCCTTGGTCGCTTCACCGGATTCGGCGAACGTCTGCGTGAACTTTGGCTCGATGCTGCCTGGGCCAACCCACAACAGCAGGATTTTCGGGGTGTTGGGCATTTCTTTCTGCAGCTCTTTCAAGCTGTCTTTTTCAAACGTTTGCAGCACGACGCGGCCTTTGCCCTGGCCCACACCGGTGTTGCTCTTGCCCAGCTTGGAGCCGGCGGAGCTTAACCAGCCCTTGTCCAGCAGCTTGTTTTTCAGGTCGGCTTCGATGCCCGGAAACTGCTTGGGCTCCTTGGTTTCGATGTACAGGCCGGGTTTGTGCTGGGGGTTGCCTTCGGCGATCTTGATGATTTCGTCCAGGCTCTGAATTTTCAGGCCGACGAAAGCAGGGCGGGCGCGGTCCGGGTAGGCGGCGTTGAACCAGCTGCCAGCGTCCAGGGTGCGCAGTTCGGCCCAGGTGAACTCGTTGGCCGGGGCGTCCTTGCGCTCGGGGAACTTGGTGGCCACGTCAGTGGTGCGTTGCAGGTTGTTGTCGTGGAGGGCGAACAGCACGCCGTCCTTGCTGCGCTGCAGGTCCATTTCCAGGTAGTCGGCGCCGAGGTCGCGGGCGAGCTTGTAGGAAGCGGCGGTGGATTCGGGGGCATCAAAGGACGCGCCACGGTGGGCGATGACGGCCGGGTACGGAATGCCTTCGTTTGTCGCCAATTCAGCCGGGCTGATCGGGTCGGCGGCCTGTGCCTGGGAGAGGCCGAGCATCAGGGCGAGCAGCAAGGCACTCTTGGTAAACGTGACAGGCATATGCGAAGTCCTTTCGTGGAGGTAACTTTGAGAAGGCGTCCTTTTTAACAATTGATTGCGAAAGGCGCTATCACCAAACCGACAATAACGTGCGCAGGGCCCATTTTCTTGGTTTTTTTGTGCCGTGTTGCAGTACTCTTGCCCGAAGCCGCCCCGTTAGAGGGCAGTCATTTCTGCCACGCGTGTAAACCATCTTTCCAGTCCCTGTGGGACTTTTCAGTGAGGTTTACCATGCGCATCACATCCGAACTCATCTGCCAGGCTGCCGACGACCTTCATGGTTTTGTCGGCCTGAACCGCAAGACCGGCCACTACATCGTGCGTTTCAGCGAGGATGCCTTCGGCATGGACGTGGCCGATGACGGCATTATTCCCACCGCCGAGTTTGTCTGGTTGCCGGCTGCGGAGCACACCATGACCCTGTCGCGCGAGCGTATTCAGTTGCTGCTGGACCAGAATATTGATGAGCGCATCAACATTACCGAGCCGCTGCGCGCGTACATGCGCCGGGTGGATATCCCGCAGATCAGCGCGTTGCGCAGTTTGGTGAGCTAGCTCGACATTTTTTGCAGGTCAAACGAAGATCAAACGGTGGGAGCTGGCTTGCCTGCGATGGCGGTGTGTCAGTCATTTGAGCTTCGACTGACACACC
>NZ_JAFCTN010000045.1:0-17250 GCF_049896045.1 Pseudomonas sp. PWP3-1b2
CTGGCTTGCCTGCGATGGCGGTGTAACAGTCACTGAAAATATTGACTGTTACACCGCCATCGCAGGCAAGCCAGCTCCCACAGGTGATCTGTGTTGGCTGTAGGTCAGCGGCTCTGGCGCTGTTGTAACAACAGGTTGCTAAACCCGGCACCCGCCAATTGCTTTTGCGCCACGGTCAGCTGTTCCCGGTTGCTGAACGGCCCCACCAACACGCGATACCAAGTTGCATCCTTGACCGTGCCGGACTCCACCGTCACCGCCTGGCCCAGCAAAATGATCTGCGCACGCACACGGTCCGCGTCTGCCTGTTTCGGGAACGAGCCCGCCTGCAGGAAGAACTTGGTCACCGGCGCGGCCTTGGTGGCGGCTACCGGCGGCGGTGGCGGCGGGGTGATCCCGGCCAATGCCGCTTGCGCACGCGCGGTGTCGATTTTCGCCGCTTCCGCTGGCGTCACCGGCGTGGTCGGCACTTGTGGCGTCGGCAGGGTTTTCTCCGGCACGGCGTCAGGCGGCACGATCACTTCCGACTCCGGCAGCAGCGTGTAGAAGTCGTATTTCGGCTTCACAGGGGCGGTCGGGCTTGGCGGCGTCTTGTTGGCTTCAGCCATTTTCGTGGCTTTCTGCTGCTCTTGCTTGACGCGTTTGACGTCATCGCCTTTGCCCGGCTCCAGCTTCATGAGGATCACGACAAACGCACCGACCGCCAGGCCGATGGCCATCCACAACCAGCCCGGAATCGGTTTCTTCGCCGGGGCCTGGTAGCGGCTGGCGCCGCGCTTGGGTGCAGGTTTTTTCTTGGCAGCCAACTTACATACGCTCCAGGGTTTCCAGGCCTAACAATTCCAGGCCTTGCTTGAGGGTCCGTCCAGCCAGTGCGGCGAGGCGCAGACGACTGTGCTTTTGAGCTTCGTCGTCGGCAGTGAGGATCGGGCAGTTCTCGTAGAAGCTGGAGAACAGGCCCGCGACTTCGTACAAATAGGTGCAGAGGATATGCGGCGTGCCTTTCTCGCTGACGCTGTTCAGCACTTCGCCGAACTGCGCCAGTTTGGCCGCCAGTTCCTGTTCCTGCGGGGCTTGCAGGTTGATCTGGCCTTCAACTTCGCTGAAGTCCTTGCCCAGCTTGCGGAACACACCGGCCACGCGGGTGTAGGCATACAGCAGGTACGGCGCGGTGTTGCCTTCAAAGTTGAGCATCAGATCGAAGTTGAAGCTGTAGTCGCTGGTGCGGTGCTTGGACAGGTCGGCGTATTTCACCGCGCCAATCCCCACCACGCGAGCGATGTTACGCAGGTCGGCCTCGGCCAGCTCCGGGTTCTTTTCCTTCACCAGGCTGTAGGCGCGGTCCTGGGCTTCGGTCAGCAGGTCGATCAGCTTCACGGTGCCGCCGTCGCGGGTCTTGAACGGGCGGCCATCGGCGCCGTTCATGGTGCCAAAGCCCATGTGTTCCATGTGCATCGGGTGAGTGACGAAACCGGCGCGGCGCGCCACTTCGAACACTTGCTGGAAGTGCAAGGCCTGGCGCTGATCGACAAAATACAGCGCACGGTCCGCCTTCAGCACGCCACTGCGGTAGCGCACGGCCGCCAGGTCAGTGGTGGCGTAGAGGTAGCCGCCATCGGCCTTGACGATGATCACCGGCAGCGGCTCGCCGTCGGCGGTCTTGAATTCTTCGAGGAACACGCACTGCGCGCCGTTGCTCTCCACCAGCAGGCCCTTGGCCTTGAGGTCGTTGACCACGTTGATCAGGTCGTCGTTGTAGGCGCTTTCGCCCATTACGTCAGCCATGGTCAATTTAACGTTGAGCAGTTCGTAGATTTCCTGGCAGTGAGACAGGGATATTTCGCGGAAGCGACCCCACAGCTCAAGGCATTCCTCGTCGCCGGCTTGCAGCTTGACCACCAGGCCACGGGCGCGGTCGGCAAATTCTTCGGATTCGTCGAAGCGCTTCTTCGCGGCGCGGTAGAAGTTTTCCAGGTCCGCCAGCTCGTTGCTGGTGATCGGGTTCTCTTGCAGGTAGGCCATCAGCATGCCGAACTGGGTGCCCCAGTCGCCCACGTGGTTCTGACGGATGACGGTGTCGCCGAGAAATTCCAGCACGCGGGCCACGCCATCGCCAATGATGGTCGAACGCAGGTGACCCACGTGCATTTCCTTGGCCAGGTTGGGTGCCGACAGGTCGACGACTACCCGTTGTGCGTCACCCGACTTGCGTGCGCCGATCCTGGCATCGGCCAGGGCGGCGTCCAGGCGCGACGCCAGGGCCTGGGTGTTCTGGAAAAAGTTGATAAACCCCGGCCCGGCGATTTCGGCTTTGGTGACACTCTCGTCGGCCGGCAATGCGGCGATGATTTTTTCCGCCAGGTCGCGTGGTTTCATGCCGGCAGGCTTGGACAGCATCATCGCGATGTTGCTGGCGAAGTCGCCGTGAGTCTTGTCGCGAGTGTTTTCCACCTGGATCGCTGGCGTCAGGCCTTCAGGCAACACACCTTCGTTGACGAGTTGGGTGATGGCTTGTTGGATCAGCTGGCGAATGGTGTCTTTCATGGTGTTCTCTTTCGACCGCAAGCGGCGGCGCGCGATGCGCAGGTGGAAAAACTGGGCATTATCCGTGGGGAGGGCGGGCTTGCCAACCGTTCAGACTAGATGGCGGACCTGCGGGCCTCATCGCGGGCAAGCCCGCTCCCACATTTTAATGGGTGAATATTTCTACATGTGGGAGCTGGCTTGCCTGCGATGGCAATTTAAGGGTCAGTACAAATCCACCGGGTCCACATCCAGTGACCATCGCACTTGTCGCCCGCCCGGCATTTGCTCCAGCGCAAGCAACCAGCTACTTAATAGACGATGCAGCGGCGCGCGGGAGGTGGCCTGCAAGAGTAGCTGAGCGCGATACCGCCCGGCGCGGCGCTCCATGGGTGCGGGCACCGGGCCGAGCAATTCAATGCCGGTCAGGCCCAGTTCACCCAATAGACGTTCGGCGGCGCTGCACGCCTCATCCAGAAAACCTTCGGCCTGCCCGGGTTTATGGGCTTCGGCGCGCAGCAGTGCCAAGTGGGAAAAGGGCGGCAAACCAGCAGAGCGACGTTCGCTCAAGGCTTGTTCGGCGAAGGCAAAGTAACCTTGCTCTGTGAGCTGAATCAGCAGCGGGTGGTCGGCCAGGTGCGTCTGGATAATCACTCTGCCCGGCTCTTCGGCACGCCCGGCCCGGCCCGCGACCTGCACGATCAGCTGCGCCATGCGCTCACTGGCGCGGAAATCACCGGAAAACAAGCCGCCGTCGGCATCCAGAATCGACACCAGCGTCACCCGTGGAAAATGGTGCCCTTTGGCAAGCATCTGCGTGCCTACCAGAATGCACGGCTGGCCTTTTTGGATGGTGGCGAACAACTGGTTCATCGCGTCTTTGCGCGAGGTGCTGTCGCGATCGACCCGCAGCACCGGGTAATCCGGGAACAAGATACCCAGGCGTTCTTCGGCGCGCTCGGTGCCCGCGCCGACGGGGCGCAAATCGACCTTGCCGCATTGCGGGCAATGGCGCGGCACCCGCTCCACATGGCCGCAATGGTGGCAGCGCAACTCGCCGTGGCGCTGGTGCACGGTCATGCGCGCATCGCAGCGCTCGCACTCCGACATCCAGCCGCAGTCATGGCACAGCAGCGTCGGCGCAAAACCCCTGCGGTTGAGAAACACCAGCACTTGCTGGCCGGCAGCGAGGGTCTGGCCGATGGCTTGTTGCATCGGCCCGGAAATACCGCTGTCCAGCGGACGGCTTTTTACATCCAGGCGCAGGAAACGCGGTTGTTTGGCGCCGCCGGCACGCTCGTTCAGGCGCAGCAGGCCATAGCGCCCGGTGTAGGCGTTATGCAGGCTTTCCAGTGAGGGCGTGGCCGACCCCAGCACAATCGGGATGTCTTCCTGGCGCGCGCGCACCAGCGCCAGGTCGCGGGCGTGATAGCGCAGGCCTTCCTGCTGTTTATACGAGCCGTCGTGCTCTTCGTCGATGATGATCAGCCCGGGATTTTTCATTGGCGTGAACAGCGCCGAGCGCGTGCCGATAATAATGTCGGCCTCGCCATCGCGCGCCGCCAGCCAGGATTCCAGGCGTTCACGGTCATTGACCGCCGAATGCACCAGTGCGATGCGCGCGTTGAAGCGCTGTTCGAAACGCGCCAGGGTTTGCGGGCCGAGGTTGATCTCGGGGATCAGCACCAGCGCCTGTTTACCGGCCTGCAGGGTTTCGCGAATCAGCTGTAAATAAACTTCGGTCTTGCCACTGCCGGTGACGCCCGCCAGCAGGAACGCGTGGAAACTGTCGAAACCGGCGCGAATGGCCTCGTAAGCCGCACGTTGCTCTGGGTTCAGCGGCAATTCGGGCTGGGCCAGCCAGTGTTCGTGGCGCGGGTCTTGTGCGTGCTTGCGGATTTCCACCTGCACCAGGCCTTTGGCGAGTAACAGGTCGAGGCTGTCTTTGCTCAGCATCAGCTTGCTTAATAGCTGGTGGGCCACGCCATGGGGGTGCTGGGCCAGGGTTGCCAGAGCCTCACGCTGGCGCGGGGCGCGGTCGATGCGCGGGTCGTCGAGGCGAAAGCCCGGCACGGCGGACCAGAACCGTTCCTGGCGCGCCTCGGCCAGCTCGCCCTGGCGCAACAGCACCGGCAGCGCCCAACTCAGGGTGTCGCCCAGGCTGTGCTGGTAATACTGGGCGGTCCACAGGCACAGCTTGAACAGTGCGGGCGGCAGCGGCGGCGTCGCGTCGAGGATCGCCAGCGCGGGCTTGAGCTTTTGCGCCGGGACTTCGCTGTGATCGGCGACTTCGACCAGAATACCGATCATTTCCCGACGGCCGAACGGCACGCGCACACGCATGCCGGGCTGCAACTGCTCGCGCAACACGCCCGCCGGGGCACGGTAATCGAACAAGCGGCGCAGGGGCGAGGGCAGGGCTAGGCGCAAAATGGCGTCGGGCACGCGGGGTCTCATCTATAAAGGCGGGCGATGGTGCAGGGGCGGGAGCCTAGCAGACCTGCGGTGGAGGTGTCCCGTCTGTGGTGTTGGAATCAGATTCTCAGATCAATGCTATCCCCTGTGGGAGCGGGCTTGCTCGCGAATACGGTCAATCAATCACTATTTTCGGCGACTGAAACACTGCTTTCGCGAGCAAGCCCGCTCCCACAGGGGATATGTAGTGTGTCAGAGGTTTTTCTGATGAAAGGGGCTTATATGTGGGGAAACAGCTGGAACCGCCGCTTGCGTGATTGCAAAGGTCTGGTAGAATCCGCGGCCTAATTACGTGCGGTGTTCGACAATAGTGTCGAGTGGCGGCACGCTAGCCTGAGGAAGTGCCATGAAAGCCGATATCCATCCAGCGTACGAAGTCATCGACGTAACTTGCAGCTGCGGCAACAAGTTCCAGACCCGTTCGAACCTGTGCAAGCCACTGGGTACTGACGTATGCAACGAGTGCCACCCGTTCTACACCGGTAAGCAGAAAACTCTGGACACCGGCGGCCGTGTGCAGCGCTTTGCTGATCGTTTCGGTACTTTCGGCAAAAAACCTGCTGCAGCTACTCCAGCAGAGTAAGGCTCAAAAGCCCTCCGGGCTTTTGCAAGCTGATGAAAAAGGCGTCCCTCGTGGACGCCTTTTTTGTACCTGCGATTTGGTCGCAAATCAAAAAAAGCCGGTTTTCAATAAAAAATTGTAGACATTTTTTAAGGTAATTGTGAACAGTTGAGCCCTTGTATCCCGTGGCTCTGCGCCAAAAGTCGTAGCGCAGGGCCCTTGACACCTGTGACTGCCCAGTCTTGTAGGGACTTTGCGACACGCGTATCCTCGGCGGTCCGTCGACCAACAGTAAAAGCGGAATGCCGATATGTCTGATTTGAAAACTGCCGCTCTCGAATATCATGCCCATCCTCGTCCAGGAAAGCTGAGTGTAGAGCTCACCAAAGCCACTGCCACCGCTCGCGACCTGTCGCTGGCCTACAGCCCTGGCGTTGCCGAGCCCGTACGTGAAATCGCCCGCGACCCTGAACTGGCGTACAAGTACACCGGCAAGGGCAATCTGGTTGCAGTGATTTCCGATGGCACCGCGATTCTCGGCCTGGGCAACCTCGGCCCATTGGCGTCCAAGCCCGTCATGGAAGGTAAAGGCGTGCTGTTCAAGCGCTTTGCCGGCATCGACGTTTTCGACATCGAAGTCGATTCCGAGAGCCCGCAAGCTTTCATCGACACCGTCAAACGCATTTCCATCACCTTCGGTGGCATCAACCTGGAAGACATCAAGGCACCTGAGTGCTTCGAGATCGAAAAGGCCCTGATCGAGCAATGCGACATCCCGGTATTCCACGATGACCAGCACGGCACCGCAATCGTTACTGCGGCCGGCATGATCAACGCACTGGAAATCGCTGGCAAAACCCTGGCTGAAGCCAAGATCGTCTGCCTGGGCGCCGGTGCTGCGGCCATCTCCTGCATGAAGCTGATCGTGAGCATGGGCGCCCGGCTTGAAAACATCTACATGGTCGACAGCAAGGGCGTGATCCAGTCCGAGCGTACCGACCTGAACCAGTACAAGGCGATGTTTGCCCATCCGTCTTCCAAGCGCACCCTGGCTGACGCCCTCGACGGTGCAGACGTGTTCGTCGGCCTGTCCGGCCCGAACCTGCTGAGCGCCGAAGGCCTGAAGACCATGGCGGCCAACCCGATCGTGTTCGCCTGCTCCAACCCTGATCCAGAAATCTCTCCGGAACTGGCTCACGCCACCCGTAGCGACGTGATCATGGCCACCGGCCGTTCGGACTACCCGAACCAGGTCAACAACGTGCTGGGCTTCCCGTTCATCTTCCGTGGCGCCCTGGACGTTCGCGCCAAGCGCATCAACGAAGAGATGAAAGTGGCTGCCGCCAACGCCCTGCGTGAACTGGCCAAACTGCCAGTGCCTCAGGACGTGTGCGATGCCTACGGTGGCGGCAAGCTGGAATTCGGTCGTGAGTACATCATCCCGAAACCAATGGATAAGCGCCTGATCACCCTGATCTCCGATGCCGTGGCCAAAGCCGCCATCGAGACCGGTGTGGCCACCCTGCCGTATCCAAAGAACTACCCGCTGCAAAGCGTGGATGATGTGTTCAACGGCTAAGCCGTTGTAGCGCACCAACAAAAAGCCCCGGCTCTCTCGAGTCGGGGCTTTTTGCTGTGTGGCGCAAGGCTTAAGGCTTGCGCAGATCAAAATGTGGGAGCGGGCTTGCTCGCGAAAGCGGTGTGTCAGTCACCGGAGATTTTGACTGATCTACCGCCTTCGCGAGCAAGCCCGCTCCCACACTGGATCTTTATCAGATCAAAGATCCTGGGTTAGAACAAATCGATCGGCGCGGCCTCATCTGCTGGCAGCGGGCTGCCCGGTGCAACGCCATTACCCAGCTCGTTGACCGACGGCGGCGTGTCTTCGCTTTTGAACAGCTCAAAGTACGCATTCGGCGTGCTAGGTGATGCCGCACGGCCACTCACCGGGTCGATGCGCAGGCTGAGGATGCCTTCCGGCTCTGGCTGGGTGTGCAGCGGCTTGTCTTTCAAGGCTGCGCCCATGTAGCTCATCCAGATCGGCAACGCGACGGTGCCACCAAACTCCCGGCGGCCGAGGCTTTCCGGCTGGTCGTAGCCGGTCCATACGGTGGTCACGTAGTCGCCGTTGTAACCGGAGAACCAGGCGTCCTTGGACTCGTTGGTGGTACCGGTTTTACCCGCGATATCCGCGCGGCCCAGCGCCAGTGCGCGACGACCGGTGCCTTTCTTGATCACGTCTTCAAGAATGCTGTTGAGGATATAGGTGGTGCGACCATCCACAATCCGTTCAGCCACCGCAGGCGCCTGTGGCTCGGCGGGTGCAGTGGGATTGGCGTTGGTGGCTGGCACTGTGCCCGGCGTCGGCTCAACGGTGATGCCGCCGTTGGTCGGTGCCGCAATGCCATCAGGCGCTGCCTGGCCGTTGACCACGTCGCCCGGCACACGTGGCGGGTTGGCGGTGAACAGCGTGTCGCCGTTGCGGCTTTCGATTTTGTCGATCAAGTACGGCGAAATCTTGTAACCGCCGTTGGCAAAGGTGCTCCAGCCCGTGGCGATTTCCATTGGCGTGAGGGTCGCGGTGCCGAGGGCCAGCGACAGGTTCGGCGGCAGGTCCGACTTGGCGAAGCCGAAGCGCGTCATGTAGTCGATGGTCTTGCCTACGCCCATCGCCTGCAGCAGGCGGATCGACACCAGGTTACGCGACTTGTACAGCGCCTCGCGGATGCGAATCGGGCCGAGGAACGTGTTGGTGTCGTTCTTCGGGCGCCAGACCTTGTCCAGGTACTCGTCGACAAACACGATTGGGGCGTCGTTGACCAGGCTGGCGGCGGTGTAGCCGTTGTCCAGGGCGGCGCTGTAGACGAATGGCTTGAAGCTCGAACCCGGCTGGCGCTTGGCCTGGGTGGCGCGGTTGTAGTTGCTCTGCTCAAAGGCAAAGCCGCCGACCAGCGCGCGAATCGCACCATTTTGCGGGTCAAGCGACACCAGCGCGCCTTGGGCCAGGGGTACCTGGCTGAATTTCAGGCTGTCGTCTTTCTGGCGTTGCACGCGGATCAAATCGCCCACCTGTGCCACGTCCGACGGCTGCTTGGGCATCGCGCCCATGCTGTTGGTGTTCAGGAACGGGCGTGCCCACTTCATGCTGTCCCACGGCACAAGCGCTTCGCCTGTGCGGGTGAGCACCTGCACGCCGTCTTTCTTCACCTGGGTGACGATGGCCGGCTCCAGGCCGCTGATCGGGCGCTGCTTGCCCAGCTCGGTGGTCCAGGCGCTCATGGTCTTGCCCGGCAGGCGGGATTCAGGGCCGCGGTAACCGTGGCGCTGGTCGTAGGCGATCAGGCCGGAATGCACCGCGTTATTGGCGATGTCCTGCAAATTGCTTGGAACGGTGGTCGTCACACGGAAGCCTTCGGTGTAGGCCTCGCTGCCATAACGGCCGACCATCTCGGCGCGGGCCATTTCAGCAATGTACGGCGCGTTCACTTCCGGCGTTTGTACGTGGTAACTGGCGTTCAACGGCTCAGCCACGGCGGCTTCATAGGCGGCCTGGTCGATTTTACCCAGCTTGAACATGCGGCCCAGGATCCAGTCGCGACGCTCTTTGCTGCGCGCCGGGTTGGCCAGTGGGTTGAAACGCGAAGGCGCCTTGGGCAGGCCGGCAATCATTGCCATCTGCGCCAGGCTCGCGTCACGAATCGATTTGCCGTAGTAAACCTGGGACGCCGCTTCAATCCCGTAGGCACGGTTGCCCAGGTAGATCTTGTTCACGTACAGCTCAAGGATTTCGTCCTTGGTCAGCTGGCGTTCAATTTGCAGCGCCAGCAGGATCTCGGTGGCTTTGCGCGAAAAACTGCGCTCGCTGGTGAGGAAGAAGTTCTTCGCCACCTGCATGGTGATGGTGCTGCCGCCGGATTGAATGTGTCCGCTTTTTACCAACTGAGTGGCCGCACGCACCAGGCTGCTCGGGTCAACACCATAGTGATTGGCAAAATTATCGTCTTCAGCCGAAAGCAGGGCATTGATGAAGTTGGGCGGAATGTCGGCGAAACGAATCGGGGTGCGGCGCATTTCGCCGAACTCCGCGATCAGTTTTTCGTCGCTGCTGTAGACCCGCAAAGGAATCTGCAACTGGATACTTCTGAGTGCCTCTACGGACGGCAAACCCGGACTAAGGTAGAGGTATGCACCGCTGAGCACGAGCAGCAGCCCGCACACGATCGCGACAATGGAGTACCCGAAAAACTTCAGCAGACGAATCAAGGCTTTTGGATTTCCAGAGAAAAGAATGAGTTAGGCGTCGGGGCATGCATGGCAAACGATGGATCGACCCGAGCGGCAGATAAAAAGCGGGAAAAAACGCTGGGCATTAAAGCATTTTCGGCCTGAGGCGTCATTCGCGAGGCTCAAAAGAGTCGACCGAATGCACATCGCCAGCGTGAGTCAGGCGGTATGACAGACAAAGTTTTGGGGAGTTTTATGAGAAAGGGAATTTTCAGGCGAAAAGTCGACAGCGTCCTTGGCGTCGACATCAATGAAACCGGGATCAAGCTGATAGAACTCAGCCACTCGGGCGGCGTGTATACCGTCGAAAGCTATGCTGTGCAGGGCCTGCCGGCACAGGCGGTCGTCGACGGCACGCTTGTGGACCTTGAAGGCATCGGGCAGGTGCTTCACCAGGCGTTATCGCGTCTGCGCACCTCCTCCCGGCTGGCGGCGGTCGCCGTGGCGGGGCCTTCAGTCATCACGCGGGTAATCGAAATGGAAGCAGGGCTCAGTGACGACGAAATGGCCTGGATGATCCAGATGGAGGCCGACCAGTACATTCCTTACCCGTTGGACGACGTCGCCATCGACTTTCAGGTGCGCGGCCCTTCGGCGGGCTCTGCGGCACGGGTCGATGTATTGCTCGCCGCATGTTTGAAGGAGCAGGTCGAAGCGCGAGAGGCGGTTTTGAGCCTGGCGGGGCTGGTCGCAAAGGTGGTCGATGTCGAAGGGTTTGCATTGGAGCGCGCTTGCCGTCAGGATTTCGCCAGCTTCACGCCGGGTCATCGAGTCGATGGCACACACTGGGCCGTGGATGCCCACGGGATGGGAATTGCTTGCGGGTTGGCCCTGAGGAGTTTCGCTTGATGACACGAATCAACCTTTTGCCCTGGCGCCAGGCGCTGGCGCAACGGCGGCGCAAATACTTTCTGATGTTTTTGCTGGCGTTCGCCTGCGCGGCGATCGCGGCGGTATGGCTGGCAGACCATGTAATCGACCGGGCGATCGACCGGCAAGTGTCGCGCAATAGTCACGTGGGCAAGGAAGTGACCATTGTCGATTCGCGCATCAAGACCATCGACGACTTGCAGGAGCAAAGCCAGCAATTGGCCGAACGCATGAAAGTCGTGCAAGACCTGCACGATGCGCGCTCTTCCAGCGCCAAGCTGTTCGACCAATTGGCCGGCGCGGTGCCTGAAGGGGTCCACCTGCATGAGGTGGTGGCGAAGGGCGATACGATCAGCGTCACTGGCAGCGCTGAATCCAGCCAGGACATCGCCCAACTGATGCGCCGCCTGGAGGCCACCCACGGCACTCGCGCCACGCAGTTGCAGCATGTGCGGGCCGACGCCAGCCAGGGCGGCAACGAGTTTCAATTGATGGTGCGCCAGGGTGAGTCCACCGAGGCCCAACCATGAGCCCTGGCAGGCTCGACTTCTCCACGCTCTCTCACAACGCTGCAAAATGGCCCCTGCCGGGCAAGGCCCTGATGGGGTGCGCGCTGGCGGGTCTGGTGCTGTTGGTGGGCGATAGTGTGCTGCTGAGCCCGGCCCGCGAACGATTGCACGCGCTTGAGGTGCAGGAAGTGGCCTTGCAACAGCAGCTCCTGGAGAAAACCGCTGTGTCCGCAGGCCTTGATGAGCGGGCTCGTCAATTCGAAATTCATCAGGCAAAGGTGGCTAAGCTGGTGCGGCAGATGCCTGGCCAGATGCAGATGCCCGGCTTGCTGGACGACCTCTCCCGCTTGGCGGTTGCCAATGGCTTGGTGGTCGAACACATCACCGTCTTGGACGAGCTGTCTCAACCGTTTTATCTCGAGCAACCCCTGCAGATTGGCGCTAGCGGTGTGTTTCATGACCTGGCGGCATTCGTGGGCGCGTTGGGCGGGTTATCGCGCATTGTGACGGTGCATGATGTGGCGCTGCGCCCTGATGGGGCGTTGCTGCGCCTTGAACTGTTGGTGAAGACCTACCGCAGCACCGCCCAGGGCGACAAGCCCGTCGAGCTGGGTGCGCACGTTGTCGACTCGTCGTCTCCCCCGCGCGACCCGTTTCAACCGCTGGCACTGCAGGCAGAGCCGGTTTCCGGCCGGCCAGCCTCGGCGCCCGACCTCTCCCGGCCCAAGGCGTTGCTGGAGGGCCTGGCCGTCGATCAATTCGAAATGGTCGGGACGTTATCCCGTGGCGCGCAGCGTTTTGCCTTGCTGCGTGCAGCCTCAACGGTGCATCGGCTCGCGGTCGGTGACTACCTGGGGCCAAACCACGGTCGGGTCACTGCCATTCATGACGGCCACGTTGAACTGGCCGAGTTGTTTCCCGATGAAGCCGGCGCATGGCTGGAGCGCTCGCGAATCCTGGTACTGAACGTCAACTCATAACGGAATAAAACAAATGAAAAGGACTTTTTCGTCCTTCGGTGTGGCGCTATGGATAGCGTTCACGGCACCGATGGCTTTGGCTGTGCCCAATCGCGTGGACCTGATCCAGCTGCCGCCCCCCGGCAGTGCAGTGTCAGGCGCCTATACCGGCGACAAACTGAACCTCAACTTCCAGAACATCGAGCTGCGCGCGGTGCTGCAGCAAATCGCCGACGTGGCGGGGCTCAACCTTGTGGCCAGTGATGACGTACAGGGTTCAATCACCCTGCGGCTCAAGGATGTGCCTTGGGATCAGGCGCTGGATCTAGTGTTGCAAACCAAAGGGCTGGATAAGCGGGTGAAGGCCGGCGTGTTGCTGGTAGCGCCCGCCGACGAACTGGCGGCGCGCGAATTGCTGACGCTGGAAGCACGCAAGCAAATGGCCGAGCTTGCACCGTTGCGCCGTGAGCTGCTGCAAGTCAATTACGCCAAGGCGTCAGACCTGGCCAAGCTGTTCCAGTCGGTGACGGGGCTTGAAGGTGTCACCGATGAGCGTGGCTCGGTGGCGGTGGATGACCGTACCAACAACATCATTGCCTACCAGACCGGCGAGCGCCTCGAAGAACTGCGGCGGATCGTGGCGCAGCTGGATATTCCGGTGCGCCAGGTGATGATCGAAGCGCGAATCGTGGAGGCCAATGTCGACTATGACAAAAGCCTGGGCGTGCGTTGGGGCGGGCGGCTGAACCGGGGTAACTGGAGCGCGGGTGGGCCTGGCAAGCCTTTGCCCGAGGGCGTCGAACCCTCCGCCAACCCACCCGGTTCGCCGTTCGTGGACATGGGGTCACTCACCGGAACCTCTGGCCTGGGCCTGGCGTTTATCACCGACAACCTGCTGCTCGACCTGGAGCTGACCGCCATGGAGAAATCCGGCAATGGCGAAATCGTCTCGCAGCCCAAGGTGGTCACGTCCGACAAGGAAACCGCGCGCATCCTCAAGGGCACCGAAATTCCCTACCAGGAATCCACCTCCCAGGGCGCCACCTCGGTGTCGTTCAAGGAGGCCTCGCTGTCGCTGGAAGTTACCCCGCAAATCACCCCGGACAATTGGGTGATCATGGAGGTCAAGGTCACCAAGGATGAGCCCGACTACTTGAACAAGCTCAACGACGTGCCGCCGATCAAGAAAAACGAGGTCAACGCCAAGGTGCTGGTCAAGGATGGCGAGACCATCGTCATCGGCGGAGTTTTCTCCAATACCCAAAGCAAAGTGGTAGATAAAGTGCCATTTTTGGGCGATGTGCCGTATCTTGGCCGCCTTTTCCGGCGCGATGTGGTGGCGGAGAAAAAATCCGAGCTGCTGGTATTCCTGACTCCGCGTATTATGAATAACCAGGCGATTGCTGTGAGTCGTTGATTCTGTGCGAAATTTGATTCTTGTAGGACCGATGGGGGCTGGAAAAAGCACCATCGGCCGTTTGCTGGCCAAAGAGCTGCGCCTGCCATTCAAAGACTCCGATAAGGAAATTGAATTGCGCACGGGCGCCAATATCCCGTGGATCTTCGATAAAGAAGGCGAACTGGGCTTTCGCGACCGCGAGCAGGCGATGATTGCCGAGCTGTGCGGCTGCGATGGCGTGGTATTGGCCACCGGCGGTGGCGCAGTGATGCGCGATGAGAACCGCCGGGCGCTGCACGCCGGTGGGCGGGTGGTGTATCTGCATGCGTCGGTCGAGCAGCAGGTTGGCCGCACCGCCCGTGATCGCAATCGCCCGTTGCTGCGCACCGCAGACCCTGCAAAAACCTTGCGAGACTTGCTCACGCTGCGTGATCCGCTGTACCGGGAAATTGCCGATCTGGTGGTGGAAACCGATGAGCGGCCGCCACGAATGGTCGTTCTCGACATTCTTGAGCGCTTGCAGCAGTTGCCACCCCGTTAAAGCCCGGCCCGAAATGCGCTATTCTCGGCGGCGCGCCATTACCTTTTGAGGTGTGGCGCAGAGCCATCAGGCGACGACAGATCTGAGCGTTGCCGATCGTCAATACATCTTCACGCGGGGACACATGCAGACACTTAAGGTCGATCTAGGCGAGCGCAGCTACCCAATCCATATTGGTGAAGGTTTGTTGGACAAGCCCGAGTTGCTCGCACCGCATATAGCCGGTCGGCAAGTGGCGATCATCTCCAATGAAACCGTCGCGCCGCTGTATCTTGAGCGTCTTAGCCGCAGCCTGGCAGCCTACTCGGTGATTTCGGTGATCCTGCCTGACGGCGAGGCCCACAAAAACTGGGAAACCCTGCAACTGATCTTTGGTGGCCTGCTGACTGCCCGCCATGACCGTCGAACCACCGTGATCGCCCTCGGCGGCGGTGTGATCGGCGACATGGCCGGCTTTGCGGCGGCCTGCTACCAGCGCGGCGTGGATTTTATCCAGGTGCCGACCACCTTGTTGTCCCAGGTTGATTCGTCGGTGGGCGGCAAAACCGGCATCAATCACCCGCTCGGCAAAAACATGGTTGGCGCGTTCTATCAGCCCCAAGCCGTGCTGATCGACACCGCGACACTCAACACCCTGCCACCGCGCGAGCTGTCGGCGGGCCTGGCGGAAATCATCAAGTACGGGTTGATCTGCGACGAGCCGTTCCTCTCCTGGCTTGAAGAGCATGTAGACGCCCTGCGCGGCCTCGACCAAGTCGCCCTGACCGAAGCCATTTCCCGCTCCTGCGCTGCCAAGGCGCTGGTGGTCAATGCTGACGAACGGGAGTCCGGTGTGCGGGCCACGTTGAACCTGGGCCACACCTTCGGCCACGCGATTGAAACGCACATGGGCTATGGTGTGTGGTTGCATGGGGAAGCCGTCGCAGCGGGCACCGTGATGGCATTGGAAATGTCGCAGCGCCTGGGCTGGATCAGCGCCCAGGAGCGGGATCGCGGCATTCAGCTGTTCCAGCGCGCCGGTTTGCCGGTTATTCCGCCGCAAGAGATGACCGAGGCGGATTTCCTCGAACATATGGCAATCGACAAGAAAGTGATCGACGGTCGCCTGCGACTGGTACTGCTGCGCCACATCGGCGAAGCGATAGTGACCGACGATTATCCGAAAGAGATTTTACAGGCCACGCTGGGAGCGGATTACCGCGCCCTGGCCCAGCTTAAAGGTTAATAAGATCCCGATGACTAGTTTGCATGCCGACGAGGCGTTCCTCGGCCATTACCAGTTAAGCCATGACCCTTTCGCTCCACGGGTGCCAGGCTTCAAATTTTTCCCTGCCCAGCGCAAGCCGGTGCTTGGCCAACTGCACCACCTGGCGCGCTACAGCCAGCTGTTGCTGGTGGTCACCGGCCCATTGGGCAGCGGCAAGACCTTGTTGCGTCAGGCGCTGGTCGCCAGCACCAACAAGCAATCGGTACAGAGCGTGGTGGTGTCAGCCCGTGGTGCCGGTGATGCGGCAGGTGTGCTGCGCCAAGTGGCACAAGCCCTGAACGTTTCCAATGCCGAGCCGAACGCGATCCTCAAGCAAGTGGTTCAGCTGGGCCTGACCGGCCAGGAAGTCTACCTGCTGGTGGATGACGCCGAGCAGCTCGACGAATCCGCCCTGGAAGCACTGCTGGCACTGGCGGCGGGTACGCCCGAAGGTCGCCCGCACGTGTTCCTGTTTGGTGAGTCGTCGTTGATCGCCGATCTGGAGCAGATCAGCGGTGAACAGGAGCTGTTTCACGTCATCGAATTGCAGCCGTACGAAGAGGAAGAAACCCGCGAATACCTGGCTCAACGCCTTGAAGGCGCCGGGGCGGGTATCGAACTTTTCTCTGCTGCACAGATCTCTGATATTCACGAAAGCGCAGGCGGCTGGCCTGGCACCATCAACCAGGTTGCCCGTGATGCCTTGATCGAAGCCATGATTGCCAGCCGTTCTGCGGTTAAGCGTCCAAAGATGGGGTTTACTATGCCTAAGAAGCACGTATTGGCGATTTCCGCCGTTGTCGTGGTTGCTGTCGCCGCCGCCTGGTTGATCCCGGGTCGCAGCAAGGCGCCGACGACTGCTGGCGCGCCAGCCGAACAGGCGCAGTTGCCACTGGGCAAGCCCACGCCAAATGTCGAATTTGCCAATTCCGGCCAACCGACCAACCTGCCGATGGTCGGCCAGCCGGTGATGCGTGGCCCGCTCGCCGAAGAAGCCGGTGGCATCTCCGAAGGCGACGACGGCGTGCCGGTGGAAGGCTCCAGCGCCACCCCGCCGACCGTGACCACCACCGCGCCGCCTGCGGGCGTTCCAGCGGGTCAGCCGGCAGCGCCAGTTGCGCCGGTCGCTAAACCGACCCCTGCCCCGACTGTCGCCACCGCCAAGCCAGCCCCAGTCGCCAAGCCTGTTGCACCTGCGCCTGCGGCCAAACCCGCTCCGGCCGCCAAGCCTGCCGAGAAGCCAGCCGCTACCGTCGCCAAAGCCGGCGCCACCGGCAGTGGCTGGTACGCCAGCCAACCGACTGGCAACTTCGTGGTGCAGATCCTCGGCACCAGCTCCGAAGCCAACGCTCAGGCATTCGTGAAAGAGCAGGGCGGCGAGTACCGTTATTTCAAGAAAGTGCTCAACGGCAAGCCTCTCTACGTGATCACCTACGGCAACTTCTCCAGCCGTGCAGCAGCCGATTCCGCCATCAAGGCCTTGCCAGCGAAGGTTCAGGCTGGTAAACCTTGGCCTCGCACTGTCGCCAGCGTCCAACAGGAACTGGCAGCAACTCGCTGAAGATTCGGCGGCCTTACCCAGGCCGCCTCTCCCGGCACCTCAAAAAAACTACAACAGCGTGCAGCCCTGAAGGCCGCGCGCTTTGTGGTGTCTGCGTCACGGTCGCTTTTGAGTCGTAGCGGTCCGAACTAAAAAAGTTTTGACTAGCACAGCATATCGCTTTAAACCTTTCATAAATGCGACATAGATTTGCGACATTTCGTCGCTAAATTTGTGAGCGTCTGTGTCGGTGTGTACAATGACCTCCCTTTTGCCCCCGCTAAGCCGGCGTACGTTCGGCGTGGAAGGTAACCGGTTGAATTGAAAAGAAATTTGCCTCGG
>NZ_JAFCTN010000045.1:17349-45866 GCF_049896045.1 Pseudomonas sp. PWP3-1b2
CATACCCTTTTGCAAACGGCCATCGAGGCCCTGACCTGCATGACCCACCGCGGTGGGATCAACGCCGACGGCAAGACCGGTGACGGTTGTGGCTTGCTGATTCAAAAGCCCGACCAGTTCCTGCGCGCCATTGCCAAAGAGCATTTTGCTGCCGACCTGCCCAAGCAGTACGCCGTGGGCATGGTGTTCTTCAACCAGGACCCGGTAAAAGCTGAAGCCGCTCGCGAAAACATGAATCGCGAAATCGAGGCTGCCGGCCTGCAACTGGTTGGCTGGCGCAAAGTGCCGATCGACACCAGCGTGCTCGGCCGCCTGGCCCTGGAGCGCCTGCCGCAGATCGAACAAGTGTTCATCGCCGGTGACGGCCTCAGCGACCAGGACATGGCGATCAAGCTGTTCACCTCGCGCCGTCGCTCGTCTGTGTCCAACGCCGCCGACACCGACCACTACATCTGCAGCTTTTCGCACAAAACCATCATTTATAAAGGCCTGATGATGCCGGCGGATTTGACCGCCTTCTATCCAGACCTTAAAGATGAGCGCCTGCAAACCGCTATCTGCGTGTTCCACCAGCGCTTCTCCACCAACACCCTGCCGAAATGGCCGCTGGCTCAGCCATTCCGCTTCCTCGCCCACAACGGCGAGATCAACACCATCACCGGCAACCGCAACTGGGCCGTGGCCCGTCGCACCAAGTTCGCCAACGACTTGATGGACCTGGAAGAACTCGGCCCGCTGGTTAACCGCGTGGGTTCCGACTCCTCCAGCATGGACAACATGCTCGAACTGATGGTGACCGGCGGCATCGACCTGTTCCGTGGCGTGCGCATGATCATTCCGCCAGCGTGGCAGAACGTCGAAACCATGGACCCGGACCTGCGTGCGTTCTACGAGTACAACTCGATGCACATGGAACCGTGGGACGGCCCGGCCGGTGTGGTCATGACCGACGGCCGCTACGCGGTGTGCCTGCTCGACCGTAACGGTCTGCGCCCGGCGCGTTGGGTTACTACCACTAACGGTTTCATCACCCTGGCGTCGGAAATCGGCGTGTGGGACTACAAGCCAGAAGACGTCATCGCCAAAGGCCGCGTAGGCCCTGGCCAGATCCTCGCCGTGGACACCGAAACCGGTCAGATCCTCGACACCGACGCCATCGATAACCGCTTGAAGTCCCGTCACCCGTACAAGCAATGGCTGCGCAAGAACGCCCTGCGCATCCAGGCGACCATGGAAGACAATGACCACGGTTCGGCGTTCTACGACGTCGAACAGCTCAAGCAATACATGAAGATGTATCAGGTCACGTTCGAGGAGCGCGACCAGGTGCTGCGTCCGCTCGGCGAGCAAGGCTATGAGGCCGTCGGCTCCATGGGCGATGACACGCCAATGGCCGTGCTGTCCCAGCGCGTGCGCACGCCGTACGACTATTTCCGCCAGCAGTTCGCCCAGGTGACCAACCCACCGATCGACCCATTGCGCGAAGCCATCGTGATGTCCCTGGAAGTGTGCCTCGGTGCCGAGCGCAACATCTTCCAGGAATCGCCGGAGCACGCGTCCCGCGTGATCCTCAGCTCGCCTGTGGTGTCCCCGGCCAAGTGGCGCTCGTTGATGACCCTGGATCGCCCGGGCTTTGACCGCCAGATCATCGACCTGAACTACGATGAGAGCCTCGGCCTTGAAGCCGCTGTGCGTAACGTCGCCGACCAGGCCGAAGAAGCTGTGCGCGCCGGTCGCACCCAGATCGTATTGACCGACCGCCACATCGCGCCCGGCAAACTGCCGATCCACGCATCCCTGGCCACCGGCGCGGTACACCACCGCCTGACCGAAAAAGGCCTGCGTTGCGACTCCAACATCCTCGTCGAAACCGCCACCGCCCGGGACCCGCACCACTTTGCGGTGTTGATCGGTTTTGGCGCCTCGGCGGTGTACCCGTTCCTCGCGTACGAAGTGCTGGGCGACCTGATCCGTACCGGTGAAGTGCTGGGCGACCTCTATGAGGTGTTCAAGAACTACCGCAAGGGCATCACCAAGGGCCTGTTGAAGATCCTGTCGAAGATGGGCATCTCCACGGTCACCTCGTACCGTGGCGCGCAGCTGTTCGAAGCCATCGGCTTGTCCGAAGAAGTTTGCGATTTGAGCTTCCGTGGCGTGCCAAGCCGTATCAAGGGCGCGCGTTTTGTCGACATCGAAGCCGAGCAGAAAGCCCTGGCCGCCGAAGCCTGGAGCGCGCGCAAGCCGATCCAGCAAGGCGGCCTGCTGAAGTTCGTGCACGGTGGCGAATACCACGCGTACAACCCGGATGTGGTCAACACCCTGCAAGCCGCCGTGCAGCAGGGCGACTACGCCAAGTTCAAGGAATACACCGCGCTGGTGGATAACCGCCCGGTGTCGATGATCCGCGACCTGTTCAAGGTGAAAACCCTGGACACGCCGCTGGCCATCAGCGAAATCGAGCCGCTGGAATCGATCCTCAAGCGCTTCGACTCCGCCGGTATTTCCCTCGGCGCACTGTCGCCTGAGGCCCACGAAGCCCTGGCCGAAGCCATGAACCGCCTGGGTGCGCGTTCCAACTCCGGCGAAGGCGGCGAAGACCCGGCGCGCTACGGCACCATCAAAAGCTCGAAAATCAAGCAGGTGGCCACTGGCCGTTTCGGTGTGACCCCGGAATACCTGGTCAACGCCGAAGTGCTGCAGATCAAGGTTGCTCAGGGCGCCAAGCCCGGTGAAGGCGGCCAGCTGCCAGGCGGCAAGGTCAACGGCCTGATCGCCAAGCTGCGTTACGCAGTGCCGGGCGTGACGCTGATTTCGCCACCTCCGCACCACGACATCTATTCGATTGAAGATTTGTCGCAGCTGATTTTCGACCTTAAACAAGTCAACCCGCAGGCGCTGGTCTCGGTGAAACTGGTCGCGGAAGCCGGCGTAGGCACCATCGCCGCCGGTGTGGCGAAGGCCTATGCCGACCTGATCACCATCTCCGGCTACGACGGCGGCACCGGCGCTTCGCCGCTGACCTCCATCAAGTACGCTGGCGCACCGTGGGAACTCGGCCTGGCCGAAACCCACCAGACCCTGCGCGGCAACGACCTGCGCGGCAAGGTTCGGGTACAAACCGACGGCGGCCTGAAAACCGGCCTCGACGTGATCAAGGCCGCGATCCTCGGCGCCGAAAGCTTCGGCTTCGGCACCGCGCCAATGATCGCCCTGGGCTGCAAATATTTGCGCATCTGCCACCTGAACAACTGCGCCACCGGCGTCGCGACTCAGAACGAAAAACTGCGCAAGGATCACTACATCGGCACCGTCGACATGGTGGTGAATTTCTTCACCTATGTCGCCGAAGAAACCCGTGAGTGGCTGGCGAAGCTGGGCGTGCGTTCGCTGGAAGAACTGATCGGCCGTACTGACCTGCTCGACATTCTCGAAGGCCAGACCGCCAAGCAACAACACCTGGACCTGACGCCGCTGCTCGGCAGCGATCACATCCCGGCAGACAAGCCTCAATTCTGCCAGGTTGATCGCAACCCGCCGTTCGACAAAGGCCTGCTGGCCGAGAAGATGGTCGACATGGCCGGCTCTTCGATCTTTGAGGCCAGCGGTGGCGAATTCGCTCTGGATATCTGCAACTGCGACCGTTCCATCGGCGCACGCGTCTCCGGCGAAATCGCGCGCAAGCACGGCAACCAGGGCATGGCGAAAGCGCCAATCACCTTCCGCTTCAAGGGTACTGCGGGCCAGAGCTTTGGCGTGTGGAACGCCGGCGGCCTGCACATGTACCTCGAAGGCGACGCCAACGACTACGTGGGCAAGGGCATGACCGGCGGCAAGCTGGTGATCGTTCCGCCAGTTGGCAGCGTGTACAAGACCCAGGACAGCGCCATCATCGGCAACACCTGCTTGTACGGCGCCACCGGTGGCAAGTTGTTCGCCGCCGGCACTGCCGGTGAGCGGTTCGCCGTGCGTAACTCCGGTGCTCACACCGTTGTGGAAGGCACTGGCGATCACTGCTGCGAGTACATGACCGGTGGCTTTGTCGCGGTATTGGGCAAGACCGGTTACAACTTCGGTTCGGGCATGACCGGCGGTTTCGCCTACGTGCTCGACCAGGACAACACCTTCGTCGACAAGGTCAACCACGAGTTGGTCGAGATCCAGCGGATCAGCGGCGAAGCCATGGAATCCTACCGCAACCACCTGCAGCACGTGCTGGACGAGTACGTCGAGGAAACAAACAGCGAATGGGGCCGTAACCTCGCTGAAAACCTCGACGATTACCTGCGCCGTTTCTGGCTGGTCAAGCCCAAGGCTGCCAACCTGAAATCGTTGCTTTCCAGCATCCGTGCCAATCCGCAGTGATAGGCGCCTGAACAGTTTGATGAGGTTTTAACATGGCTGAACGTCTGAATAACGACTTCCAGTTCATCGATGTCGGGCGCAAAGATCCGAAGAAGAAACTGTTGCGTCAACGCAAGAAAGAGTTCGTGGAAATCTACGAACCCTTCAAACCCCAGCACTCGGCCGACCAGGCCCACCGCTGCCTGGGGTGCGGTAACCCGTATTGCGAATGGAAGTGCCCGGTGCACAACTTCATTCCCAACTGGCTCAAATTGGTGGCCGAGGGCAACATCCTCGCCGCCGCCGAGCTGTCGCACCAGACCAACACCCTGCCGGAAGTCTGCGGCCGGGTGTGCCCGCAAGACCGTCTGTGTGAAGGTGCCTGCACCCTCAACGATGGCTTCGGTGCGGTGACCATCGGTTCGGTGGAGAAGTACATCACCGACACCGCGTTCGCCATGGGCTGGCGCCCGGACATGTCCAAGGTCAAGCCGACCGGCAAGCGCGTCGCTATCATCGGCGCCGGCCCGGCGGGCCTGGGCTGCGCCGACGTGCTGGTGCGTGGCGGCGTAACCCCGGTGGTGTTCGACAAGAACCCGGAAATCGGCGGCCTGCTGACCTTCGGCATCCCCGAGTTCAAGCTGGAAAAAACCGTACTGAGCAACCGTCGTGAAGTGTTCACCGGCATGGGCATCGAGTTCCGCCTCAATACCGAGATCGGTAAAGACATCACCATGGAGCAACTGCTCGCCGAATACGATGCCGTGTTCATGGGCATGGGCACCTACACCTACATGAAGGGCGGCTTTGCCGGTGAAGACCTGCCAGGCGTGTATGACGCGTTGGATTTCCTGATCGCCAACGTCAACCGCAACCTGGGCTTTGAAAAGTCGCCGGAAGATTTCGTCGACATGAAAGGCAAAAAGGTTGTGGTTCTGGGCGGTGGCGACACGGCGATGGACTGCAACCGCACCTCGATTCGCCAGGGCGCCAAGTCGGTGATCTGTGCCTATCGTCGTGACGAAGCGAACATGCCCGGCTCGCGCAAAGAGGTAAAGAACGCCAAGGAAGAAGGCGTGCGATTCCTCTACAACCGCCAGCCGATCGCCATCGTCGGTGAAGACCGCGTTGAAGGCGTGAAAGTCGTCGAGACCCGTCTCGGCGAGCCGGACGCCCGCGGCCGTCGCAGCCCCGAGCCGATCCCGGGCTCCGAAGAAATCATCCCGGCTGACGCTGTAGTGATCGCCTTCGGTTTCCGCCCAAGCCCGGCGCCGTGGTTTGAGCAGTTTGAAATCCAGACCGACAGCCAGGGCCGCGTCGTAGCCCCGGAACAGGGCCAGTACAAACACCAGACCAGCAACCCGAAAATCTTCGCCGGTGGCGACATGGTTCGCGGTTCTGACCTGGTGGTGACGGCGATCTTCGAAGGCCGTAACGCCGCCGAAGGGATCCTGGATTACCTGCAGGTCTAGTCCTGATCCCTGATTGAAATGGGATCAAAATGTGGGAGCTGGCTTGCCTGCGATAGCGGTGTAACAGTCACAGGATGTATCGACTGATCCACCGCAATCGCAGGCAAGCCAGCTCCCACATTGGTTTCCAGCGTGTTCAAGACATTGCTGCAAATCAACCCGATAGACAAAAGGCACGGCGCATTCCGTGCCTTTTGCGTCGCGCTCTGAGAAAATGCCCGCACTTTTTTTGCGGATGCCGACATGACTGCCCTCAAGAACGACCGTTTCCTTCGTGCCCTGCTCAAGCAGCCAGTGGACGTCACCCCCGTGTGGATGATGCGCCAAGCCGGTCGCTATCTGCCGGAATACCGCGCCAGTCGCGCCAACGCCGGTGACTTCATGAGCCTGTGCATGAACCCGGAGTTCGCCTGCGAAGTCACGATGCAGCCGCTGGACCGCTACCCGCAACTGGACGCGGCCATCCTTTTTTCCGACATCCTGACCATCCCTGACGCCATGGGCCAAGGGCTGTACTTTGAAACCGGCGAAGGCCCGCGTTTCAAGAAGGTCGTCAGCACCTTGGCCGACATCGAAGCCCTGCCGATTCCCGATCCGCATAAAGACCTGGGCTACGTGATGGACGCCGTCAGCACCATCCGTCGCGAACTCAATGGCCGCGTGCCGCTGATCGGCTTCTCCGGCAGCCCATGGACCCTGGCCACCTACATGGTCGAAGGCGGCTCGTCGAAAGACTTCCGCAAGACCAAGGCCATGCTCTACGACAACCCGCAGGCCATGCACCTGCTGCTGGATAAACTGGCGCAGTCGGTCACCAGCTACCTCAACGGCCAGATTATGGCCGGTGCGCAGGCGGTGCAGATCTTCGATACCTGGGGCGGCAACCTGTCGTCGGCGGCGTATCAGGAGTTCTCCCTGGCCTACATGCGCAAAATCGTCAGCGGCCTGATCCGCGAACATGAAGGCCGCAAAGTGCCGGTCATCATGTTCACCAAGGGCGGCGGCCTGTGGCTGGAAACCATCGCCGATGCTGGCGCGGACGCACTCGGCCTGGACTGGACCTGCGACCTGGGCGAAGCCCGCCAGCGCGTGGGCAACCGCGTCGCGCTGCAAGGCAATATGGACCCGACCGTGCTGTACGCCAAGCCCGAAGCGATCCGCACCGAAGTCGGCCGCATCCTCGCCAGCTACGGCAAAGGCACCGGCCACGTGTTCAACCTCGGCCATGGCATCACCCCGGAAGTGAACCCTGAGCATGCCGGTGCGTTCCTGCAGGCGGTGCACGAACTGTCCGCGCAGTACCACGAGTAACTAAAAAAGCCCGGCAGACGCCGGGCTTTTTCATGGCTGAACACACTTCAAAATGTGGGAGCTGGCTTGCCTGCGATGACAATAGTGAATTCACTACAGCCATCGCAGGCAAGCCAGCTCCCACATTAAAAGCAGGACCGCCTCAGGCCTGCACATTCCCCAACGGCGCCAACTTCGCCAACCTCAACGCCACCAACAACGCGCCAATCAACAACGCCACGATAAATCCACCAATCCCGTTCCAGCCCGCGAAGTGCCAGAAGAACCCGCCCGCCGTCCCCGCAACACTCGACCCCGCGTAATAGCAGAACAAGTACAACGACGACGCCTGCCCCTTCGCCTTCACCGCGCGCCTGCCGATCCAGCTACTCGCTACCGAGTGAGCGCCGAAGAAGCCGAAGGTGAAGATCAGCATGCCCGGCACCACCAGCCACAGCGGCGTGAGCAGGGTCAGGCTTATACCGGCGAGCATCAGCACAATGGTGCACCACAACACGCGGCGGCGGCCGAGGCGGTCGGCCAGCGAGCCGATTTTCGCCGAGCTGTAGATGCCCGAGAGGTACACCAGCGACAACAGGCCCACCACGGCCTGGCTCAGGTCGTAGGGTGCCGCCAGCAGGCGATAGCCGATGTAGTTGAACATCGTGACGAACGCGCCCATCAGCAGGAAGGCTTCGAGGAATAACCACGGCAGGCCCGCGTCCTTGAAGTGCATGACAAAGCCATCTATCAGGTTGCGTGGCTTGAGGCTGCTGGCGCGGAAGTTGCGCGATTCGGGCAGGATCTTCCAGAACACCGTGGCGGCGATCAGCGCCAGTGCGCCGATGATCAGCATTGCGGTGTGCCAGCTGACGAAGTCGATCAGCACACCGATGATCAAGCGCCCGCTCATGCCGCCGATCGCGTTGCCGCCGATGTACAGGCCCATGGCCAGGCCGATGTGTTGCGGGTGGATCTCTTCACTCAGGTACGTCATCGCCACGGCGGCCAGCCCGCTCAGCGACAGGCCCACCAGTGCGCGCATGAACAGAATGCCTTCCCACGTTGGCATCAGGCCGCTGGCGATGGTGGCGAGCGCCGCGCAGAACAGCGCGCAGACCATCACCGGCTTGCGCCCCAGGCGGTCGGAAATCGGCCCGGTGATCAGCAAGCCCAGCGCCAGCATCGCCGTGGACACCGACAAAATCAGGCTGCTCTGCGCGGCGTTGATGGAAAACTCGTGGGACAGCGCCGGCATCATTGGCTGCACGCAATACAGCAAAGCGAACGTGGCAAAGCCGCCGGAAAACAGCGCCAGCACCGTGCGCATGAACATCGGCGTGCCTTTTTCGATGTACTGCTCGTTGAGCTGGGCCACCACCTCATCCAGGGCGGTGGGCGGGACTTCTTGAGCGAGTGGCGCGACAGCAGATTTCACGGGGACCTCGGCGAGGAAAAGCCGGCCAGGACTGGCACTGCAAAAAAGAATATAGCTGGCTAATGATTCTTTCCAATATATTGTTCGACCTGTTTGATAGGTTTTACGACCTAATGAGGCTTGCATGGAATTACGTCACCTGCGCTACTTCATCGCCGTCGCCGAAGAACTGCACTTCGGTCGCGCCGCCCAAGTGCTGGGCATCTCGCAACCGCCGTTGAGTCAGCAGATTCAGGCCCTTGAGCAACACGTGGGCGCGCGTTTGTTTGAGCGCACCAATCGTCGGGTTGAGCTGAGCGAGGCGGGGCGGCTGTTCCTGCACGAGGCGCGCCTGGTGCTGGCTCAGGTCGACAAGGCGGCGGACGTAGCGCGGCGGGCGCAGTTGGGAGAGTTGGGCGAGCTGAAGATTGGCTTTACCTCGTCGGCGCCGTTCAACGCCAGTATCCCCCAGGCGATCTTCGCCTTTCGCCAGGCCTTCCCGGCGGTGCACCTGAGTTTGCAGGAAATGAGCAGCACCGAAGTGGCCGAATCGCTGGTGGATGAGTCGATCCAGGTCGGCCTGATGCGTCCGTTGCCATTGCCGGACTCGCTGAGCGTCGTTGAACTGATGCGCGAGCCCTTGGTTGCCGTATTGAGCGCGGGCCACCCGATGGTCGAAGGCACCGAACGCGGTTTGCACCTGGCGCAATTGGCCGAGGAGCCGTTTGTGTTTTTCCCACGCTCCTACGGCAGCGGCCTCTATGCCCAATTGATCAACCTGGCCCGCGACGCCGGCTTCAGCCCGCGCTTCGCCCAGGAAGCCGGTGAGGCGATGACCATCATCGGCCTGGTGGCGGCGGGGCTCGGCGTGTCGGTATTGCCGGCGTCGTACCAACGCATCCGCATCGACGGCGTGGTGTACCGCACCTTGCTCGATCAAGAGGCGGTCACCTCGGTCTGGCTGGTGCAGCGCAAGGGCGCGCAAACCCCGATGGCTAAGGCATTTGTGGATTTATTGGTGGCAAGCGGGCCTGTTGTGGCGAGCGGGCTTGCCCCGCGTTGGGCTGCGCAGCAGCCCCAATAGGATCTCTGCGTTCCTCTAGACCGTTTACGATCTAAGGATTCTGGGGCCGCTTCGCAGCCCAACGCGGGGCAAGCCCGCTCGCCACAACAAGCCCGCTCGCCACAGAGCGGCGTGCTTCAGTTCTGCGCCGCTGAGCCACTGTTGCGCAGCGCCGCGAGGATGTCGCGATCCAGCATGCTGATCCAGCGGTTGTAGTTGCGGTGGATTTTGCCGTCCTTGTAGCCCAGGTCGCGGCTGTCGCGGTAGGTGATGGCGTAGCTGTTGCGGGTGTAGCGGATGTCGATGGCGGCGTAGAACTGGCCGCGCACGGTGATGTCGGCTTGCACCAACTGCGGGCTCAGGCGTTGCACGGCCCACTCGCGTTTTTGCAGGGTGGTAACGATGACCTGTTTCATTTGTTCTTCGCTGGCCTGGGTGTTTGCCGCCAGCTCGTGCTGGGTGTTGAGTACCGGTTTGCTGGTGCAACCGGCGGTGGTCAGCAGGGCCAGGGTGATCAGGGTGGCGCGTAGCAAGGAAGACATTCCGTTTTCTCCAATTAAATAAACGTTCAGGACCAGCGGCGGAAAATCAGCGACGTGTTGACGCCGCCAAAGGCAAAATTGTTGTTCATCACGTAATCGTTGTGCATCTCGCGAAAGCCACCTTGCAGGTAATCCAGCTCGCCGCACTGCGGGTCGACTGAATCAAGGTTGAAGGTGTGCACGTAGCGGTCGCTGTTCATCATCTCGATGCTGAACCACGACTCCAGCGCCCCGCAGGCACCGAGGGTGTGGCCCAGAAAGCTTTTCTGCGAACTGAGTGGCATGCGACTACCAAACAGGCTACTGGTGGCCAGCGTCTCCGCGATGTCGCCCTGGTCGGTGGCGGTGCCATGGCCGTTGACGTAACCGATGGCGCAAGGCTCAAGCCCGGCGTCTTCCAGGGCCAGTTCCATCGCGCGGCGCATGGTTTTCTGTTCCGGGCGGGTGGTGTGCTGGCCGTCGGCATTGCTGCCGAAACCCACCAGCTCGGCGTGGATATGCGCACCGCGCGCCAAGGCGTGTTCCAACTCTTCGAGCACCAGCATGCCGCCGCCTTCGCCGATCACCAGGCCATCGCGGCCGCTGTCGTACGGGCGTGGGCTGGTCTGCGGCGCGTCATTTTTCAGGCTGGTGGCGTACAGCGCGTCGAACACCATGGCTTCGGTGGGGCACAGCTCTTCGGCGCCGCCGGCGAGCATCAACGGCAGGCGCCCGAACTTGATCGCCTCGTAGGCATAACCGATGCCCTGGCTACCGCTGGTGCAAGCGCTGGACGTCGGGATCAGCCGCCCGGTCAGGCCAAAAAAGATGCTGATATTCGCCGCTGTGGTGTGCGGCATCATGCGCACATAGGAGTTGGCATTCAGCCCCTCGGCCACCGAGTTCAGCAGCATATTGCCGAACGCCTTGATCTCGTCCGTACTGCCGGTGGATGAGCCACAGGCCACGCCCATGCGCCCGTCCTTGATCGACGCGTCACCGAGCAAGCCAGCGTCTTTCAGCGCTTGCTCCGCCGCCCACACTGCCAGGCGCGAGACGCGGCCCATGCTGCGCAATTGCTTGCGCGTCCAGTGCGCGGGCACCACGAAGTCGTCGATGGGCCCGGCCAGGCGCGTGTTCAATTCGGTAAAACGGTCCCACTCGTCCATGCGGCGAATGCCGCTGCGGTTGGCGCGGAAGTTGGCCGAAATGGTCGCCCAGTCGCTGCCCAATGAGGTCATGCCGGCCATGCCGGTAACGACGACGCGTTTCATCAGCACAGGCCTCCGTTAACGGCCAGGACCTGGCGGGTGATATAGCCCGCTTCAGCCGACATCAGGAAATTCACCGCGCCTGCCACTTCTTCCGGCGTGCCCATGCGTTGCGCGGGAATCATCTTCATCAGCTCTTCCACCGGCACGTTTTCATCCAGCATGGCCGTGTCGATCAAGCCCGGCGCGACGCAGTTGACGGTGATCTTGCGCTTGCCCAACTCGATCGCCAGCGCCTTGGCCGCGCCGATCAAACCGGCCTTCGACGCGCTGTAGTTGACCTGTCCACGGTTGCCGATCAATCCGGAAACCGACGTGATGCACACGATGCGCCCGGCGGCGCGACGCCGGATCATCGGCATCATCACCGGGTGCAGCACGTTGTAAAAACCGTCGAGGTTGGTGCGCATCACCACGTCCCAATCGTCTTCCGACAAGGCCGGGAAGGCCCCGTCACGGGTCAAACCCGCGTTGAGCACCACGCCGTAGTAAGCGCCGTGCGCTTCAACATCGGCTTCCAGGATTTCCTTGCACGCCGCGCGATCCGCCACGTCGAACTGCAGCACCCGCGCCTGGCTGCCGAGCGCTTCAATCTCGACCTGCACCGCGTCGGCCTCGCTGCGACCGTTGCGGCAATGCAGCACGATGTCATGCCCGGCCTGGGCCAGGCGCAGGGCAATGGCGCGGCCGATGCCACGGCTGGAGCCGGTGACCAGTACGGATTCAGTCATGGCGTTTGGTCCTTCGATTCATCTAAATAGTTGGCCGCCTGGGGCGGTCGATATACGTTCAAGCGGGCGCTGGCCTGGATACCGTCGCCGGTGATGTGGCATTCGAACACACCCATGCCGTTGTCGTCTTCCAGGGAGCGCAGGCCGTGGATCGTCAGCTCGGCGCCGGCCGGGAAGTGTTCCACGTTGCACTCGAACTTACGTGTGCCCAACAGGAAACCCAGTTCCACCGCTTCGCCTTTCTGGCGTGCGCGGCAACCGGCGTAGGCGGCGACGCTTTGCGCCATCAATTCAATGCCGACCCAGGCTGGCAGGCTGCCGTCGGCGCGGCTGAACAGGCCGCCAGGCTTGATGGTGGCGCGGGTATGAACCTGCTCTTCATCAAACGACAGCACCTGATCAATCAGGATCATATCGCCGGCATGGGGCAGCAGTTCGGCGAGTGGCCAAGCGATCATGGGGCCTCTCCGATAATCAGGCTGACGTTATTGCCGCCGAAGGCAAACGAGTTGCTCATCAGGCAGGGTTTTTTCAAGGTGTCACCCGCGTGTGCCCATTGCAACGCCGGCAGCGCCGGGTCGGCCTCGCCGTCCCATACGTGCGGCGGCACCACGCCGTGGGCCAGGCTCAGCCAGCAGAATGCCGCTTCCAGTGCGCCAGCGGCGCCCAGGGTATGGCCGCTCATGGGCTTGGTCGACGAACAGGCCACGCCGTGGGGGAACAGGTCGGCCACGGCCAGGCTTTCCATCGCGTCGTTGTGCTGGGTCGCGGTGCCGTGCAGGTTCAGGTAACCGATCTGCTCGGGCGCAAGCTTCGCGCTGGCCAGGGCCTTGCGCATCGCCAGCAGCGCGCCTTTGCCCGTCGGCTCTGGCGCAGAAATATGGTGCGCATCGCTACTGGCGCCGCAGCCCAGCAGGGCAATCGGTGCAGGTGTCTGGGTCATGAGAAACAGCACGGCGGCTTCGCCGATATTGATGCCGTTGCGGTTCACTGAAAACGGGTTGCAGCGCTCGTTCGACACGGCTTCCAGTGAGGTGAACCCGTTGAGGGTCAGCCTGCACAAACTGTCGACGCCGCCGCAGATCACCGCATCGCACACGCCCAGGTCCAGCAGGCGCTGGGCACTCATCAGTGCGCGCGCGCTGGAGGTGCAAGCGGTGGAAATCACATAGGCCGGGCCGCTGAGTTGCAGCCAGTCGGCGAGGAAATTCGCCGGGGCGCTGAGTTCCTGTTGCTGGTAGTCGTAGTCGCCCGGGAAGCGGCTGTCGCGCAGGTAATGCGCGATGCCACGGCTGGCTTCGTCGATGCCCGACGTGCTGGTGCCCAACACCACGCCAACCCGCGACGCACCGTAGGTGTGGATCGCCTGGCGCAACTGGGCTTCTATCTGCAACGCGGCTTCGAGCAACAACTGGTTGTTGCGGCTGCTTTGCTGGTTCAGCTCGCCAGGAATGGTCGCCAGCTCGCCGTGTACACCCGCCACCGGCAACACGCGCTCCGGCACCCAGCCGCTTTCGGCGCGCATGCCGGAACAGTCGCCGGCAAACAGGCTGCGGCTGACCTCGGCCTGGCCTCGGCCCAGTGCGCAAATCACGCCGAGTGCATTCAGATAGGCAGTCATCGGGCGGCCCCCAGCGGCGTGATGCGGTAGCTCAACGGTTGCCCGGCCATGTTCACGCTGAACACTTGCGAGGACTGATACACAATCTGCCAATGGCCCGGCAGCGTGCGCGTAAGGTCCCTGGCTTGGGCGCTCGGGTACAGCGCGCGCACGTCATCCGCCGACGTCAGGGCGAACAGCAGCGCGGCAAACAATTCCCGCGCCTGCGGGTTGGGCGGCAGCAAACCATCGGCCTGCCACTGCCCATTGATCAGCTTTTGCCGGGCCTGGGGAATGCCCAGCGGGTCCATCATTGACCAGCGAATGCCGCCGCCTTCGCGCTGGATCACCAGCAGCCAGTCCTGGCTCTGGCCGTCTGCGCGGCGCTGCACGTGCAGCTGCATCGGCAGGGCCAGGCTTGGGGTTTTCTCGGGCAGCGGTGGCGAACTGGCGCAGGCGCTCAACAGCAACAGGCAGCCCATCAGCAGCAGGCGCATCATGGCGCCGCGCTCGTTAAAGGCTTGCGTGCCACGCAGTTCACCAGGGTTTCTTCGCGCTGGCCCACCGGCGGCGGGTTGCGCAGGCCCAAGCGTTCAAGCAGGCCAAAATCGCTGGAGCGGCTCCACCACAAGTAGGGATACGAGACGTTCTGCGGGCCGAATTCAAAGCCCTGCTCGCGGAGCATGTCCAGGTATTGCTCGGCGCTTTTTTGCACGTGCATCGGGTGACGGAACAGCCAGCGAATCACCCAGGTGTCGATGTAGGCTTCGGTGGATTCGGCAAACAGCAAATAACCGCCCGGCTTGAGCACGCGGTAGAACTCTTGCAGTGCGCGGTGCTGTTCCACCAGATGGTGGAACGTCTGGTGGCAGAACAGGATATCGACGCTGGCGTCCGGCACGTCGAGGGTGGCGCAGTCGCTGCCGATCAGCTCAATGGCGAGGCCCTGACGCTCGGCTTCAGCTTTGCTCAACACCAGGCTTTGAGGGTCGGCATCCAGGCCGATCAGGCGCGCTGGGGCAAACACCTGCTGCAACAGCTGGAACGATTTGCCCTGGCCGCACCCTGCGTCCAGCAGCACCGGCGCGGCCGGCAAGGGCTCGGTGAACAGGCTGCGCAGGTCGTTGATTGCCACGCGCAACACGTGATGCTGCCAAGTGTGGCTGCGCAGAAACCAGAGGCCGAATCTGGTTTCTTCCACGTAGTTTTTGCTCAGGTACTGACTGCTCATACCGGCTCACCCGCACAAATTTCCGACAGCATGCGCAACCGGCGTTTCGGCTCGCTGACAAACGGGTTGCGCTCATCCCACGCGTAACCGGCGAGGATCGAGCTGATCATCCGGCGAATCTCCGGCGCGCTGCCCGGATGGAAAATCACATCCTGGAAGGTGCCGGCATACCAGCCTTCCACGTAACAACGGAAGGTGTCGACGCCACGCTTCAGCGGCTCGGCAAACTCGGTTTGCCAGTCCACGGTTTCACCCTTGAGCTGACGATGCAGCAGACCGGCGGCCATGCTTGCTGAGCGCATGGCAATGGTCACGCCCGAGGAAAACACCGGGTCCAGGAATTCCGCTGCATTGCCCAGCAGCGCAAAGCCCGGCCCGTGCAGGGTTTTGACGTTTGCTGCGTAGCCGCCGATGGTGCGCGCCGGGGTATCCCACACGGCGTTTTGCAGCACGCGGGACAGGCTTGGGGTTTGCGCGATAAAACCGCGCAGGCAGGCGTCGAGGTCGGCGTCGCGGCCGTCAAAATGCTCCTTGGCCGCGACCACACCTACCGAGCAGCGGCCGTTACTGAACGGGATGGTCCAGAACCAGATATCGCGCTTCGTCGGGTGGGTGGTAACGAGAATCTTGGTGCGGTCGAAGCCTGGGTGTTCGATGTGATCTTCGACATGCGTGAACACCGCCTGGCGCACTGGAAAGTTCGATGGCAAGTCCAGGTCCAGCAAGCGCGGCAACACGCGGCCGTAACCGCTGGCGTCGAGTACGAATTTGGCTTTGAGGTGGTACTCGCTGCCGTTCTCGCGGCGCACATGCAGGTAGCGGCTTTCACCGCTGAAATCCACGCCGATGATGGTTTCGCCGTAGCGAATCTCCACGCCTTGCAACGCGGCCTGGTCAGCCAGCAACTTGTCGAACTCGCCGCGCTGCACCTGGAAGGTAGTCGGCTTGCCGTTGCTGAAGGTGTCGCCGAAATCAAACGCGCTGTAGCGCTCGCCCCAGGCGAACGCGGCGCCGGTTTTCACCTGGAAACCGGCGGCTTGCACAGCGTCGAGCATGCCGGCTTCTTCGATGAAGTCGATGCAGTGCGAGAGCAGGCTTTCGCCAATCGAGAACCGCGGGAAATGCTGGCGCTCGATAATCAATACATCATGCCCATTGCGCTTTAACAGCGCGGCCGCGATGGCACCGGATGGTCCGGCACCGATCACGACTACTTGGCGACGTTCCATTTCAACTATGGGCACGAGGGCTCCTTGCCACTTTGGCGATAATCACATTCATAAGGCGTGCTTCTGTTGCCCGGCCCATGGCGCCAGCATAAAGCTGAAAGCCAGGCCCAGGCTGACCGACAGGCCGAAATTACTCACGGCCGGTGTACTCGACACCGCCAGCAGGCCAAACGACAACCAGGTCGTCAGCGCCGCCAGCAGCGTTCCTAAAAGGCTGACGGCGGGGCCGCCGATCTGTTCGCGCATCAGTATCGCGTAATCCACGCTGATCGCCGTGACCAGCAGCAGGCCGAACAGGCTGAACAGCGTGAGTGGCTGGCCCAGCCAACCGAGGCTCGCCAGGCTGCACAGCGCGGCGAGCAAGGGCAGCGCGACGATGCGCAACGCGCCGCCGACACCGAACGGCAGGATCAACAGCAGCACGATCAGCACGCACGACATCAACTTCAATTCGGCCGCGCTGATCTGCGTGTCGGCAAACACCCGGTTCAAATCACCAAGGCGATCGACCAATTGCACGCCGGGCAAATCCAGCGCCTGCACGCGCAACAGCGCCGGGTTGTTCAAGCCTTGCAGGCTGACCATCGCCGCCACGCCGCCGTTCACCGGGCCCAGCCACAGTGTGCGCCAGGGTTCGGCAAGTGGGCCGACCAGCGCCGCGTCGATGTCTTCGGTGGGCAGCGCTTGCAGTTGCGCCACTTCGGCCTGCAAGGCGCTGGCGGGCACGCCGAGGTCCAGCAGCGGTTGCCAGAATTGCGGCAGTTTATTCAGCGCATCGCGCAGTTGCTGTTGCTCGGCGGGCAGGCTGACCAATTGGTTGAGCGCCAGGTAACCCTGCAGCTTGTTCATGTTCACCAGTTGATCCAGACGCTGGCCCAGCGCGGCCTGACGCTCCAGCAACTGTTGCTGGTTGTCGGCGCGCACCAGGAAGAACTGGCTGGTGGGCTGGAAGCCGGTAATGCGCGCCACGGCCTGGGCTTCTTGCAGCAGTTGCGGCGGCGCGCCGATCCATTGGCGAATATCGTTTTTGCTGCTTAAGTGCCACAGGCCGCCGGCGCAGAACAGCAACAGCAACGCCAACAACACCGGGCTCGGCACGCGCTTGAGCAACGCGGCGCGCAGCAGCCACAGGCATTCGGCGATGCGCAGCGGCCATTGCGCCGGGCGCAGCTCAACGCCCTTGAGTAGCGCGGGCAACAGGCACACGGCGGACAGGTAGGCGCCGACCAGGCCGGCGGCGGAGAACACCGCGATTTGCGTCAGCGCCGGAAACGGCGTCCAGGCCAGCGCCAGGTAACCGATGCAGCTGGTGGCCAGGCTCAGGCTCAGCCCCGGCAACGTCAGGCGCAAGGCCGGCCAGCTGCGCCACGGCTGCAGGCTCCAGCTTTTCGACAGATAGTGCAGCGGGTAATCCACCGCCACGCCGATGAGGCTGGAGCCCAGCACCAGGGTCATCACATGCATATGGCCGAACAGCGCCACACAGGCCACCGCGCCAAACAGCATGCCCACCAGCACCGGTACAAACGCCAGCAACACGCGCCAGCGACGGAAGGCGAGCAACAGCAATAACAGGATGCCAAGGGTGGCGCCGCCGCCGACCCAAGTGATCTCTCGCGTGGCTTGTTGCTGACCATTGGCGGCGTAGAGCAAGCCACTGGCGGCGAGCAATTGCGCGCCTTGCCCACTTGCCTGCTCACGGCTGGCCTTGAGCAAATCCGCCACTTGCAGCGGCAGTTTCATGTCGAAGGCATTGCCGGTGGTGCGCGCGCGCAGCAGCACCCAGCTTTTGCCGTCGGCATCGGCGATCAACGCGCCGCTGCCGATATCCAGCTGCACCGAGCCGTGTTGCGGCTGGCTGTTCTGGATACGCCCGGTGAGGCCCAGCCAGTCATCCTGGCTCGGCACCAGGCTGAAGCCGGTGAAGGGGTCGAACAGCGCTTGCACGCGCTGTTGGATGAAGGCGTCGGGGTGATCGATGAGTTGCTCGCGGTCCTTGGCCGAGAGCATCGCCAGGCGCCCGCGCAGCAGTTGCTCACGCAGTGCCGGCAAGTCGGCTTGCAGGTTCCACTGCACTTTTTCGAACAGCCCGCTGGCCTGCCAGCGCTCGCCCAATTGCTGCGCCACGGTCACCGCCTGCTGGCGGTCGGTATGCCCAACCAGCACCAGCATTTCGCGGTTCAGCGGTTCCTGCATGCGCTGTTCGGCTTGCTGTTCCAAGGCATCCGGCGTGTCGCCGGGCACCAGTTCCATCAGGTTGGCCGACAGCGGCGCACCGTGGCGCCATTGCCAGCCGGCCAGGGCCAGCACGGCCACCAGCAGGATAAGGAACAGGCGCGGCATCAGGCGCTCACTGGGCAAAGTCGTGCTTCTCCGAATCGCTCAACGCTTGGCTGGCGGTGCTGTCCTGCATGCGCAATACAGTGCTGTCGCCTTGGGTTTCCAGCAGCTCGATGTTCTGCACCAGCTCGCCGCCATCGATATTGATTTGGGTGAAGACCTGCTTGAGCAACAGCGAGCGCGGCACCAGCGTCAGCTTCCAGCCGTTGGCTTCGCCTTGCAGGTGCAGCTCGAAGTCACGCTGCAAGCCACTGCTGTCGCCCTGGAGTACCGCCAGGAACAACCGGTTCTGCTCGGCGCCGGCGCTCTTGTTCGGCAGCAATTGCCAGCCGTTGGCGTCGCGTCGGGCGATGCCTTGGGCGCTGATGCGGTAGTCCTGTTGCAGCGGGTTTTTCAGCAGCCACAGCAGGCCGTGATCTTTGGCGAGCACGAAAGTGCCTTTGCTGACCAAGGGTTGGGGCAGGGCGCGCAGGTGTTTTTCCTGGGTGAAGGCGCCGTGGATGACGGTGGGCTTGGCCAGTTGGTCGCTGAGTTGTTGTAAATCGAAAGCGTGAGCACTGAAACTCAAAAGCAACCCGATCAATGTGGGAGCGGGCTTGCCCGCGATGAACCTGAGGACGCTGCGGAGAATCAGGCGGATTGCATTATCGTTAACGACCATCGCGGGCAAGCCCGCTCCCACAGGAGTCAGCATTTCAAAGCCCTCTCGACGGCGTTGGTGAATATTGTCGGGGAGGCCAGCTGCATTTCGCGGCTGGCGATTTCTACCGCGACTTGCACGGTACTGGCGCGGGTTAAACGCTCGCCGCTGGCAAGGTCGGTGATCAGGTAGTTGACCTTCAAGCGGTTCTCCCACTCCACCAGGCTGGCGCGCACATTGATGGTTTGGCCGAACACCGCGCCGCGTACGTAGCGCAGTTGCAGGTCGATCACCGGCCAGGCGTAGCCGGATTCAAGCATCGCCGTGTAGTTGTGGCCGATCTGGTCGAGCAGCGCGCAACGCGCCACTTCCAGGTACTTCACGTAATGCCCGTGCCAGACGACGTTCATGGTGTCGACGTCAAAAAACGGCACGAGGATTTCAGTGTCGCAATGCAACACGCCCTGACTACGCATGCAGCCTCCAGTGTTGCTCGGCGATGCGTTTCAGGCACAGGCGCAGTTCGCCTTCCAGCGCGCGGTCTTCGATGACCGGCGGGAAATCTTTGGCCAGTTCAATGTGCATCGCTGCCAACGCCGGTGGCAGAGCGCGCGCATCCGAAGCCTGGGCGCGCAGCCACACGCCCTGGTTGGCGGCGAGCAAAGTGGCAGCAGCGACCTGTTCGGTCAGCTCCAGCACGCGGATCGCATCGCGAGCGGCGATGGTGCCCATGCTCACCTTGTCCTGGTTGTGGCACTCGGTGGAGCGCGAGAACACGCTGGCCGGCATGGTGTTTTTCAAGGCTTCGGCGGTCCAGGCGCTGGTGCCGATTTGCACGGCCTTGAAGCCATGGTTGATCATCGCGCGATCCGCTGGCGCACCCGACAGGTTGCTCGGCAGGCCGTGGTTGTAGCGCACATCCACCAGCAACGCGAGTTGGCGGTCGAGCAGGTCGGCGACGTTGGCCACAAGCGTTTTCAGGCTGTCCATGGCGAAGGCAATGTGGCCGCCGTAGAAGTGCCCGCCGTGCAGCACGCGCTCTTCTTCGGCATCAATGATCGGGTTGTCGTTGGCGCTGTTCAGCTCGATTTCGATAAACGAGCGCAGCCAATTCAAGCTGTCGGCCAACACGCCCAGCACGTGGGGCGCGCAGCGCAGCGAGTAGCGGTCCTGCAGGCGATGCAGCGGCGCCGTTAGCGCATCAATCGCCAGGTCTTTGCGCAGCCAGGCGGCAACTTGCATCTGCCCAGGGTGCGGCTTGGCGGCGAACAGGCGTTCGTCGAAGTGCTCCGGGTTGCCTTGCAGCGCCACCACGTTCAGCGCGGTGATGCGCGTGGCCAGTTGCAGCAGGTAGTCGGCGCGGGCGAAGGCCAGGCACGCCAGGCCAGTCATTACGGCGGTGCCGTTCATCAATGCCAGGGCTTCCTTGGGGCGCAGTACCAGCGGCTCCCAGCCCAGTTCGCGGTGCACGTCGGCAGCCTGGCGACGTTCGCCACGGAACATCACTTCGCGCTCACCGGACAGGGTCGCGGCGACGTAAGACAGCGGGGTCAAATCGCCGCTGGCGCCCACCGAGCCCTCTTCCGGGATCAGCGGCAGCACGTCATGTTCGAGGAACGCGTGCAGGCGCTCCAGCAGTTCCACGCGCACCCCGGACACGCCGTGGCACAGCGACTGCAAACGCGCGGCCAGCACCGCGCGGGTGGCCTGTGCATCAAGCAACTTGCCCAGGCCGCAGCCGTGGAAAGTGTAGAGGTGACGCGGCAATGCTTCGACGTGTTGCAACGGCACCGCTACCACGCACGAGTCGCCGTAGCCGGTGGTCACGCCGTAGATCACACCTTCCTTGTCCAGCAGCGAGTCGAGAAACTGCGCGCCCTTGGCGATGCGCTGGCGGTACGCGGCGTCGTTTTGCAGCTGCGTAGGCGCCTGACGGTTGGCCAGGGCCAGCACGTCTTCAATGCGCAATGGGCGCTCGCCAAAGGTTACCGGCTCAAGATGCGTCGTCATCGGTCTTCCAGAATGGGTAAAAGTTGAACCATTGTCGGGGCGCTGCCAGGCAGAACTGGCCCAGGCGCGCGGCGTAGCGCGCGGTCCACTGGGCGATCACCTGCTCGCGGGTGCTGCGCTTCCACTCGATCACATCGGCGAACGGCTCGATGGTCAGGCGGTAGCGACCCTTATGTTTGAGGCACATCAGCAAATTGACCGGGCATTTCAGCAGGCCGGCCAGCAGCCACGGGCCTTGGGGAAACGCCGCGTCAACGCCGAGAAAATCCACCCGCACCTTGCGCCCGCCATGCAGCGGCACGCGGTCGCCGGCGATGGCCAGCCACTCGCCTTCGTCCAGGCGCTGGCTGAGCAGCAGCATGGTGGCCGGGTCCAGTTCGCTGACCTGAATCAGGCGCAAATGTGTGGCCCCGGCTTCGCCCAGCAGACGGTTGAATTGCTCGGCGTGCTTGGTGTGCACCAGCACGTTCATGGTGACTTGCTCGCCGATCTCGGCGAGGGCGCGGCACACTTCGAGGTTGCCCAGGTGCGCGCCCACCAGCATCTGCCCGCGCTCGCCGCGCAGTTGGCCGCGCAATTGCGCCGGGTCGTCTATTTCGATCTGTTCGATGCGCAGCTTGCCGTTCCACACGTCGAGCTTGTCGAGCAAGGAATCGGCGAAGGCCATGAACTGGCCGAAGACTGATTTAAGGCTGGGGCGCAGCTCATCGCGGCCACTCCAGTCGGCCAGGCGTTGCTGGTATTCCCAGGCACTCTGGCGCGCGGTGCGGCCGAACAGGAAGAAGTACAAGACGATGCCGTAGAGCACCGGGCTCAGCAGGCGACGGCCAAGCACCTTGGCGGCGACGGCGGTGAGTTTCATCAGCCAGAAACTGCCGCGCTCCTCACGGTCGGCCCAGTGCTTGGTGCTGTCGTTCATGCCTGCCACCGCCGCCACAAGATCATCGGTGCGCGCACCACCATGCCGAAAAACAGCCGGGTGTGCATGGCCGAGATGCGTACGTTGTCGTGGAACAAACGGAAGTGCGACAGGCCGTCGGCGGGGTAATGCACTTGGGTCGGCAGCCAGCGCATCGGCTGGTTGCGCCAGGCCAGGCGCACGAGGATGTCGGAGTCGAAGTCCATGCGCGTGCCGATGTAGGCCGAGTCCATCAGTGCCAGCGTGGGCGCCAGCGGGTACACGCGAAAGCCGCACATCGAATCGCGGATTTGCAGCGAAAGGGTGTTGATCCATACCCACACGTGGGTCAGGTAGCGCGCGTACAGGCGGCCTTTGGGCACGCTGTCGTCGTATTCGGGGTAGCCGCAGATCACCGCATCGGGGTGCCTGCGGGAGGTGTCAATAAAGGTTTCGACTTCACGCAGGTCGTGCTGGCCGTCGGCGTCGACTTGCAGCGCGTGGCTGTAGCCCAGGCGCGCGGCTTCGCGAAAACCGGCCATGACCGCGCCACCTTTGCCTTGATTATTTGGCAGGGTCAGCAGGGTGACATTTTCCAGCGTGGCCAACTGTGCAAGCACCGCCGCGCAGCTTGGGCTGCTGCCATCGTCCACCAACAGGCACGGCAGGCCGTTGTTCAACAGGCTGTGAACCACGGCTGGCACGGCGGCTTCATGGTTGTAGACCGGGATCAGGGCGCAGGGGTTATGCATGGCGCACGTCTCGGGCTGGAAAACCGACTTTGGTCAGTGTGATTGCTGTGGCCAGTGTGATTGTTGTGGCGAGCGGGCTTGCTGTGGCGAGCGGGCTTGCCCCGCGTTGGGCTGCGAAGCGGCCCCAGAGAGGTAACCCCGGTGTGCCAGACGGAACTCCATTGCAGGTTTTGGGGCTGCTTCGCAGCCCAACGCGGGGCAAGCCCGCTCGCCACAACAAGCCCGCTTGCCACAGTAAGCACACTGGCCACAACGAACCGGACAGTCTGAAAAACCTATTCACTGGGCTTCTCCAGTTGAATGCGACCGCTGGAGCAGGCGGCTACGCCGTTGCGGTAGGCGAAGTACAGCTTGCGGCGTTCTGGGTCGAAGCGCAGGTGCAGTTCGACGGTGTCGCCGGGGCGCACCAGTTGCTGGAATTTGAGCACTTCCATCCCGGCAAAAATTGGTGGCAGGTCGAGCAGTTGCTGGCCCAGGTTGAACGCCCATTCCACTTGCACCACGCCCGGCAGTACCGGTGTGATCGGGAAGTGGCCGCTGAAGTAAGCGAGGTCCGGTGGCACGCTCAGTTGCAGGGTCCATTCGCCGTCGGCTTCAACCTGTTCCAGCACGTGCGGCGCTTTCGGTCGAGGCGCCAACAGCAAGGCTTCGACGTCGGCTTGGGGCAGTTTGCCCTGGCTGTTCAGAGGCAGCTGGCGCAGAAGCCGCCAGCGGCGGGGCAGGGCCAGCGCTTCGCAATGTTCGCTCAAATGCTCGCGCAGGGTTCGGGTGACGGCGCGCCGGCCTTCGTTGCGCAGAGCATGCAGGCCATCAGCGCTCAACACCACCAGCGCGCCGAGGGATGCGCGGTTTTCCTGCACCACGCCCAGGCGGGTTTCGGCGACCCACGGGTGGGTCATCAGCGCCTGTTCGAGCATGGGCAGGGAGATGCGTTTTTCTTCCAGCTTCACGATGCGGTCCAGGCGCCCGAGCAGTTCAAAGCGGCCATCGGCATGGATGCGCGCAGCGTCGGCGGTCTGTTCGATATGCCCTTCAGGCAAATACGTTGATGCAATGCGCAGTGCACCGTCGGCGTCCTGGCTTAATTGCACATCGGCAAACGGCTGCCACGGTTGCGCGCCCTGACGCCAGGCGATGCCGCCGGTTTCCGAGCTGCCGAGGATCTCTGTCGGCCACTGCTGCAAGCGGTCATAAAGGTCGCCGGCGGCCTCAATGGGCAGCGCGCCACCCGACGAAAATACCCGCGACACCTGGCTCAGCGCGGGCCAGTCGAGGTTGTCACCCATGCGCTTGAGCAGCGCCGGGCTGGCAACCCAGGCAAATTGCGGGTGTTCGCGGCTGGCGCGTTGCAGGTCTTCAGGAAACGCCAGTTGCTTGCGCACAAAGGTGCGACCGGCGCACAACGGCCACAACACGCGAAATAGCAAACCGTAGATGTGTTGGGTGGCGACGCTGCCGATGATGCAGGCGTCCTTGAGGTCTGCGCCCCACAGTGATTCCAGAGCCTCGACTTCATTGGCCAGTTGGCGCAGGGATTTGTGGATGCGCTTGGGCTCGCCGCTGGAGCCGGAAGTGCACAGGCTCAGTTGGCAGGTGTCCAGGTCCAGCGCGGCGGGCGCCAAGGGCGCTTGATACAACGCGTCGAGGTCAGCCGCTTCGACCAGCCAGGCGTCAACCGAGTCGTCCCAGCGCTGGCGGGTTTGCGGTTGCAGGTCGGCAGGCAGCAGCACGCTGGCCCCGGCACGCCAGGCGCCAAGCAGGGCAATCGCCAGCAGCCCGGCGTCTTCCAGGTGCACCGCCAAACGCTGAATGCCGCGCGCGTGCAGCCCGGCCGCAAGGCTCAGTGACTGCTCCCACAGCTGGGCATGGTTCATCGCAGGCTCGGTGGTCACCGAACGCAGTTGCAGCGGCTCAAGCAGCAGGTGCTCAAGTTTCAACCCTTCCATACGCGGCCTCGAACCCTTTGTCGTACTAGCCATTCCACGGCAAACAACAGCCCCATCAGCCCGTAGGCGATCAGGCCGTTGTACAACGTCCACCAGCTCAGCGGCGCCCACAATGTGAGGGCGGCGGCGAGCAGGCCATTACACAGAAAAAACACGCTCCACACCACGGTGACCTGGCGCGTATACACAATGCCCTTCGGCGGCAGATCGGGCTGGGTCATGCGCGCCAGGCGTTCGACCATCGGCGGGCCGTATTTCAGGCTCAAGCCGAACAGCGCCAGCATGAACGCACTGACCAGGCTCGGGTACCAGCGCAGCAGGTGCGGGTTGTCGAACCAGGCCAGCAACAGGCAGAACACGATCACCGCAACGGCCATCCAGCGACTGCCGGGCCGCCGCGCGCCAGTAAGTGCGCGCAACAGCCACAGGCTGCCGAGCAGCAAACCGAATTGCCATGGCGCAAAATGTTCGGTGCCGTAATACACCGCAAAGGGGTACAGCAGCCCCGCCAGCAACAGGCCAAGGCCGATCAAACGGCTCATGCGGCCGGTTGGACCAGACGGTAAACCGCCTCAACCACGTCATTCACGGTGCGCACGGCCTTGAACTCTTCGGCGGCGATCTTCTTGCCGGTCTGGCGCTTGATATGGTCGATCAAATCCACCGCATCAATGCTGTCGATTTCCAGGTCCTGATACAGGTTGGCATCCAGCGTGACGCGTGCAGGTTCCAGTTCAAACAGTTCCACCAAGGCGTCGCGCAGGGTGTTGAAAATATCGTCACGAGTTTGCATGGTACGGTCTCAAGCTGCCTGTCTGGCCGTGACGAACGCCGCAAGGCTGGCCACGTTGGTGAAGTGATTGCGGGTGTCCTTGGCGTCGGCATCGATCTTGATGCCGTACTTTTTCTGAATCGCCAGGCCCAATTCCAGGGCGTCGACCGAATCCAGGCCCAGGCCTTCGCCGAACAGGGTTTGTTCGCTGCCGATGTCGTCGGGGCTGATGTCTTCAAGGCCCAGGGCCTCGATGATCAGCGCCTTTATGTCGTGCTCAAGGCTGTGTCTGTCGCTCATCTTCGGCGAGCTCCTTAATGAAATAGTGGTGCAGGTAGTCGTTGAGCTTGCGTGAAGCCTGGGGCGCGGGCCCGAGCGAGGCGAACGCCTGTGGTTCTATATCGGCACCCACGCGCAAACTGAAGTGAAAGCGGCGTTTGGGGATGCGATACCAGGGTTCGGCCTTGGTCAGGGTGGTGGGGCTGACCTTGATCACCACCGGGGTGATGATTGTCGCACCGCGCAGCGCAATGGCGGCGCCCCCGCGATGAAAGGCGGGCGCGGCGCCGGGGGTGGTGCGGGTGCCCTCGGGAAAGATGATCAGGGTTTGGCCTTCGCGCAGGGCACTGGCGGCGGCATCGAGCATGTCGGCGCTGCCGTCGTTGCTGATGTAGCCCGCGTCGCGCACCGGGCCACGGGTGAACGGGTTTTGGAACAGGCTCTGCTTGACCACGCAATTGGTCTGGCGCATCAGGCCGATCAGGAACACCACGTCGATCAGCGACGGGTGGTTGGCGATGATCATCTGGCCCGGCCGGCCGAGCTTTTCGGCGCCCTCAACGCTGTAGGTCAGCACGCCGCCGCGCTGCATCATGCGAATAAACAGCCAGAACAACCGGCTGATGGTGTGGCGCGCACGTTGGCGGTGCTTTTGCGCGCTGCCCGGCAGAAGGCTGAGCAACGGGAACACCAGCAACCGCAGACACAGCCCGCCCACGCCGAACATAAAGAAGCTCGCGGCGGTAGCGAACAGGCGCCAGTAATAGGCGTCCCGTGGTTTGTCGGTCAGGGCTTGCGTCGCCAGTTCCATACACGGTTCTTCCAGGCATGTTGGCAGGTGGTCTGCTCGGTGAGCAGGGTGCGCAGCAGATTCAGTGCATGGGGCCACTGGGTTTGACTGAGTTGGACAGCGCCGCCTTTTAGTTCCAGCTGCCACTCGTCGCCGGGTGTCAGCAGCAGCCCGAGGGCGTAGGGGAACGGCACATCCTGGATCCAGCCGGCGTAAGCTTTTGGCGGCTGTTCTTCGGTGATCACCAGCAATACCGCCGGGGCGCCTTCGTTGAGCAGCGCAGCGGCTTCGAGCATGCCGTGTTCCAGGCCATCACCGGCGGCGGCGAGGGCGGTCATTTCGCTGGTTTCATTACGCAGGATCGACCACAGGCCAATCACCGCGTTGTGCACTGACAGGCTGAACTGGGTCGGCGACAACGGTTCGTCGTTAGCCAGGTCGCTGAGGATGTCGAGGGTGCGCGAGGTTTCGCCGTGACGGGAAATAAACACCAGCGGCAGGTCTTGCAGGCCTTCGGCCAACGGCCAGCCCACGCTGAACGCCATGCGCGCCAAACGGCTCAAGCGGCGGCGCTGCATGGCGGGCAGGAATGACACATCAGGGGCGGCATCGCTGACAGGCAGCAACACGGGATCCCGGCCCCAGGCGTGCCAGTCGTGCGCACTCTCCAGGCCAGGGGCCCAGGCGCGCCATTGGGCGATGTTAAAAGTGATCACTGAGAAGTTATCCCGCCCCTGCGGGCTTCCATGTGCGGCCATTGGCCCCGAATACCGGGACAGGGAGCAATAGCCGAATGGCGCGCATTATCCCGGTGCTGCGGGGTTCTAGCAAACTTTGGTAAAGAATTGTTCACGGCTGATTACAATTTTGTTGGGAGGATTTGCAGATTGTCCTTTACCAGGGAGCTGATTGGATGGTCGGGCTGTTCCTGTTCATCTGTCGGGAATGGAAGGCAGTCAGCGCGCAGACGCCTCGTGATGCGCCAGTGCATCGATGAACGAGGTAGCTAACAGGCGCTTTCGCCCTCTACACTCGGAGCATCTTTGATACACGGAGGTTTTTCCCCATGCGGCGTGTGGTGTTCAATCAGAAAGGCGGCGTTGGCAAGTCCAGCATCGCCTGCAACCTGGCGGCGGTCAGCGCCAGTGAAGGCTATCGAACCCTGTTGGTGGACCTCGATGCACAAGCCAACTCAACCCAGTACCTCACCGGGCTGACCGGCAACGATATCCCGATGGGGATCGCCGAATTTTTCAAGCAAACCCTGTCTTCCGAGCGGTTTTCGAAGAAAAACCGGGTGGATATCTACGAAACACCGTTCGACAACCTGCATGTGATCACCGCAACGGCGGAGCTGGCCGACCTGCAGCCCAAGCTTGAGGCCAAACACAAGATCAACAAGCTGCGAAAGCTGCTGGACGAGTTGAGCGAGGATTACGACCGGATCTACCTGGATACCCCGCCGGCGTTGAATTTCTACGCGGTTTCGGCGCTGATTGCGGCGGATCGTGTGTTGATCCCGTTTGATTGCGACAGCTTCTCGCGCCAGGCGCTGTATGGCCTGTTGGCGGAAATTGAAGAATTGAAGGAAGACCATAACGAAGGCCTGGAAGTGGAAGGCATTGTGGTCAACCAGTTCCAGGCCCGGGCCACATTGCCGCAGCAGATGCTCGATGAGTTGATTGCAGAAGGGTTGCCGGTGCTGCCGGTTTACCTGGCCAGCTCGGTGCGCATGCGCGAGTCGCACCAGGAGAACAAGCCGCTGATCCATTTGGACCCACGGCATAAGCTGACACAGCAATTTGTGGAGTTGCACAATTTGCTGGAAAACGCCTGAGCTCAATAGCCACAAAAATCCCCTGTGGGAGCTGGCTTGCCTGCGATGGCATCACCTCGGTCTAACTGGCAGACCGAGGTGATGCCA